>CAMTMX010000014.1 GCA_947073495.1 uncultured Porphyromonadaceae bacterium
CACACGCGTATTCAACTGTATGGAAACTTCTTTTAGCTGATTGTATTAAAGAACATCCTTAAAATTCGGTGAAGGAGAACGGAAGAAGTGATGAGATGGAGGGAAGGATGTAGGTTTTCTCTCTGCCATAAAGAATCACCTCGATGGGTCCGTAGGCTGCCTCATATTCAAGAAGCGCCTGACGGCAGGCACCGCAGGGGCTGATAGGGTTAGCCTGAAAATAATCTTCCCATTCAAGATTTTCGGGCATACGCAATTTTGTCCAGGCTGCGATCGCTATCTTCTTCATGGCCATGCCTGGATGTGATGCCGACGCGTAGAAGGCTGCTGTGCGCTCGGCACATAATCCCGAAGGATAGGCGGCATTCTCCTGATTAGAACCTTTCACTATCGACCCGTCTGCCATGCGTATTGCCGCACCGACATGAAATTTTGAATACACGGCATAAGACGTGCGTGTAGCCTCTTTTGCCGCGTCAACAAGTTCACGGTCTTCCTTAGAAAGTTCATCTACCGAACATTCCTTCACCATTGTGGTTATCTTGAATTCTCTCATCATTATCAATTTTAAGCGAATTTAAACAAATTCATCTTACTGAGAAAATAAAATTACTTAATTTTGCATATTCTAATATGTAAACAATGAAATCCACATACTTTATTGCGATCGTTATCCTATCCTTTATCTCTTCAATCTCAGTATTGGCGTCCGATCCATACGAGGAATATATCGACAGATATTCCTCCCTTGCTATTGAACACCAGGATGAATTCGGGATCCCGGCATCAATCACCCTCGCTCAGGGACTCCTTGAAAGCGCGGCAGGCAGGAGTACACTCGCATCAAAAGCCAACAACCATTTCGGCATAAAATGCCATAAGGAATGGAAAGGAAAGAGCGTGAAACGAAACGATGACGCTCCAAATGAATGTTTCAGAAAATACAACACGGTAGAGGAAAGTTTTCGCGACCATTCCCTGTTCTTGCGCCGCTCGAGATATCAAAAGCTGTTCAAGCTTGATGTCACCGACTATCAGAACTGGGCGAAAGGACTCCATGAATGCGGATATGCCACAGACCCAAACTATGCCGCGCGCCTGATCACAATAATTGAAAGATATTCCTTATATACATACGACACGGAAAGCGGAAGAAATTCAGAGGAGACAGTGGCGTTCATACGCGATATGCTTGTACGCACCCACCCGGTGCGCCGCTCAAGAGGTTTGCATTATGTAGTTGCCACACCCGGCGACACATACGCTTCGATCGCCAAAGAATTTAACCTGAAACCAAAAAAACTTATGGGATATAACGACGCCGGGAAAGACCATGAAATTAAGGCGTGGGAAGAAGTGTATCTCGAAGAAAAACTCGACGAAGCCCCGGAAGGGATTGCATCCGTCACAATCGGGGAAGGGGAGAGCCTTCATTCAGTGGCGCAACGCTACGGAATAAAAATGAAAACAATAAAAGAACTCAATAAAAAAGCGAAAGACGAGCCAGGGACTGTGCTTAAAATGAGATAAAAAACGTGTTATATACCGCATTTAAAAGTAAAAAAGCCTTAAATCGTTGTTTCGGGTAATGTTTTGACAAAGTAATTTTGCACAAAATCAAAATTTTCACTAATTTTGCGTCACAATACCGACATCTGTTATCTCCCGTCGGGGTATCGGCTGTCGAATATATGTGTCTGCCTCTGTAGTTCAACGGATAGAATAGAAGTTTCCTAAACTTTAGATAGGAGTTCGATTCTCCTCGGAGGTACAGAAAAATAAAACCGTCTGACGGCGCTATTTATCGGCAATCCCGCCAGACGGTTGATAACATTCTCAAAAAGTGGGAAAATTTTCGCAATATAAAGTTCAGCTCGCCTCATTGTCAGACGGGAAACATGAACAAGAATTTGAGTGTGGCTCGGAGTTTTTCAAAAACATGGAAAATCCCGATGTCATATCATCCGACGTACACGTACACCTCGATCTGATAAAAAAGAACGGGGCATACGACCTTACGTTCGCTTGCAAGGGAATGATCCAGGTGCCGTGCGACCGTTGTCTTGACCCTATAGACCTTGACGTTGACACCACTTATCACATCACTGTGAAATATGGTGAAGATTATAATGACGAGACCGACGATCTTCTCATAATTCCGGAGAGCGACAGCTATATAAATGTGGCATATATGCTCTACGACACTATCGTGCTCACCATTCCCCTCAGACACGTTCACCCTCTCGGGAAATGCAACAGGGCTATGGCGGCAGCCCTTCATAAACATCGTTCAAACGCAGGTGACGATATTGATGAGGCGCTTGACGAAGTGGATGAAGAGATTGCAAACGAAGTCGACAACGACGAATAAATAAAAACAATAATCTCACCTCATAAACAGACATTAATAAAATAATTAAAACTATAGAACAATGGCACATCCTAAACGAAGACAATCGCATACCCGCACCGCGAAACGTCGTACTCACGACAAAGCTCTTATCCCGACACTGGCTATCTGTCCTAACTGTGGCGCATGGCACATTTACCACACTGTTTGTGGCGAATGCGGATACTATCGCGGAAAACAGGTTATCGAGAAAGCTAACGTCTGACAAAACCGGGGCACATATACCCATCATTATCAGAGGCTAAACCATCAGGCTGACTCCACCGGACAACCACGGTGGAGTCGCCTACATTTTATAGTTCATTTCTAAGCAGCAATTATGCTAAACGCAAAAATCAGCGGTATCGCTTCTTATGTCCCTGACGACATCCTCGACAATGATATGCTTTCCAAGATGGTCGACACCAACGACGAGTGGATCACCACCCGTGTCGGCATCAAGGAGCGCAGAATCCTTAAGGATGACTCTAAGGGTTCCAGCTACCTTGGAATCAAGGCAGTTGAGAAACTTCTTGACTCTACTTCAACCAAACCGGAAGAAATAGACCTCCTCATCTGCGCAACTTCCAACCCTGATTATCGTTTCCCTTCAACAGGATCTGTAATCGCCCATGAGCTCGGTCTAACAAATGCCTACTCTTATGATATACAAGCGGCTTGTGCCGGATTTATCGTGACCCTCCAGGCAGCAAGGGCATATATCCAGAGTGGACTTTATAAAAAGGTGATTGTGGTTTGTGCTGAAAAGATGTCAAGCATGGTTGATTATCAAGACCGTGCCACTTGTCCTTTGTTTGGCGACGCTGCCGCCGCAGTTCTTGTGGAGCCGACTGAAGAAAACGTAGGCGTAATCGACGGCGAATTCCATATCGACGGCACCGGGCTGCCTCATCTCCTGATGAAAGCCGGCGGTTCTGTCAAACCGGCTTCAATCGAAACTGTTGAAGCGCGCGAACACTATATTTATCAGGAAGGTAGAAACGTCTACAAGAATGCGGTTCAAGACATGCTTTCTTCTTCTTTATCTGTGATGAAGCGCAATAATCTCACTGTAGAGGAGATCGACTGGCTTGTTCCTCATCAAGCAAACCTCAGAATCATCGAGGCGGTTGCCGGCAGAACAAAAATTGATGAAAACAAAGTGCTCGTCAATATCCAGCATTATGGCAACACTTCCGCAGCATCTATTCCTCTTTGCCTTGACGAGTATAAACACAAACTCAAGAAAGGCGATAAGATCGTGATGACTGCATTCGGTGCAGGATTCACCTGGGGTGCTATGTATCTTATCTGGGCTTTTGATTCCTGATCTCAAACCCGGATGAACTTTATCTTTTACGGGTCAATGGATTATTCTTTCCATCGACCCGTTTTTATTAAAAACACTTCCCTTCTCCTTCCCGAGCGCTGAACACCTCCGCCCGATATGACGTTTATTCTATAGGCCGATATATTGTGCGACCGTTTATAACCCAAATTTTTATTGACATGGAAGAAGAAATAAAAGATATACCCCAAACCCACAAGGCAGGGTTCGTAAACATTGTCGGAAATCCTAATGTCGGTAAGTCTACTCTCATGAACGACCTCGTGGGGGAACGCATTTCTATCATCACTTCGAAAGCTCAGACCACCCGACACCGTATTATGGGGATTGTCAACACCCCCGACTACCAGATCGTATATTCCGACACCCCCGGTGTACTTAAGCCCAAATATAAACTTCAGGAATCTATGCTTGAATTTTCTGAAGGCGCATTGACAGATGCTGACATTCTCCTTTACGTCACCGACGTGGTGGAAGATCCTGAAAAAAATAAGGATTATCTTGACCGTGTTGCAAAAGAGAATATCCCTGTTTTGTTGGTAGTCAACAAAATTGACCTTTTGAAAGGGGACGGCGACCTTGAGAAACTTGTTGAGGAATGGCACAAACGTCTCCCTAATGCCGAAATTTTCCCTACAAGCGCTAAAGAGCATTTCAATATTGAAAATCTCAAGAACCGGATTGTGGACCTCCTGCCTGTATCGCCTCCATTTTTCGGCAAAGATGCGCTCACAGACAAACCGGCACGTTTCTTCGTGACCGAGATAATTAGGGAAAAACTTCTTCTTAACTACGACAAGGAGATTCCCTACAGCACAGAAGTGCTCGTAGAGAAATTTGAAGAAAAAGAGAACGCCATACATATCATGTCGGTCATTTATGTGGAGCGAGATTCACAGAAAGGCATAATCATTGGCAAGGGAGGAGAAAAAATAAAGAAAGTCGGAATCGAGGCACGCCACGATATCGAAAAATTTTTCGGCAAGAAAGTATTTCTTGAAATATTCGTGAAAGTGGAGAAAGACTGGCGCAATCGCGAGAGCAAACTCCGTGCTTTCGGTTATATAGAATAATCAAATATTCAAGTTTCGAAGTTGTGAGTTGTGAGACCGTTGAGACTACCAACAACAAAAGACTTTTAATTCACCTTGCGAGACTTAAATTAAATAACAGATGAGCAGATTAGTAGCAATAGTAGGGCGGCCGAATGTGGGTAAATCAACCCTCTTCAACCGTTTGACGCAGACCCGCAGCGCAATTGTCGACGACACCGCGGGCACCACACGCGACCGGCAATATGGAATGGTCGACTGGTGTGGACAGGAATTTTCTATCGTCGACACCGGCGGTTGGGTGGTCAATTCTGAAGACATCTTCGAGGGAGAGATCAACAAACAGGTGCATATCGCTATTGAAGAGGCAGACGTGATCCTGTTTGTGGTGGATGCCTCTAACGGAGTCACAGATCTCGACGATCAGGTGGCGGCTATTCTTCGCCGTTCAAAAAAACCTGTGATCCTCGTCGCCAATAAGGAAGACAAGGGCGACGCACGTTTCAATATCCCTGAATTTTATTCGTTCGGGTTGGGTGACCCGATTGAAGTGTCGTCGGCAAACGGAAGCGGCACCGGAGAACTCCTTGACAAGATAATAGAAGATATGCCGGAGCCGTCGGAAGACGACAAGCCCGAAGAAAATGTGGCTAAATTTGCCATCGTAGGACGTCCGAATGCCGGAAAATCTTCTCTTATCAATGCCTTTATCGGTGAAGAGCGCCACATAGTGACCGATATAGCCGGCACCACCCGCGATTCTATCTATCACCGCTACAATAAATTCGGATTCGACTTCTATCTTGTTGACACCGCCGGAATCCGTAAGAAGCAGAAGGTGAACGAAGACATCGAATATTATAGCGTAATCCGGTCTATCCGTGCAATCGAGGCAAGCGATGTCTGCATCCTCATGATCGACGCCACCCGCGGCATCGAAGGTCAGGACGCAAGCATATTCGGACTTATCCAGCGTAATAAGAAAGGGCTTGTGGTATGCGTCAACAAGTGGGACCTCGTTGAAGACAAATCTATCACGGCTCAAAAGAATTTCGAGAATGCCATACGGCAGCGTTTCGCGCCATTCACTGATTTCCCGATTCTTTTCACCTCGGCAATCACAAAACAGAGAATTTATAAGGTGCTCGAGACTGCTATCGAGGTTTATAACAACCGGCGCCGACTTATCCCGACATCCCAACTCAACAGCTATATGCTTGAGCAGATAGCTGTCACTCCGCCACCAAGCAACAAAGGCAAGTTTGTAAAAATCAAATATGTCACCATGCTTAAGGAGTCTGTGATACCCACTTTTATATTTTTCTGCAATCTTCCGCAATGGGTTAAAGAACCTTACCGCCGCTTCCTTGAAAACAAGATACGCGAAAAATGGGATTTCCATGGAACCCCCATCTCCATATTCATGCGCGATAAATAATCTCCAAAATATTACAACAATCAATAAAACAGCCATCCCTTATGCGATGAGGCATAAGGGATGGCTGTTTTATTGATTATCAAATATATGTATAATCTTTTACAATTCCCGTAAATTTCTTATCCTTTCAGACGACGCATCAATGGCGAAAGGAACGGAATCTCCTCAAAAAGCGCCACAACACCTACATAGACCATAAGCAAAGCAAAACGCGCCACGTATGTGATCCAAGTGGTGAAGAAGTTCTCCATCAGCATTCCCCCTACATACAGCACACCTGCAAGCAGAAGATACATGAATATCCTTCCGGTCTGATAGGGGAGGGGATAATATTTCTTACCTGCAAAATAGCTCATCACCATCACTACAAAATAGCTTATCAACGCCGCCCATGCCGAACCCATATATCCGTCGGGAATCCCTATCATTCGCACAAGCCATACATTAAGACCCAACATAAGCACAAAACATATCAGAGAGAAATACATACCCCACTGCGTACGGTCGGTAAGCTTATACCATAACGAGAGATTGAAGAACACCCCGAAACATAACTCGGCAAGCATCATTATCGGCACCACCCTCAATCCGCTCCAATAGCCCGGAGAGATAAAATATTTTAGCACCGGAAGATAATACATCACCCCAAGGAATATAAGCAATCCGAAAATTATAAAATATTTCATCGCATCGCAATAAGCCCGGCTTTTATCCTCCCCGGCTCCCCGAGCCTGTGAGAATATAAACGGCTCGTAGGCATATCTGAATGCCTGAGTAAACATCACCATGACAATGGCGATCTTCATGTTTGCCCCGTATATGCCCACCATGGAGCGTGCCGCCGTCTCGGCATCCGGAAAAAGGTAAGGTATTATAAGCTGACCCATGTTCTGGCTGAGCATACCTGCCACCCCTAATATAAGGAGTGGCCAGCTGTATGAAAGCATCTTTTTGAACAGATCCCATAAAAATACATATTTCCTGCCGAGCAGCTGCGGCATAAGGCAAAGCAACACAAGAAGCGTAGACAAGATGTTGGCTACAAAAATCCATCCTATGCCAAAAGCCTCACCTCCACAAGGTTGATAAAACCAACTTATGGCTCCCGGACAATGTTTCATTATTGCGGGACATCCCAAAAGGAAGAACATATTCAACCCTATGTTGAATGCCACATTGAGTAGCTTTATGCCCGCGAAACGCCATGCCTTGTTCTTATATCTGAGATACGCGAACGGGATGTTGGAAAATGCATCGATAGCAACCGTCACACCCATGATCCACACATAGAGGGAATGGTGTGGCAATGTCAATGCGGCCGAAACAGGCTGCAGAAACAAAGACAATAGCAATATGAACAATAATGAAGTGAATCCCACTGAAATAAGGGAAGTGGTGTAGACAGACTCCGGATCCTTTTCCTTGTTGGCAAAACGGAAGAATCCTGTCTCCATACCGTAATTGAGGATCACCAAAGCAACCGCGGTCGCTCCATAAAGATATGTGACAACCCCATATTCCTGCGATGGGAAAAGATAAACATAAAGAGGCACAAGACACCAGTTGAGAAATCTGCCCACAATGCTGCTCAGCCCATAGACAGCCGTGTCTTTCGCCAGAGATTTTATTCCTGCCATATTATTTTCAATCCTCTTCAAACAGACTGCCCGGAGCACTGATACGCCGGCGTCCAAGATGTGTATACGCAAGATCCGTGGCTTCTCTTCCACGGGGTGTACGTTTAAGAAAACCTTCTTTTATGAGAAATGGTTCGTAGACCTCTTCAAGTGTGCCCGGATCTTCTCCCAATGCAGTGGCTATGGTCGATAATCCTACAGGCCCCCCCTTGAATTTATCAATAATAGTGAGCAGAATACGATTATCTATCTCATCGAGACCATAGCGGTCTATATTCAATGCCTCAAGTGCATGCCGGGCTATGTCGATGTCAATAAAGCCGTTACCTTTCACCATTGCAAAATCTCTCACACGCCTCAGAAGGGCGTTGGCGATACGCGGGGTGCCACGGCTTCTGAGCGCTATCTCCATTGCCGCCTCATCTGCTATACCCACGCGCAGCAATCCTGCAGACCTGCGCACAATACCCTTCAATATTGAATGGTCGTAATATTCAAGATGGCAGTTTATTCCAAATCTTGCACGGAGGGGCGATGTGAGCAAGCCGCTTCTTGTGGTGGCCCCTATTAGAGTGAACGGAGATATCGTGAGCTGCACGCTCTTGGCTCCGGGACCCTTGTCAAGAAGAATATCGATACGGTAATCTTCCATCGCGGAATAGAGATATTCTTCCACAATGGGATGAAGACGATGAATCTCGTCTATAAAAAGCACATCGTTCTCCTCCAGACTCATGAGGATACCGGCAAGATCTCCCGGTTTGTCGAGCACCGGTCCTGAAGTCACTTTAAACCCTACGCCAAGTTCATTGGCTATAATATTCGAAAGGGTGGTCTTTCCGAGTCCCGGAGGACCATGAAGCAAAGTATGGTCAAGCGACTCACCACGAAGGCGTGCCGCCTTCACGAAGACCCGGAGATTATCTATAATTTTATCCTGCCCGCTGAAGTCGTCAAACGCCAACGGACGAAGAGCCTTCTCCACATCTTTTTCAGAGTCGCGCACCTGCCTCTCCCTGATGTCAAAATCTTCTTCTTCCATGATGCAAATTTACATAAAAAATCCATATTTATCATGCATCCCTATTATATAGAAATGTCTGCCGTTCCATCTTTTTAATGAAACGGCAGACATTCCTTACACAAAATTCCTTAAATTAAACCCTAAACCATAAACTCTAAACCATACCCCCTACAAATTTATATTCAGTTGAATCGGTGGGATAAGTGTCCAGGGCGAAAGGGGCTGCCAGTTGACAGTTATCAGGCTACGGTCTCCATACCTGTCTGCGTATGGATATAAATACTGTGTATAATACCTGTTGCCCCGACGATATTTCACAATATATGTGTCATAATCAATCTGCCATACAGCTACATCACGACATCCTCTTGTGGCATATCTCACCATGTGGCTAAGACGAGGAGGAGGAGGAGGGGGAGCCGGGGCATAATGGTGTGGACGTGGGTGCGGATGATGATGATGGACATGAGCCGGTGCGTGACGTCTCACACCATGTCCCGGAGCAGGCATCGAATGCCCTTTGCCTGGACGGAAATCATTATGTTGTTTTCCGTGACGATAATCTTTTCCCCTTTTTTCATTGTCTTTTTTGCCGTGGCGATTATTGCTTCCTCTATTGTGGCTCTTTCCTTTTTCGCGGTTTTCATTTCTCCCTCCGCGACGGTTATCGCGTTGCTCCTTCCGATCTCTGCCATGGTCTCCATGATTGTCGGCAAAGGTTTCCACACTGCCTATCATAAGAAACAGGGAGAGAAACATACAGGTTATTATCTTCTTCATAGCGTTGATATTTTAACATGGTCCTAATAACACCTTATGCTGATAAGTTTTATATTTCGACCATTTGTTGTTATACAATCGTTTGATAGTTTATCATTAAGACAATATATTCTTTAAAAGTTTATTTCCCCCGGCTTTAAAAAGAGAAAAAGACTAACGAAAACGATTTTTTCACTTATCTCAAAACTATGAATCAACAAGAATAAATGCACCTGGATTTGCACAAAGTTCGTGATTGTGAGTAATTTTGCACAAATTGATTTGTTTGAGTGCAATTATTGTTGATATATGAATTAATTAAGTTAATTTCGCAAATCTCTCCGATTAAGATGATGCATTAAGCCTACACTCCATCACTCTAATCAAAACATGAACTGAGTGTGTTATGACTTAAAAACCTATATTATGGCAAAACCTAAACTCGTAATTTCTTCCGGTGCAGGAATAAGCGCCGAGAGCGGCATATCGACTTTTCGCGATGCGGGAGGTCTTTGGGAAAACTATCCTGTGATGGAAGTGGCGTCTGCCGATGGTTTCAGGCGTAATCCTGAACTTGTGCACCAATTCTATAATGCAAGAAGAAAAGACCTCGTTTCAAAATTCCCAAACGACGCTCATAAAGCTCTCGTTGATCTTGAAGAGAATTATGATGTCTATGTCATAACCCAAAATGTAGACGACCTCCACGAAAGAGCGGGGAGTTCAAAAGTGCTCCACCTACACGGCGAGCTGATGAAGATTCGTTCTGTCAGCGATCCTGATTATATTGAGTCGCTTGACATACAACATCTCGAGACCACCCCTCAGACACGTGGAAAAAGAGGAGATCTCATGCGTCCCCATATCGTCTTTTTTCAAGAACCTGTCCCAAATATAGAAAAAGCAATGGAGTGGGTCTACGATGCCGACATTTTCGTCGTGATCGGCACTTCTCTCGCTGTCTATCCCGCCGCCGGACTCATCCAGTGTGTCAGACCGGGCACGCCTATATATTATATAGACCCTAATCCGGCACCTTCAGCCATCGGGATGCCCGGCGTCACTGTCATAAAAGCGACTGCCACCGAAGGGATGAAGAAACTTAAAGAAATCCTCACTCCTGCGAAGCAATAAATAAACTTTTTATTGATTTTTATACGTTATTTATGTTGGACAACATATTTTATGCTGTTCAACATACAAAATCACCCTCTTTTGCAAAAGTTTTTTACTACTTTTGTGAAATCTAACTCAAGAAAAGTATCATTGCGATAACTTTTCCATAATTATTAACCGAAAACAGACATGGCAAAAGTTAAAGGCGCAATCACTGTCAACGTAGAACGCTGCAAAGGTTGCAATCTGTGTGTGGCTGCGTGTCCCACCGATACGCTTTCCTTACAGCCCAACGAAGTAAACGACCGTGGATACCATTACGCTTTTATGGCTAATCCCGACAACTGCACCGGGTGCTGTTCTTGTGCGTGGGTATGTCCTGACGCATGCATAGAAGTGTATAGAGTAAAAGTGTAGACAATTAGCAATTAGCAATTGGTGATTGGAGAAGTCTCTGAACTAAAACTCTACACCTGACTATTAAGATTATTGATTCAGCTTTCGCGAGCGGAAGTTTAAGGTTATAAATCATTAAGCAAGCTTGCGAAACTAAAATTAGTGAATAATGAAAGAAGAGGTAAGACTTATGAAGGGTAACGAGGCAGTCGCTCATGCAGCGATCCTGTACGGATGCGACGGCTATTTCGGTTATCCCATCACTCCTCAATCGGAAGTGCTTGAAACCTTGGAAGCTCTTATGCCCTGGGAAACCACCGGTATGGTGGTGCTTCAGGCAGAATCTGAAGTGGCAGCCATCAACATGGTATATGGAGGTGCCGCTACCGGTAAAGCCGTCATGACATCATCTTCATCTCCGGGAATAAGCCTTAAACAGGAAGGTATTTCTTATATAGCGGGCTCTGAATTGCCTGCCCTTATCCTCAATGTGATGCGTGGCGGTCCGGGTCTCGGCACTATACAGCCTTCGCAGGCTGATTATTTTCAGGCAACAAAAGGGGGGGGACATGGAGACTACCACCTTATAGTGCTTTCCCCGGCTTCCGTTCAGGAAATGGTGGATTTTGTTGCACTCGGCTTCGACCTCTCTTTCAAATACCGCACTCCTGCAATGATTCTTGCGGACGGTATTGTAGGGCAGATGATGGAAAAAGTTGTGCTCCCTCCGCAACGTCCCCGCCGAACCGATGAAGAAATCAGACAGCAATGCCCCTGGGCTATCACAGGTAAAAAAGGTGACAGGAAACGTAATGTGATCACATCCCTTGAGCTCGAATCCTCAAGAATGGAAGTGATCAACCAGCGTCTGCAGGCAACTTACCGGGAAATAGAGAAAAATGAAACCCGCTGGGAAGAAATAAATGTGGAAGGTGCCGATTACCTTATGGTAGCATTCGGGTCTATTGCACGAATTTGCACCAAAGCAATGGAAATTGCAGAAGAAAAAGGTATAAAGGTGGGCATCGTTCGCCCAATCACTCTCTGGCCTTTCCCTAAAGAGGCGGTTGAAAAAGCTGCCCAAGGCAAGAAAGGGATCCTGTGCGTGGAGCTTAACGCCGGTCAGATGATTGAAGACGTGCGTCTTGCTGTCCACGACCGTCTCCCTGTTGAACACTACGGCCGTCTCGGCGGTATAATTCCAAGTCCTCAGGAAATTGTCGACGCCCTGGAGGCTAAACTGGTAGCCGAAAGCAAATAGTATTGTCCGACAATGACCAACTACTTATAAAGATAAAAGCAATGGATATCCAGGATATAATAAAGGAAGAAAACAAGGTGTATTGCAAGCCTGAACTCATAGATGATGTTCACATGCATTATTGCCCCGGATGCAGCCATGGCGTCGTCCATAAACTGCTTGCCGAGGTGATCGCCGAAATGGGTATTGCCGATAGGACTGTCGGCGTTTCTCCTGTGGGTTGCGCCGTGTTCGCTTATAATTATGTTGATGTTGACTGGGTGGAGGCGGCACACGGGCGCGCTCCCGCAGTGGCTACGGCTGTGAGCCGGTTATGGCAAGATAATGTGGTGTTCACCTATCAGGGCGACGGAGACATGGCGGCAATCGGCACGGCAGAATCTATCCATGCCGCAAACCGTGGTGAAAATATCGTCATGATTTTTGTCAACAATGCCATTTATGGTATGACAGGAGGACAGATGGCTCCCACCACCCTCATAGGACAGAAGACAGCCACCACCCCTTACGGCAGACGCGTAGACCTTAACGGACACCCTCTTGAAATAACCAACCTTATGGCTATACTCGACGGCACCTGCTACGTCACCCGCCAGGCTGTACATACCCCTGCCGCAGTCAGGAAAACAAAAGCATGCATAAAGAAGGCTTTTGAAAACGCTATTGCAAAAAAGGGCACTTCTGTGGTGGAGATAGTCTCCACTTGCAACTCCGGATGGAAAATGAGCCCCGTGGAATCTAACGAATGGATGGCTCAGCACATGTTTGAGAAATATCCTCTCGGCGACCTCAAAAACATCTAAATTTTAAAGAAATGAAAGAAGAGATTATTATAGCGGGATTTGGCGGACAAGGTGTGCTTTCAATGGGTAAGATCCTTGCCTATTCCGGGCTTATGGACAACAAGGAAGTGACCTGGATGCCTTCCTACGGACCTGAACAAAGAGGAGGTACGGCAAACGTAACCGTGATTCTTTCCGACGAACGCATTTCTTCTCCCGTGCTGGATACCTACGACATTGTCGTGGCTCTCAATCAGCAGAGTCTCGACAAGTTTTCTCCCCGTGTGAAAAAAGGGGGTATCCTTATCTTCGACACAAGCGGCATTCACAAGCTCCCAACCCGCGACGATATCAATATCTTCCCTATAAAGGCAATGGAAGCTACACTTGAGATCGGTCATCCAAAAGCCTACAATATGGTCGTAATGGGTGCGCTCCTTGAGGCTATGCCTTATAAGCTCCCGATGGAGAACGTTATCAAAGGCCTGAAGAAATCGCTTCCGGAACGCCACCACGCCCTTATCCCCCTCAATCAGCAGGCAATCGAAAAAGGGAGGACATTATTATAGAATATGAATCTTTCAAACTTTATCAAAAGCGGTGTCTCATGATATCGCTTTTTCTTTTTTAGAGCTCGTTTCTTAACCATGATAAATATGAAAAGTTAAAATTGATATATGGAGTGAACCTCCATATTTTTTTAATGGTTATTATATCAAACCTCCATTAAGAGAATAAGACGTGGTCTCTTCTTTTTTACATTGATTTGAGAAGAGAAATCTGTGGGTAAATTCATCCGGTGGAAGGAAAATTTTTTGTGCTTATAAAATCAAAACTAAGAATGCCATTTCAAGGGATGGCATCATTCTAAAAGGAAAACACCTTTTCGTAACCTTGATGTTGCGGGAGCAAGCGGACGTGGCGTCTGCAGCTCCCGCTTTCATTTTTCACAGGTGGCAGTCGTATGTCGCAGTCAATTTCTATAACCTGAAAGGTTATCAGTTCATTCGTCATTAGCTCCAAATTATACTTAAACATAAACCCTAAACACTAACCCATCAACCTCCGAGGCTGTAGATAACTTGTAGAAAAGTGGTAGAAAAGCTGAAGGAAAGCCGTAAAAATGACGATGAAAAGTGATTTAAAACTTATTGCCGTTTCTATTGCAAATTAGAAATGTTCTCTGAGAGATAGCCTCTTACATGATATTATTACCCCACAACTATTTTTAAGCATAGTTGTCTGCAGCGATTTCTACAGCAAAAACCGGGGTTTTCTACAGTTTTCTACTCCTCATCACGTAGAAATTTATTAACTTTGCAGTTATCTACAGCGTGTAAATAAAGTCAGCATAATTCTGATTTACAATAAAACCGCCTGTAGATAATATGACAATAACGGCTTATAAAAATTCAATAACTCATATTTCCAAATTTTAGGCATAAAACTTATTTGCGGTTATTGACAGTCTTTATTGTTGTTGATTATTTTTTATAATGATTTAAAATTTTTATTAAATAAAAAACAAAGATGAACGCAACTCCCAACGCATCTTCCGCTGACAATATCAGAGAGGAGATCGCACGCCTTAAAAAAGAGAAAAACGCTCTTATCATGGCACACTATTATCAGCGCGACGAAATTCAGGAGATTGCCGATTTCATAGGTGATTCCCTTGCTTTGGCTCAACAGGCTGCCAAGACCGACGCGGATATGATTGTGATGTGTGGGGTGAATTTCATGGGTGAGACCGCCAAAATCTTATGTCCCGACAAGATTGTTCTCATTCCCGACACAGCCGCCGGATGTTCGCTTGCCGACAGCTGCGATCCTGTGGAATTTGAAAAATTCGTAAAGGAGCACCCTGACCACACTGTGATAAGCTACGTTAATACTTCTGCAGCAGTCAAGGCGCATACAGATATAGTTGTCACCTCCGGAAATGCCCGCAAGATAGTGGAGCAGCTTCCGGAAGATGAAAAGATCATATTCGGTCCTGACCATAATTTGGGTGAATATATAAATAGTGTGACGGGGCGCAACATGCTTCTGTGGAACGGGGCATGCCATGTCCACGACCGTTTCTCCCTCGAAAAGATTGCAGAGATGAAGAGGCGACATCCTTTGGCAAAGGTGCTCGTACATCCGGAATGTCGCCGTCCCTTACAAATGATAGCCGATAAGGTGGGCTCGACAGCTGCCCTCCTTGATTTTGCTACTAAAGACGATGCTCCCGAATATATAGTGGTCACGGAAAGCGGCATTCTCTTTGAGATGCGCAACAAATGTCCGGAAAAGACATTCCTTGCTGCACCTGCCGAAGATGCGGAGTGCCAGTGCAACGAATGCGATTTCATGAAGCTCAACACCCTAAAAAAGGTGTATGAGGCATTGCGCGACGGCAAGCCCGAAGTGAATGTGGATCCGGAGATAGCAGAAAAGGCGCTTCGTCCCATCAAGCGTATGCTCGAGATGTCTAAATAGTTTAGGGTTTAGGGCTTTTTTCAATTATCAATTAGTAATTATCAATTAGTAATGGAGCTTAGGGCTGAGGGGTAAACTCAGATAGGTCTAATCATCATTATTTGTAAGTTACTAAAATAATACTTTAGCCTCAAACCCAATAATGACCTTCAAGTGTAACTTAAATTACTAATTACTAATTATTAATTGCTAATTGTAACTTGGACAGGGCGAAGAAAAATATATTTGAACTCACAAACTGCAGTCTCAGCCAATATAAGGAAATAGAGAAGCTCCCGCTGTGTGTATTGCTCGACAATGTGCGGTCAATGTATAATGTAGGGGCTATTTTCCGCACAGCCGACGCATTCCTTATTAAAGAGATGATATTGGCAGGTATTACGGGATGCCCGCCACATCCGGAGATAACCAAGACAGCTTTAGGTGCGGAAGAGAGTGTGGAATGGAGACATGTGGAAAATTCCTTCGAAGAGGCGAAGAGATTGCAGAATGAGGGTTGGAAGATATGTGTGCTTGAACAGACCCACAACAGCATCGCACTTCAGGACTTCTCTCCTGATAAGAGTGAAAGATATCTGCTTGTGGTCGGCAACGAGGTGAATGGTGTGGATCAGTGCATCGTGGATATTGCCGATGTGGTTATAGAGATACCACAGGCTGGTGTGAAACACTCTCTCAATGTCTCGGTGAGCGCAGGAATCGCTTTGTGGCAGTTTGTAAGCCATTATGTATAGAGATTCCCACTATTTGTAAATTAGTAGAGAGAGGACTTCCACAAGCCTTCTCCCTCCTATATAAGAGGCTACTATCCCTATCTTGTTTTTTAACCTTACAGAGGGGTTGCGCAAAGATTCTCCGCGCAACTCCTTTATTTTATTCCAGCATCTGTAGGCTATTTCATTTGCTTTGCCGGCATCTCCTTCAATATACTTTCTATTTGCGGCAATAAGTCCGAGCATGTTGAAATTGGCGCTAAGCTGGCGTGAACGTGCCGCCTTTAATAATTCTGGACATTCAGCGGATACGTAGTCCGTGAGCCTTTTTGTCACCTCTAAAACGTCAGCCCTGTTCAATGAGAAGGTGTGGATATAGCTTTCCTTATGTTGCCTGTAATAGTAGAGTGGTGTTTCAAGAATTACAACTCTATTTGCTTTTAAAAATAATGATGAGATTATATCAAGGTCTTCATAACCGGTGCCTGCACGGAAACGCACTCCTTTCCATATATTGGAAGAGTAGAGTTTCCCACATGCAGAATTGTCAATATTTTTCTGATAAAGTATATTTTCGAGAGCTTCAATAGAAGAAAGTGTATAATTACTAAGAGAAGAGGCTACACATTTATCCGAAGGTCTTTTAGAATCTTTAAAGTGTTTTAAGGGGGCGGAGACTATATCACATTCTTTTGAAAAAAGTAATAAGGTCTCTATAGCTCTGGAAGGAAGAAGGTCGTCTGCATCTAAAAAAAATATAAAATCGCCGGCGGCATTGTCCAGACCTAAATTTCTGGCACATGAAAGACCTCCATTACTTATATGATATACTTTAATTCTTGAATCTTTGGCACATGCTTCATCACATATATTCCCGGAGGAATCGGTTGACCCGTCATCCACAAGTATCAGCTCCCAGTCGGTATAAGTCTGGGAAAGCACGCTGTCTATCGTTTGTGAAAGATATTTTTCAGCGTTATAGACCGGAATGATGACAGAAACCATAGTATTTTATAAAAGGGGTTATAAAGTCAGTATATTAACCTTATAACCCCATAACCCTCAACTTTCGAAGAAAGTTGAATTATACAGTAAGTATCTCCTTTTCTTTTGCTGCGAAGATTTCGTCGATCTTCTTCATATATTTGTCGTGGAGCTTCTGAACTTCGTTTTCGGCATCTTTCTCGGCGTCCTCGCTAAGACCCTTCTTGATCTCTTTCTTCAGACCCTCGATAGCCTCGCGGCGTGCATTGCGGATAGACACCTTGGCTGTTTCTGCCTCAGCCTTGCTCTGCTTCACAAGCTGCTTACGGCGGTCTTCTGTGAGAGGAGGAATGGAAAGACGGATCACTTCACCGTTGTTTTCGGGAGTGATTCCGAGTTCCGAGTTGATAATGGCTTTTTCAATCTCCTTGAACATTGATTTCTCCCAAGGAGTGATGGCGATTGTGCGTGCATCAGGCACAGAAATATTTGCAACGTTAGAGATGGGAGCCTGAGAACCATAATAGTCTACGCGTATGCCGTCGAGCAGACGTGCGGATGCCTTGCCTGCGCGGATGTGCGAAAGTGTGTCGTCGAGATATTCCACGGCGAGTTCCATGTTATCTTTCGCGTTGTCGAGATATTCCTTAACTTCCATAATATTATAGTATTAAATTATAATTCCAATTATCAATTAATCCACCAGAGTTCCGACATTCTCCCCTTGGAGCATCTTGGCAAGATTTCCCTCCTTGTCCATATTGAATACATAGATAGGCATGTGGTTTTCCTTGCAAAGGGCTGTGGCGGTTATATCCATAACTTTGAGGTTGCGGGCGATGACTTCCTCGTATGTGATATGGTCGAATTTGGTTGCAGAAGGGTCTTTCTCCGGGTCTGCTGTGTAGACGCCGTCAACGCGAGTACCTTTAAGCATCACGTCTGCCTCTATCTCGATTGCGCGGAGTGCTGAACCTGTGTCGGTAGTGAAATAAGGAGAACCTGTACCGCAGCTCATGATGGCGACCGTTCCCTCCTTCATAGCCTTGATAGCTTCCCATTTTGAATAGGCATAACCGATAGGGAACATAGGAATTGCGGTAAGCACTTTTGCCGGCTGACCGATAGCCTCGAGGGCTGAGCTGAGGGCAAGCGAGTTTATAACTGTTGCAAGCATACCCATCTGGTCGCCTTTCACTCGGTCAAATCCTTTGGAGGCTCCGGCAAGACCACGGAAAATATTGCCTCCACCTATCACTATGCCAACCTGCACACCGTTGTTTACTGCCTGTTGTATCTGTTGAGCATATGAATTGAGGCGGTCGGTGTCGATACCGTGCCCTTGTTTTCCCATTAGGGATTCTCCCGAGAGCTTGAGAAGAATACGGTTATATTTCATTTTTATATGTTTTTATGCGGTTATAGATATGTTTTAAGGTATTATTTAAGTGAACTTGTTCACTCAACCTTATTTTCCTCAACATAAGGATTGTTTAGGAAATATCAAATTCCAAAGTTAATAAAAACTTTGAAAAGAGTGTATAAGTGATTATTTAAAATTAATATTAAATGTAATGTTTTTAAACATAAATCACGTTTTATTATAAAAATGATGGTTTACAATAAAATTTTTCAAAATTTTATTGCAAGGGAAAGAAAAAATTTCTAACTTTGCAGTCGCTTAAGGGAGCAAACCTTTTAGCAAAAGGATGCCTTGATTGGCATTAAATTCGGAACAATCCACTGGAGAGGTGGGTGAGTGGCTGAAACCACCAGTTTGCTAAACTGACGTAGGAGCAATCCTACCACGGGTTCGAATCCCGTCCTCTCCGCCAACAGTTTCTGCTCCGTGCAAGTCTTAGACTTGCACGGAGTTCTTTTTTGTATATTCCTCACAATAATTACGGACCCGTGATTACAGTCTCGCAGAAACAAATCGGATATATGTTGTTGTGTAAGCCACACCGTGTCATCCTCAAGTCTGACGGAGGCATCCGGTTGGTATAATATTATTTCGTTGTTTGTATCGATTAATAGCTTTTGAAATTAAAGTTACTAAAAATAATCGGCAAATCAGCGATTTACATTGCGATTCGTTGATTTGCCGACTATCATTTATTCTTCGTAACGGCACGGTCTATCTGTTAGAATTTAGATATGACCGACGTTAGAGTGTGTTTAAACCTGTGTGGTCAGGTGGTCGTTATTTCCATTCTGGAACTTCCTGTCCCATGAGGTTCTTCACGAAGTGGTCATAGATCTTGTGGATCTCGAAAGTGCCGCCGAGTGCATGGCTCTTGCCGGGAAGATAGAGCTGCTCGAAGTTCTTGTTTGCCTTCATCAGGGCGTCTACCACCTGGAGAGTGGAAGCAGGGTCCACATTGTCGTCGAGCTCTCCGTTGATCAATAGAAGTTTACCCTTCAGGAGATGTGCGTTGTCAACATTTGAAGAGGCGCTATACGATTCGTCGATAGGATAACCCATCCACTGCTCGTTCCACCATATCTTGTCCATTCTGTTGTCGTGGCAACCGCAGAGAGCCACAGCCGCCTTGTAGAAATCATTGTGGAAAAGGAGAGCCGCCATAGCGTTCTGACCGCCTGCCGACCAACCGTAGATACCCACACGGTCAAGATCCATATAAGGATATTTCTCGGCTGCCGCTTTCATCCATGCTATGCGGTCGGGGAAACCTGCATCCTTAAGGTTTTTCCAGCATACATCGTGGAATGCCTTGGAGCGGTTAGAGGTGCCCATGCCGTCGATAGAAACCACTATGAAGCCCAGTTCAGCCAACTTGGAGATAAGATGGTTGGCGGTCTTGAAGTCTTTGTCTACATGGGAGTCGTGAGGACCTGCATAGATCATCTCCACTACAGGATATTTCTTTGAGGGATCGAAATTCATGGGACGGTGGATGTTGCCCCAGATATCAGTCTTGCCGTCACGCCCTTTTGCCGAGAACACCTCGGGTGCCTGCCACCCTTCGGCAACGAGTTCGCTGACATCAGCTTTCTCCAGTTCAGCCACTACAGAACCGTCGGAAGTGCGCTTCAATGTGCTTACCGGCGGGAAATCAGGACGAGAATACACGTCGGTGAAATAAGCACGGTCGGCTGAAAGGTTTACGTGGTGGTTACCGTTTTCGGGAGTGAGGTCCTTGAAACCGGTTCCGTCAAGATTGATGCGGCAATAATGAAGGTTGTAGGGATCCTCTCCGGCGTTGAATCCTGAGGCATAGAAATATACAGTGCCGTTGGGTTCATCTACATAATCCACGCTGCGGACAACCCAGTCACCTTTGGTCACCTGGCGTTTCACATTCCCTGTGGCTCCGTCAAACAGATAGAGGTGGCGCCAGCCGTCGCGCTCAGAGATCCAGAGAATTTCTTTGCCGTCGGCAAGGTCATGACGGAAGTTATTATTGTAGTAGATGAAAGTCTTCACATTCTCGTCAACCAGATTCTTGATAGAGCCATCGTTGGCGTTCACTTCACCTATCACATATCTCTGGTGGCCTCTCTCGTTGAATTCAAAAGTGAAGGCACGGCTGTCGTCACGCCAGCCGGTGAGATACAGGGAGAATTGATTTTCGTATGGTTTGGCATCCACATTCAACTGCTTGCGTGATTCAATATCGAAAAGCACAGGGACACTCACGGGGAGCACGTCACCAGGTTTCGCATAGTTGCGCCATTGAAGAATAGGCTGTTTCTGGCTTGAAGGGCTTGATTGGATCAGAGGGATTCTACGCTCTTCCACTTCACGCACTTTCACTGTGGCAAGTTTCTTGGAATCAGGCGACCAGATGATAGAACGGTGGTCGTAGCGGAGGCTTGGCATACCATCCATAGTCAGGGCTATCTCATCTTTGGGAGCGGCAAGACTGTCTTTCTCGTTATAGGGTGCGATATAGACGTTGTGGTCTTTCACGTATGCCTGCAATTTCTTGTCGGGAGACACCACCGGTTTCGGACGTTGGTTTGTGTTATACCATCCGCGACCGTAGCGGTTGTCATCCTCTTTCAGGAGCTCTTCTGCAAGATTTTTCTGCTTTTTGGGAAGGAATGCCACGAGCCCTTTTTTGTCGGCTGCTCGCTGTTTCTTGCCGGTGGCGGCGTTTACAAGATAATAAAAATCTCCATTTTTTTCATGGTTTTTATACCAGAAATAATGAGAGTCTCCGAGCCATCTGGGGCTTACAGCAGCAGAATAGGCTTTCTTGGCTGTGGTCAGGATAGTGTCGGCACGAAGATAATCGGCGTATGTCACCTCTGCGGTGGCATTTAAAGAACCAACCATCAGTGCGAGAGTGCATGCCACTGACGTAATTGATAATTTCATGAATGGTTAGGTTTTTATGTTATGTGAAATATATTTATTATAGTATGAAGGTTAGCGAGTTAAGTGGTTAATGTTATCCTTTTGACCACCTAACCTCATAACCTTCAACCTTCGCAAGCGAAAGTTGAATTATTTTTGATAGACCTCGGTAGACAATATAACTACGTCTGACAATGGGCGGTCCATTTCGTCAGTTTTCATCAGGGTGATTTTTTCCACAATATCTTGACCCTCTATAAGTTCACCGAAAATGGTTACTGTGCCGTCAAGATGTGGTGTGCCGCCGATAGTCTTATATACTTCCCTTCTTTCGGGAGAAATTGTGAGCTTACCCTGTTCTGCATACTGTTTTTCAGCACGCTCACGAGCCTTGGCATTCAAAAGATCACCGTTCTCAATCTTTGAGAGCTCAGGATTCTCAAGCATCAGTTCATAACGGGCGAGATGATAAAGATGATTCTTGTGCCATTCATTCATACGTACTTCGGTGGCGTCCAGTTGTTCGTCGGTAAAAGTTTTTCCCTGCACCACGCAGAATTGTGTACCTGCCGACATACGGGTTGGATTGACGTCATCACCAAGTTTGGCGTCTATCAGAGCTCCCTTTTTGCAGAAGCGGTCGGGAAGAATCTCGGAATAAACCACATATCCTCCGTCGCCGTCGCCATATCCCTTGCCCGGTATGCGCTCTTTACTTTGCGGATCACCTCCCTGTATAAGGAAATCCTTTATCACACGATGGAAAAGCACGCCTTCGTATGTGCCGTCTTTACAAAGACGGATAAAATTGTCGCGGTGTACCGGGGTGTCGTCATAAAGCCAAAGCGTGAAATCACCTTGGTTGGTGTGAACTGTCACATATGTTTTTTGATTGTCTGCCGGCTTTTCGGCAGAAGAGGCATTCGCCATAGTCGCGCCCGTCATAGCGAGCATAAGGCAAATAAAAATCCGTTTCATCATGTTTTGGGTTTTAGATTAAAAAGGTATTTCACAAAATTACAAATATATTTCCGAGCATACAACAGACTTTTACCCCTTTAATTACGTTACTGCCAATTTAATTAATGAAAGTCGTATTTTTTTGGTAATTTTGTAGTGTAAAAGGAATATTAAATGAATGTAAAATGAATATTGCTATAAAATATGTTAATAGGAAAGACAAAATCATTTCTTTCTTTTGGCAGCATGTATTGTTGCTGGTTTCTTTGTTTATAATGACTTTAGGCGTGGCGCTTTGTGTGCGATCCAATATTGGAAGCAGTGTGATCTCCACCATCCCTTTTGTCATGACTCTTGCCGGAGAAACAGGAAAAGCACCTGCATACACAATAGGAGAATATACCTATATGATGAATTTTCTGCTTGTCGGGCTACAGATATTGATACTCCGGCGTAAATTTCATTATGTCCAATTGTTTCAACTTGTGATAGGATTCGTGTTTGGCTTCCTGTTGGATGTCAACATGTGGATCACATCGGCACTTACCTGTGATTCACTACTTCCCCAGGTTGTGGTGCAACTTGCAGGATGCTGTATTTTGGCGATAGGTATTTCTTTTGAAATAAGATGTGGTTCAATCACGATGCCGGGAGAGGGTATAACGGTTGCTGTATCCAAAGCTACGGGTATGCCCTTTGCCAAAGCAAAGATAAGGGTAGACGTCACATTGGTGGTGATAGCTGTATTATTAGGTTGTCTTTTCTTTGGCAAATGGCTATGGAATGTAGTCGGGATAGGAACATTGATAGCTATGGTGTTTGTAGGGGCGGCAGTAAAATTCATAGATCCCCACATGGAATGGTTTTCAAGACTTCTTTACTACCGTCCCGGATTCCGCCGCTACATCTACGGTCTGGCACGCTCCCTTAAATATCTCCGCAAAAGATCCGATAAAACCAAATATTAAATTGGTTTCTTAAATAAAACATATCAATTTATTATATCGGGATTGAGAAGTCCGAAATAAATAAGGCCGAACAATCCTGAATTCCATCCTTGAAGTTTAAATCCAAGGTTTTTTCCCGTACGACTGTTGATATGTTCGTTGGGTGACCAGTCTCCCGATTTTACAAGATCGGCTTCTGCCACTATCTTAATTAGATTGATTGCTTCATTCTTATAGCCGAGTTTTAAGCGTGCCCAATCGTCCATAAAACTGACCCATGGCCATACGCCTCCATTATGGTAGGTGCCTGGTTCATAGCCAAATTCTTCCGGATAATATGGGAATGTTTCACAAATTCCAAATTTTGTTAAGTTGTTGCTATTAAGCGTTTTTATAATGGAGTGTGATCTGTCTTCCGGAACTACATCAAACATTATTCCAATTGTCTGGTCTTGTAAAATCTTATCGTTGACACTTCCGTCTTTCCAAATCTGGCAATAATATCTTCCATTCCATAAACCACCTTCCTGAGTAGATTTATTAATAAAATCATATCCTTTTTTATATGCATTGTAATATTTTGTCAGAGCCACATCATCATTGCAAGTTTTTGCCATTGATTGCATCTCTTTTAGCGCAGCCAGATAGATTAATCCGGAAAAAGGAGAATATAATCTATCTTCCACTCCTTTCACATCTTTCCAATCGCCCCAAAAGGAAACTTGCATCGGAAGTCCATTCCCATTTTTATCGCGTGAAATAAGCCAATCCATGACATTTTTTAATGAGGGCCACCATTTTTTCAAATCCGAGGTGTTATGATAGAGCTTGTGGTAACGTGAAGTCCTAAGTATTAAAAATGCATTTATATCAAGGTCATCCTCCCTTTCAATAAGAGGGAGAATAGTGGTAGGCATCTTTCCCGAAGCTTTTACAGCATTAATACTTTCTTCGATAATTTTCCGTTCAGTATCTTTAAACAAGACAAGATGTAACCATGATGTCCAATAGCTATCTCTTTGATTAAGTTCACAATATCCCATATTGACAATTTCATTGTTTTTAGTGCATTTTGTTAATGAAATACCTGGAATCATATACCAT
Source organism: uncultured Porphyromonadaceae bacterium (assembly GCA_947073495.1). Lineage (GTDB taxonomy): Bacteria > Bacteroidota > Bacteroidia > Bacteroidales > Muribaculaceae > Lepagella. Next base: position 24,719 of record CAMTMX010000014.1, read on the forward strand.
CTAAGATAAGAATCCAATTCTTTATCATTAGTTGATGGGATAGCATTGGCGAAATTATTTGTTCTTATATGAAGATCATTCCATATTTTATATACATGGGTGGAAATTGCTTTATTTGAATCATAGTCGTTTGCCGTAATCCAGTTTTTATCAAAAAAGGTAATTAGTATTTTAATATTTTTTGTACTTCCCGGTTTCATTGATAGATTTAAATCAAGAGTGTTGCCGGACGAAGAAGAGGATGCATCGGTGGTTATCATGCAGTCATTATTGTTCATTCCTGTAAAAAGGTTTGTTTTTACGGGAATGAATCCGGTCATTTTATTAGGAGAAACCTGTATAGTAAAATCTTCAGTTTTTTTACCTCCTTTAATTTCCATTTCTATCATTGCAACCGGTAAAGCGGACGTGGTCAGATCATTGATTGCAATAGGACAAAAGAGAGTCGTTTTTATTGATGAAGAAATTAAAGGAGAGCTGGAATATTCACCTTTTACGAAGGGAAATGATCGCTCTACATTAGTTTTGGAAAAAGATGAGAAAGGGTGACTTTCATTATTTTTTTTGATACTAAATTCCACGCCACCCATATCTTCTAGCCATTCTCCTAATTCTCCTGGATTACGAAGTATATTCCCTATGAAATCACCATTTGCAGAAGCATTTAAGGTCAGGGCAAAATTAGCTATAGGATACCCGTCGATAGTCGTGGCATTCTGGTCGGTATTACCTTTTACCATAAGAGGAAAAAGGATTGCAATCAAGGTGATTGATATGTTTAAAATTTTCATGGTCAGTATATTGTTATTATGTTTTCTTCAATTTTATAATTTATATCAAAAGAGATTTTTAATATGTCAAGAATATCTGTTAAAGATTCATTATCAGTAAATCGTCCTGTAACAATCCGATTATTAATCTTTTTATTTTTTATGATAACACTACAACGAAATCTACGTTCTAAAGCTTTACAAAGATCATAAACCGTTGATTGTCGAAAACGCAATTCTCCGTTCGACCAACCTGCCACATTGACTGGGTCAAACGGTATTATTTCCATGCTATTGTCTTTTTTGTTTAATACAGCTTCACTCAAAGGTTCAAGACGACAGATAGTTTTGTCTTCGTCAGTGTCAATCTTAACAGAACCGGAAATAAGACTTACTATAAGATTTTTTTCATCGGAGTAATCTCTAACATTAAATTTTGTACCAAGTACTTTTATCTTAATATTACCTGACGATACAATGAAGGCTTTTTTTTCGTCACGATGGATGTCAAACAAAGCTTCCCCTATAAGAGATATTTTTCGATCGGTCTTATTAAAATCTCCAGGATAATAAGTGACACTACTGCCAGCATTTAAGATAACTGATGAACTGTCGGGGAGAATAACTTTTGAAGGTGAATTTATTGAGGTGAACGTAACCGGACTTATAGTTTCTATAGACTGTCTATTGCCTGCAAAATATATTACAGACGCGACTGTAATGATCAATAATAATGATGCAACTATAGAGATGAGCGAATTCAATCGGGGAAATTTTTTAGATGTTCTCAGACATTCTTCAGGAAGGGAAAACATTTTATCATACATTTTCGATTGTATGTCGTTTTTAATGTTGTTGCATTGCTCTTGGTCACATTTAAGTTTTATCCCTTTAATAATATCGAATACATCTTTATCTTCTTCCGATATTATACAATCATCATGAATAAACTCTGCATTCTCTTCAGAAGAAAAGAAGTCAGCTAATTTTTTCCATCTATTTTCGTAACCGTTATTCATGTCTGTGTTATCTTGATATTGAATTAAGATATTCTTTTATCACAATTCCTATTTTTTTCAAAGCTATACAAACTTGTGTTTGTACCGTACGCTCTGAAATAGAAAGAATTTCTGCCACATCCTTATATTTCATTCTTTCTTCTTTTATCATAAAAAATATAAGTCGGCAACGTTTGGGTAAGGAATTTATGGCGAGTTCCACTACATCTTCCAGTTCGGAATGAAGTAAGCGTTGCTCTGGAGTGGAATTATCCGCAATTTCAGCCGATAAAATATTATCAAGCTTTATCTGTTGATGACGATTCCAATCGTTTATATAATGTAAAGATCTGTTTTTTATACATATAAAAAGATAATTTTCATATTTTTGAATATTGGGTAAGTTTTCTCTATGTTGCCATATATAGGCATAAACATCAGAGATAATGTCTTTACAAAGTTCCTGATTGGAAACAAAATAATTGACATATCTAAACGCCGAGGAATATGTATAGTCGAAAAAAAGCTGGAACGCGCGAGGATCGTTCGTTGCAATTCTTTCGAACAAAGATTTCATGTCAATAGGGTTCTTCATGAAACATTAATATTTTACAAGTGAATGCTTTTATATAAAAGCATTCACTTGATAATTAAGTTTATTGACTATTGTCAACTCCTATACTTTGAAGAAACCAAGATCTTGCTTTATCATTCATAGGCTGTCTTTCAATCACATTCCTGATATCCGAAAAGTTTTTACGGAAGGCGGATAAAAGTTCCTGATTATTATTAGGATACCATTTCAGGGCTTCATAAATTGTAGACATCGGTCCGAAATCCTGGTCTACACAAAGACCTGCAGATAAGTTTTTTAAATTGCCAAATGTGTTTACAAAGCGTTTCATTGACCCGATTATGCCGTCGGTAATCTCTGAATTATCAGGAAATTCTATCTCAATAATTCTTTTTTTGTCACATGATTCCAATGGGAGTTTGACAACAGCACACAATTGTTCGGGAATATACTCATATGAAGCTTCAATACCGTCTATACGTACAGCGTCCGGTCTTAGAGTTGCCGGAGTCCTCACTTCAAACAATCGGGAATCAGGCATATCTTTGTATTTCCCTTTTCTCGGGTTAATGACTACAGTGAGCTTATTGCCGATTTTTATTGAAGAAACATCTGTAGTGGCAAATTCTGAATCATAGTTGTCATCATCACCATAATCTTCATAGATTGTAAAATCTCCATTTTGTCCGGGATAGATGGTAAGTGCGATCGGAACATCGTTATCCTTGAGTGTTTTCACTTCCTCTGCATAATAGGGAATGATGGATCCTGCTTTTATATAGACAGGAATTTCATCGAGTGCGAATTTTCTTGTGTAGGTAGAGTTCCCCTTAAGCATTGTGCCGGTTGCATTTTCATACCATTCACCTTCTGGAAGCCAGATATCGATAGAGGCAAAACCGTTATTTCCCGGTTTGGTGATAGGATATACTATCATGTTATCACCGAACATATACTGGTTTTTTAATTTATAAGAAGCATCAGTGTCGGGATAATCAAAATACATAGGCCTACAAATTGAAATCCCTGTGTCATGACTCTTTCGGGCCATTGAATAAATGTAGGGATGCATTTCATAACGTCTTTGAATAGACTTCCTCAATGCATTCATTGTATTAATATCGAATCTCCAAGGTTCTTTTACAAGTTTGGCATTCTTGTTTGAATGAGTTCTCATTATAGGGCTGTATGCACCAAACTGAAGCCATCTTATATAAAGTTCAGGATCGGGGATAGTGTCTCCATCAAGGTAATGCCCTCCCAGGTCATGGCTCCAGAAGCCATAACATACATTGGCGGCTGTTGCTGTGAAGTAGGGGAGAAAGTCAAGAGATTTCCAGGTCACATAATTATCTCCTGAAAAACCTATCTGGTAGCGATGGTTGCCTAACCCTCCCCAACGGTGATAGATAAGAGGACGACCATTATTTTCCTGTTTCATTTTGGTGAAAAAAGTATAATTCAGCCAAAAAGTGTTATTGAGATTTTTTATAACCGGATCATTGGGTTCTTGTTGCCAGTCAAGCCACCAGAAGGACACCCCATCTTTTTTCATAGGGTCAAGAATATGTTTAAAGATACTCTTAATGAATTGTTTGTCGGATGATATCCATGGAACGTCTTTTCCTGTAGAAGGGTCTATTCCATTTTCTTTGGCAATTTCAGGATAAGTAGCCTCAAAACGTTTTACACCATCTGCGGGGTGAAGGTTAAGAGTGACTTTTAGATTCCTGTCGCGAAGACTATTAAGAAATTTTTCAGGATGTGGAAACAAACGCCGATTCCAGGTCCATCCTGTCCAACCACCATGTTCAGCATCGGTATAGTGCCAGTCCATATCGATCACAAGCACATCGATAGGTATATTGTATTGGGAAAAATTATCGAGAAGTTCGTTAATTTCATGTTCTGAATATGCCCACCATCTTGACCACCAGTAACCGAATGCGTAGCGTGGAGGTAATGGAATTTTACCGGATAAGAGTGTGAAATCCGAGATGGCATTTTTATAGTCATTTCCATAAGCAAGGAAATACCAATCTGTGGCACCTTTTTTCTTTTTTCGCTCCTTGACCCATTCGAATTCCTTGTCATTGTCAAATAACAGATTATCCGAATCGTCAATTAATGTCCAACCGTCACGCGCCAAAAGACCTTCATCCAGACTACCTTGTTCGATTTTTGTGGAGTTATCATCTTCCCTGATTATGATATCTTGCCCGTCCCATCCGTCAAGAGTGTGGGTAGTGCCTAAAAGATTGTATTTCTGTGACATTCCCGGCGTCCATTTAAATGATTTGACACCTGGAGCTGAACTTATTGAAAGATTTTTTTCCGAGAATGGATGATTACTTTTGATATAAGACAACACCATTTTTTTTGTCTTGATGGTCACTGTCTTGTCGTCTACCATAGTTTCCACTTTTGTTTCCGGGTAGATTCTATTGACAGCTACAAAAGTTTTGTCGTCTATGAATTTGCCATTCGGATCATATTCAAGTCGAATCATTCCATCAGAAACAACCGTGAATCTTACATGTTTGTCGCGATACACGACACCATCAGTTGTTTTTACACCCGACTCTGTTGATGATTCGTCTAATGGAGAAGATACCTGGGTTGCCGATATGGACGATGATACTATCATCGTCCATACTGACAAAATAAAAGCCTGTTTAATATAGCTTAACATCATTATCTATCAATATCCTGGGTTCTGTTTTAGATTATTGTTTTTATCAAGTTCCTGCTGAGGAATCGGAAAAATGCCACGATAGTCGGGTGTCACTGTTTCCTTTTCCCACCAGGTGCCGGTAAAGAAAGATCCAAAACGGATCATGTCTGTACGGCGGTGATCTTCAAATATGAATTCCTTTTTAAGTTCATTCTCTATAAGTGTAAGATCGATCAAGGCAGGTGTATTTATATGAGCTCTCGTGCGGATTTGCTCTATGAGAGGTCTTGCGTTTTCGGGCTGATTCAATCTTACATAACACTCTGCTTCCATCAGGAGAACTTCTGCATAACGCATCACTACAAGATCATGGTCTCGTTCCCAATCTTCTCCATCAAGCATTTCATATTTATTCCAATGCACACCTTCGCATGCTCCGGCATCGAGTATGTCGGATATTTCATCTGTGAAACAAAGTGGTTGCAGTCCCGGCGTTTGGGGATCAGCATCAATCACGGTTCCGGTTCTGAGATCGATCTGGTCTCCAATAAGCATTGTTCCACGACGCACGTCATTTTCATCAAATTGAGCATACAGACCGGGTTGTGCTACCATAGAGTTTCCTCCGCCATAGAAATTTCCTGTTGGAGAGATAGCCCAGCATTGTTCTTCATGAGTCAAAGCCCAATGGAGAAAATTCCCGCTCGTCCCCATTTTGTGGTCATAAGGAATAGCGAATATGATTTCCTTTGAAACTTGATTTTCAGTAAGGAAATTTGTAAAATAGTCCGGTTCCAGCTCGCCTTTTATTTTGAGACAGGCATCAAGACAGTCATTCCATCGAGGAGTGCCTGTGAAGACTTCGGAATTAAGGTATAGTCTTGCCAAAAGACAGTTTCCTGCATTTTGGGTCATTTTCCCATATCCTGTTTCCGGAAGAATAGGTATCACTTCCTTAAGCTCGTCTTCTATAAACTTGAAAACTTCTGCCCTTGATGAATTGGTTGGGAGAGAAAGATCTTTATAATCTTTAATGATGGGGACATTCCCGAACCAATCTATAAGACGATAATATGCAAAAGCTCTTGTAGCACGGAGTTCGGCAAAAATCTTGTCTTTGGTTTCCTCATCAAGAGAAGAGTCTCCGACCTGTGATATAATCTGGTTCACTGTGGAGATAATGTTGTAGGCATAGCTCCATGCTCCGTTTATACATGTGTTGTTTGTTCCCCATTGATGACGTTTCAGTTCTACATATCTGCCGCCGTCATACCAGTCAGCTCCGTGGTTTCTTGCCGGCAATACCGCTTCGTCTGAAGAAAGCGCTGATATGAAATATACATATTCACTGAAAGCCATACCGCTTCCGCCAGTGAATCCCCCTCCTCGTAGTGACGCATATGCCGCCCCCACAATAGAGTTTATTTCTTTTTCAGTTTTACCGTATTCATCGGCAGCTACTTTATCATAGAGATTTTCTGAAAGATTGGTGCATCCGGTTGACATCAATATCATACCACATGCAACAAAAAAATTGACACCTATATTTAATTTCATAGCTATATTTTTTTATATAATTAGATGGATATATTAAGTCCGAAAGAGAAGGTTCTCGGCATTGGATAAATTCCACCGAAATCAATTCCGGGACTTGACAATCCCGACACACTGATTTCAGGGTCAATGCCGTTATAGCCGTTTATCACGAAGAGGTTTTCTGCTGTTGCATATACTCTCAGTCTGCTCAGACCAATTTTGGTTACTATTTTTTGGGGAAGATTATAACCCAGGGTCACGCTCTGAAGTCTGAAAAATGATCCGTCTTCCAACCAATAATCTGAATAGACAGGCATTTTCTCTTTGATTCCACTGTTTGCGAATGTGTGGGTGATGTTGTAACTCGGCATTGCTGTGCTGAAACTTCTTGACATTTCAGCAACATTGAGTACTTTCTGACCGAAAAGTCCGTAACCGGCAAAACCGAGATCAAAATCGCGATATGTGAAATTCATTGAAAGTCCCATTGTGAGTTTTGGCTGGGAATTGCCTAATACTTGGGATTCTCCATTGTTTGACAGAATAAAATTTCCATTTTCATCAATACCCTCGCAATGAGGTCCGTAGAAAGTACCTACAGGATATCCTTCTGCGATTATTTGAGAATATACGTTTGACATTCCCAATACTCCTTGAAGGTATCCGCTCAAAACGCGGTCGGTTTGGTAAACCTGGTTAGAAAGTTTATTGATTGTCTGTTTATTGTGAGCAAGGGTGAGGTTTGTGTCCCATGAAAAATTCTTTGTGTTTATTATGTTTGCTCCCAGAGTAAGCTCGATACCCTTATTCGTGAGGTCACCCACATTTGCAAGAATTTGCGAATAGAGATATGGAGGTGTAGGAACTTGATATGTGTAGAGTAGGTCGCTTGTCTTCTTATAATACCAGTCGAGCGTTACATCCAGACGGTTGAACAATCTGAGATCAAGACCTATATTGGTCTGGGCTGTAGATTCCCATTTAAGATCAGGATTTGGATTTTGGTTCACTTTGTATGATTTGATCCATTCTCCAAGAGAAGAATTGTAGAATACACCGCCACCTGTGCCCATCAGCATCATTGATTTGTATTCTCCGATACCTGCCTGATTTCCTGTGACACCATAGCCGACACGCAGTTTGAGATTCTGCAACCATTCGTGAGAATTATCCATAAATGATTCTTCAGATATTCTCCATGCCGCGGATATGGATGGGAATGTACCCCACTTATGATTTTCTCCAAATCTTGAAGATCCGTCTCTACGGACTGTTGCCGTGAGGAAGTATTTGTGATCAAGATTATAGTTGGCTCTCCCGAAAAACGATACGAGTTTAGCATCTCCCTTATATGAGCTCACGTCGTCAATGCGGTAGTCACTCCCTGATCCGAGGTTATTCCATAAAAAACTATCGGTGTCGAATTTACGTCTGGAGGCACCAAATCCCTCATACATATAATCAAGATAAGAATATCCAGCCATCAGACTGAGATTGTGCCTTTCATTAAACTGCTTATCATAATTAAGATAGACTTCAATCTGCTTATTAGTGTAATCTGAAACACTGCGGGATGCATATCCACCTTCAGTGTTTTTATATGTATATGAAGGAGAATAGCTGTAGCCTTGATTGGTATTATACTCATAGGAAAGATTCACTGTAGCCTTAAGACCGTCTATAATTTCATACTGGGCTTTAGCATATCCCAAAAAATGTTTTCTTGTCGTTTCTGAAGTAGGCTCCTTATAAGATTCTATCGGGTTTATGCCGCTTGTAAGATAACCGCCCACTTGTTCTGTATAGTTTCCGTCTTCATCATAAACAGGGGCAGTAGGATTCATCCTATAAAGTTGGGTATAGATACCACTGTTCACGTTATGCATTTTATCAATGGTAGCATTGAGACTAAGTTCAAGTCTGAGCTTATTATTCAGACCATATTGATACGCCGTCATACTTCCGTTAATGCGGTCAAGACTACTGTATTTCATTATGCCGTTGTTGTGCATATAATTTAGAGAGGCACGAAGACCATTTGTATCACTACCGTTGCTGAAAGAAACAGTATGAGACTGAGATATGCCCGTTCGTTGCACTTCTTTTTGCCAATCTGTGTTTGAACCATAGTCTACTGCATCAGCGATATTATTGATTCTTACATAGTCGCGCCATTCATTGGCTGAAAGCACATCAAGATTTTTAGAAGAATGAGCGATACCCATATATCCGTTATATTCAATACGCCTTCCCTTGTTTTCTCTGTTTGTGGTAACAATTATAACACCGTTTGCACCGCGCGAGCCATAGATGGCAGTGGCGGAAGCATCTTTCAATACATCCATCGAAACAATCTCGCTTGGTTGTACAGTGCTAAGATCCACGCCAGGAATTCCGTCAACTACTATGAGTGGACTATTGCTTGCAGAAAGAGATGTGCCCCCACGAAGTCTTATAGATGGAGAAGAAGAGGGATCGCCTCCTGTCTGCGAGACCACCAAACCCGCCACTTTTCCTTGTAGTAATTGTTCGGAAGTGGTAATTACACCTTTCTTAAAATCCTTAGCCGAAACAGAAGATATAGCACCCGTAAGATCTGATTTTCTGGAGACTCCATAACCGACGGCAACCACAGTTACCTCATCAAGACTTACTGAAGACGGTTTAAGCTGCACGTTGATGACGGATTTGTTTACTGGAAGGGTCTGGGTCACATATCCTATATAAGAAAATGTGATGGTTCCCCCTTTTTTAGCAGATAGTTTATAACCGCCGTTAACATCGGTGGCTGTACCCGCTTTGTCACTGGTCATCACAGTGGCACCTATTATAGGTTCCCCATTTTCATCTGTGACAGTACCTGAAACACTGATAAGTTGCTGGCTGTTTGTCTGGCTTGCATTTGATGTGCTTTTTTTAGCTCCGTTATTTGCATAAAGCACTATGTGACGATCCACTATTTTATAGGAGGTGCCCTTGTCAAGCACTTTATTTAATACAGAATTCACAGGCGTGTTGCTGACATCCAGGCTCACTCTTTTCTTAGGGTCCACTCTCGTGTCTTCATAAAAGAAGGAATAGCCTGTCTGTTTCTCGATGGCTGAAAATACTTGGTCAACTGTTGCATCCTTCACATGAATTGTGACTGGATTCAGTTGGGATATTTCTGTAGCTGAAGATGTGGGAATCCCCATCCACAACACAAGAAATAGTGCGATGAATGATTTAAAAAGTTTTTCCATGTTGTTGATTTTAAAAGTTAAAATTTATGGAAGAGATAAATATGTTATTAAATATTAAATGGTTAAAAGGTTATTTTTAATTAATAAATTTGTAACCTTGATTATTAAAATTATAGATAACCTTTTAACCGATAATTCTATATGAGTTGGTCTTGAATAAAATTTAAACTAATTCATAAGTAAAAGCCGAATATCTAAATTAAAGAATTGGTTATCTTCTACGTATAAAAGTCTTTTTTTCAGGTCCAACTCCAGTCACAGTCACTTTTTTCCAATGTCGGGGTAGTGTAGATGCCACTTGCACAATTCCATGGTCTGTTATTTCAAGACCACAGAAGCCATTGATAACCGCCTGAAGAAAACCTCCTGCTCCTGTTGCAAAATAAGGATTATCGCTTGTGGGCGTTTCTGCAAATACTCCATACGGTGGTCGAGAGTTTGGCATATAACTTTTTTTAAACATTTCATAAGCCTTGTCTGCGTCACCGAGACGTGAATATTGGATTGCAAAAATTGAATAAGACATGGCCGGACCATTGACAGTGTCTATACGTTCCACATAATATTCCATATCTCTTCGTTGGGAATCCGGATCTGATACAAGACCGAGTGGATATCCGAGAAGGTTAACGTCCGCCTGTTTTATCTTTTCTCCATTATATGTGGCATGTTCTCGGGTTACACCATTTTTGAATTTCGGTATTCGGAGTTTATCCGCTATTTCTTTCCAGTCATCAGAGTATACATCTCCACAAATATCTGAAGCTTTCATGGCAGCCTGTAATGCCTTGATGACAGAACCGTTGGTGAAAGCATTATCATCGACACCTCCTGCGTATTCGTCGGCACATACTACATTTTTTATAGAATAAGAGCCATCTTTGTTAAGTACTGATCTGCTCACCCAGAAATCCGCAATATCTTTTATCAATGGATATCCTTTTGTCTTTAACCATTCTTTATCTTGTGTCACACAATAATAATTCCATGCAGCTATTGCGATGTCAGAAGTGATGTGATGTTCAAATGGTCCGGTAAGTGCCCAGACCGGACATGCTTCCTCTCCGCGGTCGTCACTTTCCCAAGGAAACATGGCTCCTTTATAACCATAAGACAAAGCTTTATGTCTTGCTCCGTCAAGGCGTTCCACTCTATAATCTATCATTGACTCTGCTATATCCTGATTTAAATAGAGTAGGGGTGGATACATCCATATTTCTGCATCCCAGAAGACATGACCGTTATAACATCCTGTATCTGAAAGACCCATCGGAGGGATGCTCAGGGCAGTAGCCTCGCGTGCATAGGAATAGAGATTGAACAATGCGAACCGCACGGCACTTTGAGCCTTATCGTCACCATCTATGATAATGTCGCCTTCCCAAAGTTTGTCCCATAATTTATTATGTCCTTCAATAATTTTGGGGACAGTCTCTTCGGCTGCAAAGGTGATTTGACGGTCGGATTCATTATATGGGTCAATAAATTCCCTGTCAGAGCAGACTGCACCCGCAAGCGCAAATGCAATTTTTTGTCCTTTTTTCAAATCCATTGACATTACATTTTTTCCATCCTCATCCGACACTTTAAAACAGCTGTTTTTAGGGTCATAAAGATAAGCTGAAGATGCTGATACGGCTCTCAGGCGATGTTTTGAGAATGCGCTCCTACGGAAAATAAGAGATCTTGAATTTTCTCCGTTGACTTTCTGAACCTTAGATTCACTTTCCGAATACGGATCAGGAACGTCTAAGGTGTTTATAAATCGTAAGGAGATATTATCCAGCGCCTCTACCTCAATTGTAATTAATCCGCAATATTGGAGATTTCTCAAAGCATACACATTATATCCAACTTTGGCTTTATTCATGGCTGTGAAATATGTGTTATGGCTTGCTGTGCGCATATCTATCATCTGATGCCAGTCAGAAATATTGTTGCTATCAACGGTTTTTCCGTCAAGTTGCATTTCAATATTGAAGGGGTTTATGCCATAAAGTACTTGACTTATGCCATTGTGTGCGTCTGCGTCAAACACATGGTTAAGCACGACATGCCGTATGGAAAAAGGTTCTTTCCAGGGCAATATGCCGATTCTTCCGTTTGCTACGGGTGCCCCCACATATTCGCTGTTGATATCGCTGGCATGAAGTTGCCATCCGTTATCTTTTGCAAATATGGAAGCGGGAAAGATTGATAAGGTCAGTGTTGCACACAGTATACCTAATAATCGATTAAAATTCATAATATAAAGTTTATGAGTGTATTAGAGAACAATTGTGTTAAATGACAGCGGTTGGAATTCAATAGCTATCTGTTTGTCTCCTATCTTGATGGTTTTTTGCGATAATTTTTCGTCAGGGTTATAGACAATAATTACATATCTGCCGTCAGGGTTTTTGAATGCTATTATATTCTCATCCGAACCCTTCGAAGAAAGTAGATGCGCTCCAGATTGTATATAATGACTAAAATGTTTCAATAGATAATATTCATTGGTATATTTATAATTGAGAGTCACCGGATCTACGGTTACGAGAGAGTTTTGTGTCCATCCCCATCTGCTCATGCCTCCTTGTTCAAGAGATATGTTCCAATAGTTATACACATTTACACCGTTTTCCATAAAATATTTCATGAGATGCCAGGAATATACACATCCTTCCCAGTCATTCAGCCCGTCACCACATTCTTGTTCAGTCTGGATTATTTTAATTTCAGGATATTTTTTATGCACTTTCGGTAGAGCATATTTCCCTGCCCATTGAAACCCTATTCCATTTATATATTTTTTACAATCAGGATCGTTCAATACTGTATCCACCATTGCTTCGTCAGGACGTTCCATGGTGCCGAACATCACGTCGACACCAATCTTGTTCATGGCTGGGGCAAGATACTTGCCTACGAATTCCGCAAGAGTGGAAGATTTCCATGTGCAACTCGGAAATGGTTGGCATGAGTTAAATTCGTTTTGGGGCATAACCATAAAAATGTTAATCCCATTATCCCTATACGACTCTATAAATTTTGTGAAGTATAATGCATAAGCTTTATAATATTTTTCTTCCGGAATAAACATATTGACTCCCTCTTTTCTGACTTGCTCGGGTTTAATGCCGTTTTCTCCTACAGAGTTGAAGAATGAGGTGTCAAGGGATTGACACGCGTAGTGTCGATTTTCCTTCATCCATATAGGGGGACTCCAGGGAGACGCCCATATTTTAAGGTCTGGATTATATTCAAGCGCGTTTTTTATGAATGGAATAAGTGTCTCCTGATCATTTTCAATACTGAAACTTGCCATCTCAAAATCTCCTTCTGTTTCATCGTATGAATACCAATCTCTTGAGAAATCATTTGCCCCAATAGGCATCCGGCATATTGTCAGGTTGGCTCCTTCTCCTGGTTTGAATAATTCTTTCATTATGCTTTGTCTTGATGAATCAGCAAGCAAACTTAATGATGTCCATCCAAGTTCGTTAAAGCATGCGCCAAAACCATCAATAGTCTGTAATGGTTTCTTTGTGTCTATAATATAGTCAGGGATTGTTCCCGATACTTCCTTTATAGCTTCAGTATTTTGAGTCTGCCAAGGATTTGTTTCCATGGTAGACACCCATTCTGTCTTTGTCGTTGTGCTGCAGGCTGTAATCAAACCTATCAGGCATAAATGCATCGGGAATAGTTTCATGGTTATGTCGGTTTATAATTTGAATATGCGGATAAACATATTTTATATTTAAGAGAGAGCAAACATTAATAATGCCTAAAATTAGTCAATTTAATTAACAATTTTTAACTATATGAGGTTTATCTTTTTTCGTATAAGTTGGGGATAATTATCCCTATTTGAAAGGGAGAATTCGGGTAGTGTTGGAATTTTTATTAACTTTGCGATTAAGTTGTTACAACTTATAAATTTTAAATTTTGCTTAACTATCATGAAAAATTTTTTTCTTACAGCATGCCTGGCGGTTGGTGTTGTCTCCGGTAATTCCGCGACTAAATCTCCGCAAGTGGATCATGTGGAACCACCTTATTGGTGGACCGGAATGGCTAACGATACCGTGCAACTTATGGTGTATGGAGCCGGTATAAAAGATGCCCGATTGAATCTTGATTACCCGGGTGTGAAAGTAGTGGAGATCGCTGATCTTGATGGTTCTCCCGATTACTTGGTGGCTTATCTTTCAATCGATGACAGTGCAAAACCGGGAACTGTCAATCTCATGTTTGAAAACAAAAAGGGTAAGAAACAGTCCGTACCGTTCGAGCTTAAATCCCGTACATGGCAACCTGCCGATGCAAAAGGGTTTGATGCATCCGACGTGTTGTATCTGATAATGCCCGACCGTTTTGCCGACGGTGATCCATCAAACAATGACCTGCCGGAAAAAATGAAAGCAGGTCTGAATGCTACAGGTGCCGACAGATCCAAACCTAACGCCCGTCACGGAGGCGACATAAAAGGGATGAGTGACAACCTTGATTATATTGAAGACCTCGGCGTCACTGCTATATGGGTGAATCCGGTGCTCACCAACAACCAACCGGGAGGATCCTATCACGGATACGCCACCACAGATTATTACAATATCGATCCGAGATTCGGGACAAATGATGAATGGCGCGAATTTGTGGATAAAGCCCATGGGAAAGGGATGAAGGTCGTAATGGACATGATTTTCAATCATTGCGGCAGCGAACATCTGTGGCTGAAGAATCCTCCTGCATCCGACTGGTTTAACCATCAGAAAGAGTTCGAAGAAAAAGGGGAATATGTGATCACAACCCATAAGAAAAATTCTCTTTTCGATCCATACGCAAGCGATATTGATAAGGACCTTGCTGTAAACGGATGGTTCGTACCGAGTATGCCTGATCTCAATCAACTTAACCCTCATGTGATGAATTATCTTATCCAGAACTCGATTTTCTGGATTGAAGATTCTCATATAGATGGTATACGCATGGACACTTACCCATACGCCGACAAAAATCAGATGGCTCGTTGGATTGATGCTGTCGAGAAGGAATATCCGAATTTCAACATAGTCGGGGAATGCTGGTATGACGGGGAGGCTCCAAATGCCTACTGGCAACGTGCCACCAAATTGAACGACACGGACCCTCGTCTTAAGACCGTGATGGATTTCCTATATGCAAACGGTGGCAAGCGTTATTTCTATGAAGATTCGAAAGGTAACGAAGGACTTAACCGGATCTATGAACATCTCTCAATGGATTTCCTTTATCCTGATCCACAGAAAATCCTGACATTCCTTGACAATCATGATACCGACCGCTTCCTCTCGGAAGATCCTTCCGATCTTAAAAACTGGAAACAGGCAATGGCTCTATTGCTTACGTCAAGAGGTATTCCCCAGCTTTACTATGGATCTGAAGTTTTGATGTCGGGCACACGTGCAGAAGGTGGCGACGCAAATGTGCGTCGTGATATGTCGGGCGGCTTTCCGGGTGACTCGATTTCCGTTTTCACACGCGAAGGTCGCGATGAGTTGCAGAATGAGGCATACGATTACTTGTCGAAACTGCTTAACTGGAGAAAGAGCAATCCTGCCAACGATGTGATTGCATCAGGTAAAATGACTCATTTCGCACCATATAACGGTATTTATGTCTATTCCCGCAGACTCGGAGATAAATCTGTGATAGTTATCCTTAACGGCACGGATGAAGACGCATTGTTTGATGCAAGCCGCTATACCCAGGTGCTCGACGGCAATACCGGTTATACAGATGCAATAACCGGAGATAAGATCCAACCCGACAACCTCAAGACACTCCCACCACGCGCATCCCTTATCCTCACAAATTTCTAATTTTAGATATTGACAATAATCAATAATAAAGAATGGCGGCAGGAAATGAATTCTTGCTGCCATTCTTTTAACAAAATATCAGGTTTTATTCTTACCTTTGTATCCAGTATCAAACTCTTAGATTAGTGCATTTTATGTAATTGATTACATAATTATATAGTGCCGTAAAACTATTAATCGACTTTAAATTTGTAGATACGGAACGCGATGGTGTTCTCATCTATTTCTATCGGCAGGAAACGGCATCCGACAAACTCGCCATTGCTATATCCAAGCAATTTAAAGTATGGAGGCATTTCTGTTTCCAATATCATGTTGCCGTCGCGATAACCCTGAAGCGCAACCCGACCGGATGCAAAATCCAATAACGTAGTCCGAAGCACAAGATCCTTATCCGCCACATACATCACCCCGGTATTGCAACCGATCTGTCCGTCCTGAATATCTTTCCCAAATGTTTCAGAGGGATCGTTATATCCTATAGTATATGTCCGTTTTACACCCGGTGCGTCTTCTCCAAAACTATATTCTATTTCTCCCGAATCGTTTACGCAATATAGATTTGGATCGGTAGCGAATGAAACAAAATATTTCCTATTTGTTGCGTCGTATGCATAATCAAAGAACTCAAAACCAGGGGTAGGATTTGCAAGCATGAAAGGAGGAAACTGACCGAAAACATTGTCTACCTTCATGTTTTTCACCGCAAGATTTCCGAAAATATGTCCCTTCTTGTAACGATCTTCATCAACTTTATCGCCGACAAGCCTCTTAATGATGGATACAGGGAACACAATATCCCCATTTCCTTTTTTCAAGAATGTTATACCGAAATCGGTCATCTCCATTATGTTATAAGCACCGGGAGAATCATAGCCCTGTTCTTCTTCACTCCATCCAAAATCCACATTCCCAAGATTCATAAGGGAATCTTTTGAAGTGTCATAAATATACATCTTTACGGACCTGTCGATCAAGACAATGCTATCTTTGCTATTTGAAAGACCGGATGCATAGAGCAGGTTGGAAAGTTCGTTAGGTCCTTGTCCCTCCCTAAGTTTCTTGCCTAAATATTCACCATTCAGGTTATAGAGATGCAATCCATAGTTTCTGGCATCGGCGAAATATAATGTGTCGCCACACATCACAAAGTTTCCTTGAGTGCTGGTGTCGATAGCGTCTATATTTATGGAATCGATTTGGGAGATATTGGAAGTCAATAGCTTGTTGCCTTTATGTGGGATTCCCTCCTTGTCGGAAGTGGCACATGAAGACAGCATGCATAAAGATGTCATCATAACAGTACTGAAAACTACATTTAAAATCTTTTTCATGATTCAAAAAATTAAGTCAGATTTAGCATGCCCATTACTTATTCTATTAAGTGGTAAAATGGCAATGGATTTACAAAATTACATTTTTGTCTCATATCTACAAAGTTATTTGAATATTTAGAGCGCGCTCTTAATTAAAAAGGTAGTGCAAGTCAAGATGATTCAGGTTGGAAAACTCCCACGTAGAACCGTTCAAGATATGCTCAATGAACTTTGAAATAATCCCTACCCTTATACAGATATGGTAAAAGAAATTATACTTAGAGAAAGTTTAAACGCCCCGGATTAGGATGTCCTTAAGATAGGGAATCATAACCGGGACGCAAATAATTATATCGCTTGTTGATATAAATTCTATCTTTTACGAGACTACGTTGCGGGGAGTGCCTGATACGAATGCAGCCAGATTTCCTTCGCATATTTCCATCAGACGTTGGCGTGCTTCCACAGTAGCCCAGGCTATGTGAGGAGTGATAAAGGTATTGGGAGCCGACAACAACGGATTATCGGCTGCCGGAGGTTCGGAAGACAATACATCTGCCCCGAATGCACCAAGTTTCCCGGCTTTCAAAGCATTTGCAACCGCCTGTTCATCAATCAACGGTCCACGCCCGGTATTGATCAGAATCGCTGTAGGTTTCATCAGTTTCAATCTTTCGACGTTAACTAAGTTGTTTGTTTCCGGAGTAAGCGGGCAATGGAGACTCAATACGTCACTTTCAGAAAACAGTTGATCAAGAGTAACCTTTTGAATACCTGCCGGAAGTTCTTCCTGTTTCTTGGAAGTGAAGGCAACGACTTTCATTCCGAATGCATTGGCGATACGTGCCACTGCGTTGCCGATATTCCCGAGTCCGACAATACCGAAAGTCTTTCCGGCAAGTTCCATAAGCGGAGAGTCCCAATAACAGAAATCCGGATTATTGCTCCAGCGTCCTTTATGGTTTTCAACAGCATAATGCTCCACACGATTTGTAATTGCGAGGAGAAGAGCGAAGACCATCTGTGCCACGGAATCAGTGCTGTATGCAGGAATGTTGGTAACAACAACGCCTAATTGATGTGCTGTTTTCACATCAACGATATTATAGCCGGTAGCAAGGACGCCGATGTATTTAAGATTGGGCAGGGAGCTGAGTGTTTCAGCATTTATCACGACTTTATTGGTGAAGATCACATCTGCATCGGCAGCTCTCTCCATAAGTTCGGAAGGGGAGGTGCGGTCGTAGATTTTAACTTCTCCATATCTATTAAGCCAATCCCAGCTCAGGTCGCCGGGATTCAAGCCATATCCGTCAAGTACTGTTATTTTCATATTTAGTTTTGAGTTTTGAGTTGGGGTTGTGAGTTGTGAGTTGTGAGTTTTGAGTTGTGAGTTTTGAGTTTTGAGTTGGGGTGAATCATTCAAAATTCAACATTCAAAATTCAAAATTAAGAACAGGCGAGCGTGAGGCGGATGAAGTCCTCCACCCCTAATCTTTCGGGCCGCAGACCCATTATAGGATCCTGCATTATAGGGGACGAGGAAGGGATAAGTCCGCCCAAAGAATTGCGGAGAGTCTTGCGTCGCTGTCCGAATGCAGTCTTCACAACAGTCTTAAACAACTTCTCGTCACACCCCAGTTCAGTGCGGCTGTTGCGTGTCAGCCGGATCACTCCGCTCATCACTTTTGGAGGAGGCGCGAATACTCCCGGGGGGACATTGAAAAGGTATTCACAGTCATACCATGCCTGAAGCAATACAGAAAGTATGCCATATACTTTCGATCCGGGTTTACAGCATATCCTTTCCGCAACCTCCTTCTGAAGCATGCCCGCCACTACCGGAATACTATCCTTATAATCGAGAACCTTAAAGAAAATCTGGGAAGATATGTTGTAAGGGTAATTCCCTATGAGCGCAAATTCTCCACCGAATATTTCCGACAGATCCATTTTCAGGAAATCTCCCTCCACCACTTCGAGATCGGGATATACCTTGTGGAGATATTCCACGCTTTCTGTGTCTATCTCCACCGCTTTTATCCTTCTCCCTGCCGACATGAGGAACTGGGATAGGACTCCCATGCCCGGACCGACTTCCAGAACCGGAATATCAGCCCAGACCTTTGCATCCATAGGGAGGTTGTCTTTATCAATCGTGGCGGCGATACGCTTCGCCACATTAAGATCGGTCAGGAAATGCTGACCGAGTGCTTTTTTTGCTTTTACTTGTGCCATAAACCATAAACAACGGGCGCACTGATTGTGTTTGTGCGCCCGTTGGTAAGGATAATTTTAGATAAATGTCATATAGACGCCATCCTGATAAATCAGAGGCCGATTTTCTTGGCGATATCGGCGGGAACGGCTTTCTTATTAACCATCACGTCAATTGTCTTGTCAAGGAAATATGGCTCGGATACGTAGAAATAACCGCCATATACCTGATCTGTATCCCAAGAGTTTTTAACTTTGTAGAAACGGTTGCCTTTCTGGTCTTCGGCAATACCTACGATCACCATACCATGGTCGTCTGTGGTCTCGAAATTGTCGAAGCCTTTCTGGCGGGATTCCTGAGTTACGTTTACTTCTTTTACAGGACCCTTGATGTCGTAACGCTCTTTTTCTTTATCGGCTGCGGAGAGTTTCACCCAACGGGAAAGTTCGGTGCCTTCAAGGTCAGCTTCGTCAGTGGGAGCGGGAAGAACTGCAAATCCGTCTTTCCATTTGAAACCCTTCTCGGAAACGTCGGCAGCCCAAGCTACAGTGTAGCCATTTTCGATAGCGTTGTCAACGATAGCCTTCATCTCTTCCAAAGGCACGTTCATGCTCTCCGCCCAAAGCCAGTTGTCGGCGATTTCAACAGCAAACGGTTTGTAGAAAGGATGATGAGTGTAGCTTGTGATCATCACATAGTCGTCTGCATTGAAGCCAAGTTCTTTTGCAAATGTCTTGGGAGTGTAGGTCTTGCCGTTGTAAGTAAAAGACTCGGGTTCCGGACCGAGATAAGCGTCAAGAATGCCGATAAAGCCGTCAAGCCATGCGGTAGAAAGCTTTCTGTTCGGATTTTTAACGATAGCATTGAGATATGCAGTGAGGGCATTGCTTAGCTCGCCATGGTTGTGCTTTTCCTCTCCATAATTGAGTCCGGAGTAAGCTTCTTCGGGAACCATGCCATAGTTTTCAGCCACATAAACCACATCGGGGAAACCGCCACCTTGTGCAAAATTGATGTTGCCCTGGGTGCGCATGAATTTTTTAGCCTTATCGATGTAGCAATGACGTACGGTATACATCTCGGAAAGGTCAAGTTCCGGACCGCCTTTCTTCATTATGTCTTCCTCAAGGAAAGATGTGCCTGAGAAACTCCAGCATGTACCTGTCTTATTCTGGTTTTTTACAGAAGTTGTGGGGTTTACTTTGATGTCGGTGAACTTGAAAGCTTCGGGTTCAGCTTTCTTTGCCTCTTTTTTCTTAGCCTCAGACGGAGCCATCATGTCGGTCCCGTTTGCCCATGCTGGAACAGCAAGAGCGAGCGCTGAAAGTAGAATCAGTTTTTTCATGTCGTTTCCGGTATTTCGAAATAAGTATATAATAACTAAAAACAGCATTTGAGCTATTTTATCGCAAACTTAGTAAAATTAATGCGTTTTAACAAATAAAAATGATTATAAATTGGATATAAAGTAAAAAGTAAATAAGATTACGGAGATTTTTACATTGGGATGTTGATGGTTTTTAACTTTTCATCCGTCGTTTAGTCCGCTAAACTCCCTCCCTCTTCATGTTTCAAAATCGCTTCGAAAATCTGACTAAGACCCCATTCCCCAATATTTGTTAACGCTGGGGCGGTCAAGCGTCGTGCAGATGTGTTCGCGCAGTGAGGGAGC
>CAMTMX010000015.1 GCA_947073495.1 uncultured Porphyromonadaceae bacterium
ATTTATCTTTCGCGGTATGCACATGATTAAAATCAGTATCTCGATGATGTTTGTCTTGAAAGTTTTGTTTAACTTTGCACCGCAACCGAAGAAAGCTCTCCGGCAGATGCCCTCATATTGGTCAAGTAGTTCGAAAATCAGCATAGCTTTATGTGTGGTGAGATACCATAAAGTTACTGAAATTCAGCGACTTGACCAAATTTTTAGTGTTAAATTTTCAGGCTAAACATCAGATTTTTAACGGATTAAATACTTGGCTCCTCGGAGCCGTTAACAAACTTTCAAAAAATAACCGAAGTATTGTTTATTAATTATCCTTACTTTTAATTAGCATAGAAAACATAATAATCATCTCCATCTATTGTTTCCTGAAAAATATCGATAACGCTAAATCTACCTTTGAATCCACTGGGAACCCCATTTTTATATGCCCCAGGTATATTATAAGTTACAACTTGCGCATTGCCGTTTACTACAAATTCTATATAATAATAACCATTTTTATTATTTATACCAATATCTTGTGTTGAGGTGGATGAGGTATCTAAAGGAATTGCAGACACAGATACTTTGCTTAAGCCACTCGAATCTCCCATCCAATAGATTCTATATTTAAGATTTTCTGGGAATAATATTATGATGGGATTAGATTGATATGAAAATTGTAATTGATTCAGCCAGCAGTAAGTTATATTCCCTTTATTTTCAAATTTTACTATATCTTTAGCAAGATTTCTATATGAAGGCTCAAAAAAAGAACTATCATAATTTGAGCTTCGTTCTTTTATCAATACATACATCAATTTATTAAAATCATATTCAATGCCAAAATATTCGTTTTTTAAATCAAATTCTACATATCGACAAAGATAATATAGGCTTTCCCCATAATCGGACGATGAGAGTTGCTTGGATTCCACCATGTCGTTTATTGGATTCTTATCTATAGATTCAACTAAATAAATTGAATTGTTTTCGAATTTCCCTAAATTCTCATTACCAACATACCCAGATGTGCCTTTTACATAAGTAGTATACCAGCAGATGCGGATTGTTGGTTGGATTTGGATTTCCGGTTCTGTAGAAGTAAGCTCTTTTACGTTGAAACGATATATGTGGTTTCTATTTAAGGATTGCCATTTATCGTTTGGTTCGGCTGAGGGTAATCCGTCTGAATAATTAATGAGGCATATTTCCGATTTTTTATTGTCTGTAAGTGTCAAAATAATTTTTCTGTAATCGGAATCTACATCACCAAGATTCATTTCAGGTATATAAGCATAAAACGTGTTTACGTTTGAAGAATCGGTAATTTTATTAAATGTCAGATTATTCCCGACATCAGATGCAGGCTCTTCTGCAGAAGTTGATATATTGATAAGATTTTCACCTGAATTAGCTGTTTGAGGCGTGAGGTGACCTTTTGCAGAATATTTTACAAGCTCTGCCGATTCTATTTTCACATCCCCTTGCAGATTGTCTACAATTTCTATTTTTGCAAGTGCCCGTATCATGCCGATGTTGATTTCATTAGATTCCAAATTGACAGAACAAATTGTACTACCATACATAGGCAATGGATAATAGTCTATCGAATTGTCTGCAACATCGGAGATCAAGTTTTCCGGATTGAATGAGAAAGTTATATCATTCAGTTCAGAAATCGCATTAACTGATTCCAATACATTGTTTGAAATACCATACCGACTCCAATTGGCACATGCCACTAATTGAATTTCTTCCGAATAATATTCTCCGGCTTCTATAGTAATAGATACGGTATTGTCGATTTCATTTAAACTATATTTCGCATCAATTTTTTTGTGATTGTTTGAATCAAAGACACCTATCCATAGATCTTCCTCATCGATCAGATTTTCGATTTCTGAACCCTCTGTAAGATTGACAGTTTCAGTTGATTCGTTACTGCGGGTAGATTGTCCAGATAAATTTAATTTGAGATTCAGCACCAACTTTTTATGAGGCGTTATTAACTCGTAGCCATCGGTTGTGCAAGCGTTGAAAATTAAAAGAGATATACACATTAATGTCCATATCAATCCACAAGCAAGATTGTTTCTTGCCGAATAAAATCTATTTGAATCAAGCATTCGCGGAAAACTACAAGCCATGTTCAGTATTTTACGGATTAAATAGTTTTAAACCTTTATGAGTCAATTGATATGCCTGTTTTGCACTTGTCGGTTTCTCAGGGTATAACATACCAATATAACCATAATTTATCAGCGGGTTAAGAAGTTTTCTCTTGAAATCTTTGGAATCTCCGAATTTCAAGATCTTGATCAAGGAACTTGCCGAGTAAGAATTCTCTTTAAGTAAGCAGAGGATATTTACCACAGATTCAGACATTTTTCTGATGTCTTCTTTTCGTTTAGATTTATTCCATATTTCTATCAACAACTGTCCAAGTATCTGTCCAAGCTGTTCTTTATCGACCACAATGCTTTGCTTTACAATCTCTTGCACTTGGACAGATACTTGTCCAAGTGTTTGTCCAAGTCGATGTGTCCAGCCACTATCTCCGTTAAAATCATCCTCAGATAATTTTCTTGCAACCCCATCTCTACCCTCCTCGACACCGATGAGGATGTATCCACCTCCCGTATTTTCCAGATCAGTAGCGAACGCACAGACCGTATGATAAATTTTGTCGGGATTCCATCCGGTTTTAAATTCAATGCGGTTAGATTCAACCTTACGTTTGTTGAGTAAATCTTCAATATTGATAGGTAATGCCATATCTTATTGCGATTATTATAACATCATTTAGAAATCATTAAGTTCCTATCAAAAATAAATGAGTCAATGTAAACTATAGATTATTGCGATCTTCAAAGTAATTCATAAGTCATGATAGAACCCCATAATTCAATCCTAATGTAATTATATGTCGCTCTCACTATAAAACAATTGATACACATTTATTTTTGATAGGGACTTATTGGATTTATAATCTACTCTTTCTTATTTCTTTTTCCTATAACACTCTAATATCCAATTTCATTCTGGAAATTCTTATTTAAAAGCAGTTATTCAGAAGGAGTAATATTAATATCTTGTCCAATTTCTGTCCATGAATTTACATGGAGAGTCGAATTAATAGTATATGTGGATTCCAATTCTGGAATTGTTTCTTCTGATATTATACTTGTGTCATCAGTAATACCTCTTCCAAAACCAGTAATACTTTTTATTGTCAAAGTGTAGATATGGTTTCTTACCAAACCATAGATGTTGTTTTCTTGATCATGCACTATTGGAACAATGAATACACATTTGCCTTCATTATATTTTTCAAGTATTCCATAACGGTTACAGAGTAAAGAGTTTAGAACATCTCTATTATATCCATTACCTTTAGAATCACAAAATGAGATATCTGAAATCTCAGATTCCGGCTTTAACTGAGGTGTAACTCCATAATCGGGAATATTTTTCCCCTCAATTGAGGGTGTTGAAAGGGTAAGCGCCTTTTGGATATCTGATAGTCCAGCATTTTTTATAGATCCATCCG
Source organism: uncultured Porphyromonadaceae bacterium (assembly GCA_947073495.1). Lineage (GTDB taxonomy): Bacteria > Bacteroidota > Bacteroidia > Bacteroidales > Muribaculaceae > Lepagella. Next base: position 3,536 of record CAMTMX010000015.1, read on the forward strand.
CTGATTTTACAAATAAGATATCTTTGTCTAAAGCTATTTTTTGTATAAATTCTGCTTCTACATATATTTGATTCTTATCTCCCGAACGAAGTCTATAGAAAGTACCAATTTCCGTACCATTCTTTTTGTATTCTCCAACAAGAATGATCGATGGTTTAGAATTTGGAAGTTGTATCTCTTCTTCATTACGAGTGGTCTCATGAGAATATATCGAATAGGAAAGAGAGAGATTAGCTCCTCCTAATGTAATTCTATCTATATCAATGGCATTTAAAAATTTACCATGATTTACAGATTCCGCCCAACTTAAGGAATAATCTTTTTTAGCCCAATTAAGATTAAAAGAAGAACTGGAAATTTGTTTCAACAGATATGAAGATTTATCTGTTCCGGTAAGTCCCCAACTGATAATATCCATATCGAGAGTTTCATCTTCATTTACTGTCAGCGTAGGCATTTTCGCAGCTTCTCCTTTTGCAACAGTTACCTTAGCGGCAATCTTGTCAAGATAAATATCTATAGATTTACCGCCATAAATATTTTCAGAAGTAACAGAAGAGTAATTTACAAGTTTCCCGTCATCAAAATACACAGCACTTGACATTTTGAAGCAACCGTCGCTATTAGGCAGTATATCAGTTATTGTAGAAGGAGTTGAGGCTATTGCATTATCCAATCCAGTTTCACCAGAAAAATTAGCGTATGCAATTACTCTATCTGGAACATTTAAGGGGTCGATATCAATTGAGACTAAATAATTTCCATCATTTTCAGATATAGCTTCTTTGATGTACAAGGGTGTGGTTCCGTCTCCTTTGTAGAAAGCGAGGTAGAGGGTTTGAATCGCATCTTCGGCGACATCTCCTTCCGCGCGGGTGAAGTCGTTGGAGACTACACGGATGTTGAGGGTTTTGATCTCCTGTTGCGGGTTGACGGGGGTCGGTTCGTCTTCAACGGCATTTGTTGAACAACTCATCATGCCTAAAGAAATGGCAAAAGCCATTAACATGAGCTTAAAAGATTTTTTCATACCATTAGTTAGGTTTTTGGGTGTAATACATTATGCAAAATGAGGGAGCAATTCAGCACTGATAATTATATGAAAAGTATGGGAACAAGTATAATCTTAAAACTAAATCAATTCGTTACCAATTATTCTCATTTCGCAAAGTTATATAAATTAATTATAAATGCAAATAGTTTGCATAAAATTTATTCTACTCCTACCTGTCTTTTATTAAAAAGTTGGATTTTGATATGAAATACTGCAAAACGCAATCCCTCGGGATAAAAAAATTAGTAACTTTGGGGCTGAAATGATCCGACACCGATTAGACATAAAAAAGAAAATGGCAATCGTCTCATTGCTTTTGGCATTGACGATGACTGTGCTCGACGGAACGCTGGTAAACATGGCGTTGCCCGTGATCGCCTCGCAGTTTGGAGTTTCCGCATCCCGGTCAATATGGATTGTAACCATCTATCAACTTGTAATCACTACCCTTCTTCTCCCTTTTTCTTCTGCTGGCGACCTATATAGCTATAAAAAAATATTTATAACCGGAGTTACAATATTCACTCTCTCATCACTATTATGTGCCCTTTCAAATAGTTTCCTAACCATTGTATTGTCTCGTGCAGTTCAGGGACTTGGAGCGGCATGTGTGATGGCAGTAAATATCGCTATAACCCGACTCATCTATCCCCGTGAGATAATAGGTAGAGGTCTCGCACTCAATGCAATGGTGATAGCCGTAACAACAGCTGTCGGTCCTACTTTGGCAGGAACCATACTTTCTGTAGCAACTTGGCATTGGCTGTTTATAATAAACATTCCAATAGGGATTGCAGTTCTCTTATTGTCAACAAAATATCTTCCTGACAACAAAATCGAAAGATTAAAAAATAAATTTGATTTCGCAGGAGCTATTCAAAACATATTTGTGTTTGGAATGATATTCCTTGCATTAAACAGTTTTACTAAAAAGGATAAAATTTGTATGGCTTCGGGAGTACTTATATGTGGAATTATTCTAAGTTATTTCTACATCAAAAGACAATCCCGTATCCCCTCACCCATGTTCCCTATCGATTTGCTGAAAATCAGATTATATTCGTTGAGCATATTCACTTCAGTGTGTTCTTTTATCGCACAAAACCTGGTTTTAGTATCATTACCTTTCCTTTTTCTCGACTGTTTCAAGTTCACTGAAATAACAACCGGACTACTTCTTACGCCATGGCCACTCGCCACAATGATAATATCCCCATTTGCCGCAAGATTTGTAGAGAAGCATAACCCGGGAATTGTGGCAGCCTTAGGCATGGGGACATTCGCCGCCGGCGTGATTTCAATTTTGTTTTATCAACCCGAAATGGCATCAGAATTTGACATTGCATGCAGACTTGCCGTGTGTGGAATAGGTTACGGACTCTATCAAACTCCAAACAACGTTATTATGGTCATGGCAACCCCCGTAAGCCGCGCAGGAGGCGCGGGAGGAATGCAGAGCACCGCACGACTTGTGGGTCAAACCTTCGGAGCAATAATAGTAGCATTCATTTTTGCCATGAATACAGACATATTGTCAGGAGCAAGGAGATCGCTTATATGTGCCACTGGAATCGCCGTATTGGCAGGCTCCTTAAGCCTTGTGAGATCTAAACATATAAATCATTGTTAAATCTTGATTCACGTTGCCTGACACCCCCCTACCATTATATCCGTCAACTTTCATTTTCAAAAGTTGAGCTTCGTTTTTGCATATAGGGTTTCAAAAACGGGATTTTTTTTGTAATTTTGCATGAGGGCGAAAAATGCATCGCCCGCGGGGCAATATTTACAATAACCATGGCAGAAAATAACGACCTTTTCCAATTTGACGATTTTTCCGGTGTTGACGATCGGAACGACCAGATTACAGACAATTCTGAAATGATATCCACCTCAACCGGCACAGACACCGATGTCGAGATTGAAGAGGAAATCGTACATCCGGAAAACATCTCGGCAGGCGGATATGACGACGATGCCATCCAACATCTCGATTGGAATGAGCACATCCGTCGTCGTCCCGGCATGTATATCGGAAAACTGGGAGACGGAAGCCATGCGGAAGACGGTATTTATGTGCTCATAAAAGAAGTCGTTGACAACTCTATCGACGAATTCAACATGGGTGCCGGCAAACGTATCGACATAACCCTTACAGAAGAGGGGGAAGTGACAATACGAGACTACGGTCGTGGAATCCCTTTGGGAAAAGTCCGCGAAGTGGCATCTGAAATAAACACCGGTGGAAAATTTGATGACAAGAACTTCAAAAAATCCGTAGGTCTCAACGGCGTGGGCCTTAAAGCTGTCAATGCTCTATCCACTTATTGCGATGTTGCAAGTGTGCGCGACGGTAAACGTGTGATTGTAAATTTCAAAAAAGGGAATGTAGTCAATCAGACTCCTCCGGAAGACACTAAGGAGCCTAACGGCACTATGGTGAAATTTATGCCCGACAACTCCCTTTTCCGCGACTACAAATTCAAAATGGAGTTTGTAGAGACGATGGTCAACAACTACACATACCTCAACGCCGGTCTTCAGATTTTCTTCAATGGCAAGCGATATCTTTCCCGCCACGGATTGCTCGACCTCCTGCGCGAGAACATGACATCCGAACCCCTCTATCCTATCATTCATCTTCAGGGAGAAGATATTGAAGTAGTGCTTACCCACACTGACCAATATGGCGAGGAATACTATTCTTTCGTCAACGGACAACATACCACCCAGGGAGGCACCCACCTCTCCGCATTCCGCGAGCATGTAAGCCGAACCATCAAAGAATTTTCGGGGAAAGGATATGAATATTCCGACATTCGCAACGGTATGGTAGCCGCGGTCAGCGTCAGGATTCAGGAACCTGTCTTTGAAAGCCAGACAAAAACCAAACTCGGCAGTAAGGAGATTGCCCCGGGAAGTACGGTGACTGTCAATAAATTTATCGGTGATTTTCTGAAAAAAGAACTTGATGATTATCTCCATAAGCATCCTGAAGTTGCCGACACCATGCTCCGCAAAATAGCGTCGAGCGAAAAGGAACGTAAAGCCATGGCAGGTGTTGCGAAACTTGCCCGCGAGAAAGCGAAAAAGGTAAGTCTTCACAACCGGAAGCTGCGCGACTGCCGCATACATTACAACGACACCGTCAAACAGAATTCCAAACTGGAAGACAAAAGGGAACTATCCTCTATCTTTATCACCGAGGGCGATTCCGCATCAGGCACAATCACTAAAGTGCGCAATGCTGAGACGCAGGCGGTCTTCTCTTTGAGAGGTAAGCCCCTCAATTCTTATGGAATGACTCAGGAGATAGTCTATAAAAACGATGAGTTCAATCTTCTTCAGGCAGCCCTCAACATCGAAGAGGGAATAGAGGGGCTGCGCTATAATAAAGTGATCATAGCAACCGATGCCGATGTCGACGGCATGCATATCCGCTTGCTTGTCATCACATTTTTCCTCATGTTCTTCCCCGATCTTGTCAAAAAAGGTCACGTCTACATCCTTCAGACCCCCCTGTTCCGTGTGCGCGATAAAAACTCCACACGCCGAAGCAAGACTAAGAAACGCAGAAAAGGGAAGACTGATGAAAACGGTGAGCGAGACACTTATTATTGCTATACTGATGAAGAGAGGGAGGCAGCTATCTCAAAATTCGGTAACAATGCAGAAATAACCCGATTCAAAGGTCTTGGAGAGATCAATGACGTGGAATTTGCCGAATTTATCGGTCCGGACATGCGTCTTGATCCAGTTTCATTAAAAAAGGATGACTCAGTCGACAAGCTTCTCGAATTCTATATGGGCAAAAACACCATGGAACGTCAAAATTTCATCATTGACAATCTTGTGGTGGAAGATGATTCCGAGATTCATTAATTGATAAACCGTTCAATAAAATGATAGCACTTTTTGCAGGCAGTTTCGACCCTTTTACTATAGGACATCGTTCTATAGTGGAACGCGGACTGGCTTTATTCGACAAAATTGTCATCGCTGTCGGACACAATGAGCACAAGCGTGGAGACTGGAGCGAAGAGCAACGCATAGAGGCGATATCCGCTCTCTACTCAGGGAATCCGAATGTAGAAGTAACTGGATATAAGGGGCTGACGGTTGATTTCGCAAAAAAAATCGGAGCGAAAGTATTACTCCGCGGTGTCCGTGGAGTCGCAGATTTCGAATATGAACGCAATCTTGCTGACACCAACAGGATGATAGGTGATATCGAGACTGTCTTACTGATCAGTGAACCTGAGTTCTCATTCATTTCAGCCTCAATGGTCAGGGAGTTGCTCCACAACGGACATGACGTGACAAAATATATCGCAGGAGATTTTCCCCTGCCGAATCATTAACCCCATACACAACCAAACAAATAATTATACAGAGAGACCTCTTCTTTAATTCTCTCAAACATTAAAATTGATTATGAGAAAAACATTAATGCTACTTGGTGCCACAGCTTTGCTGACTGCGTCAGGAATTGCTAAAGCCCAGACATATGTCAACCAAAATCAGAAACTGAGAATGGCGGAAGCCGCCATTTCACAGTTTTATGTGGATACCGTCAACGAATCAAAACTTGTGGAAGATGCAATCCGTGGAATGCTGGAAGGGCTTGACCCTCACTCACAATATTCAAATCCTGAAGAAACACGTGAACTCAACGAACCGCTTGCGGGTAATTTCAGCGGCATCGGTATCTCTTTCAACATGAACCAAGACACACTCTATGTGATACAAACAGTCAGCGGAGGTCCTTCTGAAAGAGTCGGCATACTTGCAGGCGACCGTATCATTGCCGTCAACGACACGGTCATTGCAGGAGTAGGAATGAAGAACACTGAAATAATGAAAAAGCTTAGAGGACCCAAAGGTTCTGACGTCAATCTTAAGGTACGCCGTCAGCAAGGAGGGGCTCCCGAGACTATTGACTTCACTATCACACGCGCCGACATCCCTATCTACAGCGTTGAAGCCGCATACATGGTTGATCCTAAAACCGGGTATATCCGCGTAAACCGGTTTGCCGCTGAAACTTCAAAAGAGGTGGCAAATGCTCTCTCTAATCTTAAAAAACAGGGAATGACCCAGTTGATTCTTGATCTTGTTGACAATGGCGGCGGATACCTTAACGCTGCCGTAGAAATGCTCGGAGAATTCCTGGAACCGAAAAATCTTGCTGTCTACACAGAAGGTACAAATTCATCACGACAGAACCATCACACCAAGCCATCTGGAAACAAACCGCTATTTGCCGATGGCAGACTGGTGGTCATGGCAAACCAATATTCAGCATCAGCGTCTGAAATCACATCCGGAGCAATCCAGGACTGGGACCGTGGACTCGTGGTGGGAAGACGCACATTCGGCAAAGGTCTTGTGCAGCGTCCTATCCCCTTTCCTGACGGATCCATGATCCGGCTGACAGTAGCCCACTACTATACCCCCACCGGGCGTGATATCCAGAAACCTTATACAAAAGGCGACCAACAGTCTTATCAGGAGGATATTATCGACAGATTTAACAACGGAGAACTCATGCACGCCGATTCAATCAAATATGTCGATTCCCTTAAAGTGGAGACTCTGAAGCTACACCGACCTATCTATGGCGGTGGTGGCATATACCCTGACAAATTCGTTCCTCTCGACACTACCGAATTTACTAAATACTATCGCAATGTTGTGGCAAAAGGACTTATCAACAGATATGTCATAAAGTATGTAGACGAACATCGCAAGGAAATTAAAAAGCAGTTCAAAAACGATGATGCCTTTGTAAAAGGATTCAACGTAACTCCGGAGATGCTCGCCAAGCTCGACGAAGATGCAAAAAAGGAAGGGATCGAATATGATGCAGAGGAGGCAAAGGCAAGCGCACCTCTCTTCTCAATGATCCTCAAGGCATTGATCGGCAGAGACATCTACGACAACGCAACATATTTTAAGGTTTATAATCTACACGATCCAATTTTTATTGAATCGCTGAAACTCATAAACTCTCCGGAATACGATCGTCTACTTTCGTCCGGAGCCAAGAAATGACCATTCCTCGGATGCCGGTTTGTATATATACGCACCGGCATCCGGATTATCAATCTACCTTTCCACTTTTATATTTTTACTAATCTAACCCAACCGGAATGAAACACCAATCAATCGTAATAGCGGCTCTCTCCGTCATGGCGATTGCATCGCCTCTCACACTTGCGGCGCAACACAAGAAAGCTGTTTTCCGTCACGTCCCTTCAAAAGAAGCTGTTGTAAAAGAGGAAGTAGCCAAGGATGAATCAGTACTTCCTAAAATTGATTCAACAATGTTTATTGTCAGAGACTTGGACGAAATCATAGCTTCTATCGGACAACCGGATTTCAAGCCGGCCCCTGTAAACAAGGCTCTCGGTCCATGGATTTTTCTCGGATTCAGGAATGTGGCTAAAGCTTCGTTTGATGTGCACTACATCCCCACATTCTCCAAAGTGATAGAATCATCCAACGATTCTACTCTTACAGTCGGACAAGATATCTCCATCGGGGAGACCGATGCTGAACTTACAGATTCCATTCCCTCTAATGATTTGCTGCTTACAGAAGTTGCGGAGGAAGTCACTCCCGTAGATGGTCTTTTGACAGGAGACGCTGTGCCCAAATGGCTGCGTGACGTCATTAATGCCTATAGCATACAGGATGATTACATGTATAATTTAATGGTGTCAAAACCCTCTACAATCGACTATTCTTATTGGGATCTACCTGTACCGCCTCGTCTGCTTGATGATGACGTGACGTTCTCCGGATATATCCGCCGGCTCAATCTTCCAGAACTTGATCCGGAAAAAGCCATACTCCCTGAAGAAAATCTCCGCCAAATCCATTGGCTCCATGGAGTGGGCGCTGCTATGCAATTCTCTCAGGCTTACGTATCTAAAAACTGGTATCAGGGCGGCAACAATCATCTCGCTTTACTATTCAACTTCTATTGGAACGTTCAATTGAATCAAGTTTATCATCCAAATTTATTGTTCCAAAGCGCATTATCATATAAACTTGGTCTAAACTCCACTCCTCAAGACGAGGTGCATTCCTACTCCATCTCCGAAGACGTGTTACAATACAACCTTAACACAGGTCTTAAGGCATTCAAAAAATGGTTCTATTCTTTCAACCTCCAGTTCAAGACTCAGATTCTAAGAAACTACGAACAAAACTCAATGAAGAGGAAAGCCTCTTTCCTCTCCCCCGGCGACTTCAACCTCGGTCTCGGTATGGCATATTCCCATCAAAACGATAAAAAGACACTGCAACTGACAGCCACAGTATCTCCGATTTCTTACAACTTGAAAACATGCATAACCGACAAGATCGACCATGCCCAGTTCAACATAAGCCCGGGTCGTCATTCAAGAAGCGAGATCGGTAGTAACGGCGAGTTCAACATGTTGTGGAAAATCACGCCTAACATCGACTACAAGACTCGCGTATTCCTATTCACGGATTATGACTATTTCCTTAGTGACTGGGAAAATACTTTTTCTTTTGCAATCAACAAGTTCCTATCAACACAGATCTATGTCCACTTGCGCTACGACACATCGACCGAAATGTCTACCTCCTGGAAACATTTCATGATGAGAGAGGTGTTGAGTTTCGGTCTTTCCTACACTTTCTCCACTAAACCATAACGTTAAACAATCTCTCCTTATGTTTTTTTCATTGCATCGACATATTGACAGGGCGGCACGCATTACTTGCGTGTTGCTCTGTTCTTTTTTATTCGGAAATCATCTATTTGCTGTAAAACCCTTGGCATATGACATCGACAGGGCTATTGAGATCTGTGACTCCATCCCCCTTGACAATCTTGAAGGGGTCTGGATATATCCGGAAGATAATGTGACTGTCCTTGTGCTAAAAAACGAAAGCCCTACCCTTTCTTCTCTCCCGACTTATGAAATAAGCGTTGTGGAATCTTCTGATTGTAATGTAAATCCGGGTGAACTTATCGGAAAAATCACACCCACAACAGATCCTAAAAAATATACGGTAGAACTTCTGACAGAACGTAAAGGGCTTGACTTACTGAAACCCAAAACTTGTGTGGCGACACTCTCTTCCGATGGAGATGCCCTCACTCTTCGCCACTCTTCTTCTAAATTCAAACTTCGATTAAATCTGAATCCGTCAATACTTCTCCCCAAACTTTGGCGAAGCATAATCAGGATAGGTGCATCTTCATCCGGAAAGGAATCAGACAATGCTCCTGAGGGGATGATCAAAATATATCCTTCATATGATGGCAACGGTTCATCTCGCCGACAACCCCGCTATCTTTAAAACATTCTTTACTCCCTTAAACCGATATCGCATGAATAATTCCAGACTGCTTTGCATCATTTTATTAGTATTAACCCTGCTCTTATCTCCATCCGACATCAATTGCAGAAAGATTAAACAATCACTTAAAGTCAAGACGGATAAATTGGATAAATGCGGTGATAACAGAATAGATACTGCAAACGTAGATTTAATAAGAGTGGATGTGTGCAGACCTGACTCTGCCACATTTATGAAAGACAGCGTTGTCTATTCCATATCTTTATCATCTATCCGATTCGCAGGCTACGACAAGACACTGACAGCTTCAAAAGAATCTTTTCATGCAATCAATGAGACTCCTTACGACATTATGGGAATGACACTTCTGATTGTCTACAGGGATATGAAAGACCGTATGCTCCATTCAAGGAAAATTACGATAGAAAAAGAGATACCCCATGATGAAACTCGAAAAATCGATATTCCATCATGGGATAACCAAAAGTCATTTTATTATTACATGAGCAACGAGCCTAAACGCGTTGCCGCTCCATATAAGGTGACAATCACCCCTGTTTCTATAATTATAAACTACTGATTTAAGGTTAGCATCTTCATTTAAGGCTTTATTATTAAAAGGATAAAACCTTCCAACCCTAAACTTTTGCAAACGGGATTTGAATTATTTGTTTGTCATAATCTCCAGAACAGCCCGATCGGTTTCTTGCATTGCCTCACGACCGATAGAGGTAAGATTATGAATTGAACGGTCTACGTCATCGCTTACAATCCCCTCAGCTTCTGTCACACACTTGCCGTTCATTGCGAGCATCGCCGACATGAGTGCGGTAGAAACACCAGAAGAAATCTTAAGAGAGCATGAAGGTTTCGCTCCGTCGCATATCATTCCCGTGAGATTTGCCACCATATTCTTTATTGAAGAACAGATCTCATTATATCCGCCTCCCATAAGATAAGTCAGACCGGCAGATGCACCTGTGGAGGCGACAACACATCCACATAGGGCTGACAGGCGTCCGAGACTTTGTTTGATATATATACTTGTGAGATGACTCATCATGAGTGCACGAGCTGTAGTTTCTTCGTCGGCGTGGATATCCTCGGCATAACTGACAACAGGCATTGTAGCACATATACCTTGGTTTCCGCTCCCAGAATTCGACATCACCGCTATCTGAGCCCCACCCATACGTGCATCGCATGCCGCAGAAGTGCTGCTGACAATATGTTCCAAAGGCGAATCCCCAAACAGATCCACTCCTTTTATCTTCATTGTCGATCCAAGCGAATGCCCATAGTCTCCTGAAAGAGCAAGTTCCGCCGCCGCCTTGTTTAGCTTACGCGCGTCAAGAATGAAAGCGATATCCTCAAACGGCATCTCCATGGAAAAATCATACACAGTCTTAAGATCCAGCTTCGGATCTACGGAAGATTCCTGGTCGCCGGCACTCTCCTTTTCAGTTTCTTTCTCCAACAAGATTTCTCCGTTTCTTTCAAGATAAATGAAATTGGTATGCGCCTCGGAAATAACAGCAGTAGCGCGATTCCCCTCTTTATCGTGTGCAACCACTTCGATATGGAGATTAGATGGTGCATTTTCAAATAGTTTTATGCTGATTTTACCATCGGCGATATATTTCTTACCATCTTCTACGGCTGCCAGAGTCACGTCGCGAAGCACTTCAAGGGCATATTCTGATTTTCCTACAAGGGCACCGAGTGCCACAGCTATCGGAAGACCTATCATTCCTGTGCCGGGGATACCTACCCCCATGGCATTCTTCAAAATATTACCGCTCAACCGCAGATTAAGGCTTTCAGGGAGCGAACCCAGAAGTTCAGTTGCCTTTGCAACACACAAAGCCACCGCCACCGGCTCAGTACAGCCAATTGCGGGCACTACCTCCCTATTAATCAGAGCGATAATTTCATTACATTTTTTCTTGTCAAGCATTTTAATACTTTTTGATGTTTTTCGGTATATAATTAGTTAGTTTCTTCTTCAAAAAGATGATTGTCAGTCAAAAGGCAGGCTACCTCTCCTCATGCTGGCAATCCTTCTGTGGCTCCAGCAGCGGCGACATACTGCAATATATCTGTCATTGCCTCCTATCTCCACTTGCTTTCCTTCGGTTATTATGTCACCACGGCTGTCGATTCTGGCATTTACTGTGGTGCGACGTCCGCAGCTACATGTCGACTTCACTTCTTCAATTGAGTCGGCAATCTCAAACAGTCGGCGCGAACCCTCAAACATATGCGTCTGAAAATCGGTGCGTAATCCATAACAGATTACATTACAGTCAAACGTGTCTACAACTCTCGCAAGCTGGTCTACCTGCGCTGATGTAAGAAACTGAGCCTCGTCCACAAGTATCCAACCGGGCAACATGCCACCCTCATCATGCATTCGGGCTATCGTGTCAAACAAATCAGTGTCAGGATAAATCCACTTGCATTCACGTTCTATCCCGATACGGCTTCTGATCACATTCTTTTGCTCGCGGGTATCCGTGACCGGCTTAAAACAAAGATATGCAATCCCTCTTTCTTCAAAATTATACGCATTCGTGAGAAGGAGTGCGGTTTTAGCCGAACCCATTGTGCCGTAACGGAAATAAAGTTTGCCAATCTGTTTCATTAATGTTGATGAGTTTTCGATTGTAAAGGTAATACCTTTTCCGACATTATCCAAAAAAAAATTGAAAATACATTTTTCTCCATTATGAAGTTGTCGATTCTTTTTATTTGATTAAAAAAGCAATAAAAAGTTCTGCCTGCGTAAAAAAGATCTATAAACTTCTATTCAAATTCGCACCGATATTATGCAACTATTTTGCTATTTTATTGTTTTAACTCCAGATACAAAAAAGCATTTTGTCCTTTTTTAGCATCTTTAAGTATCTTTTCATTTGGGACTGATACATTTTATTTTTCACCTGATCAAAAAACATGTAAGCTATGAATGTTTCGGACACCTTATCGGTCGACCCGGGTCGAACCACCCTCGGAGACCTCCACCCGGAGCTTGATGCCAAATCACTCCGACGGAAAAGGATGGTAGGCATGCGCAGAAAAAGATCGGCGAAAAAAGCTCTGAATTTCATTTTCGCAATCAATGCTCTCCGCGCCGATGGCAAAGCGGTGGCTATGCTCCTTATCAGATGGGCGCTCGGGGCATTACTGATCGTTTCGGGCAGCTTCATCCTTTCGGGAGAGATAAATACTCCTGTTGAATATCTCGACCCTGACATTTTTGCAATCCTTGAAATTGTGGCTGGTTCAATGCTCGTGCTTGGTCTTTTCACCCGCTTCGCCATGGGAATCGCCACGATCGGTTTTATCTCCGTTTCCATCCTCGCCACATGCAAGGGCGTATTCGACATGCAATCTTTTATGAGCTCTATTTCCTGCATGATTTTTCTCGTCTTCGGATCGGGAAAATACTCCGCCGATTTCCTTATGCGGAAGGCAATCATATTGCATAACAATCGCCGACGTCGCAAAAAAATAGAAAAGAAGATGTGCTATCAGGCTTTCCGATACGCTTCTGCTCAATGAAACACACTAAACAAATTCTTACATCTCTTGAGGTAGCCTCCGGGCTACCTCTTTTTTATCCGTTTTGAAAAACTTTTTCACCCGCAATATAAGTAGCCCTCACTAAATTCTCTACCCCGGTTGTTTGCATTACAAATAGTTTTGCAAATATGTCTTCCGCAAACTTAAGGCGCCACTCCAAGAACTCCGTAGGCTTCAGATCTAAAACCACCAAGTCTGCATCATATCCAGGAAAGATGCTACCGATTCTGTCGTCAAGCCCCAAAACTTCCGCGCCACCCCTCGTGGCGAGATAAAGCGATCTCTCCGGACTAAGATATCTGTCTTTGAGCATCCCTACTTTATATGCATCGCCAAGCTGACGAAACACCGAAAAATTGGTGCCTCCTCCAACATCGGTCCCTATTCCGGTCTTGCACGGACGCAACCTTTCCTTTGCCTCCCAAAACTTAAACTCGCCGTCTCCCAAAAAAAGGTTGGACGAGGGACAATGCACCACTCCGCACCCTGCATCATAAAGCACATCCCATTCCCTTTCCTCCATCAGACAGCAGTGGGCAAACACCGACCGTCTCCCCACCAGCCCGTAGCGGGCATAGACATCTGTATAATCTGTCGCTTCGGGATAAAGCTCCTTCACCCATTCGATTTCATTGTACGCTTCGTCAAGATGGGTATGCATATATACACCCTTCCCCACATACGCTTGATACAATTCTCCGGCGAGTTTAAGCTGAAGCCGGCTGCTTGTAGGAGCGAACCGCGGCGCAACAGCATAAAGCCGCCTACCTTTGCCGTGCCACTTACGTAGCAATCCCTCTGATTCCACTACTGAATTTTCAGCCGACCTGTCTTTTAGATTGTCTGGAAGATTTCTGTCTTGAAGCACTTTTCCACAAATGGTAAGCGCATTGTAACGCTCCGATTCTTCAAATATGGCATCAACAGATTCCGGAAATGTTGTGGCAAATATGTTGGCTGTAGTGGTTCCGTTCCTAAGAAGTTGCCTAAAAAACATACGCGCGGTTTCATCAGCAAACTGCTTATCTTTAAATTTTGCTTCTGTGGGGAAAGTATATCTGTTGAGCCAGTTGAGCAATGTGTCGCCCGGAGACCCGATCATAGGAGACTGTACATAATGAAGATGACAATCCACAAATCCGGGCATTATAACAGAATTTTTATATTCCTCTATTTCGATATCCGGATAGTTCTTTACAAGTCTGGCATAATCACCCACAGCCTCGATCCTGCCGGCTTTAATCACTATAAGTCCGTCATCATAATGATCCACACATTCCTTTTCTTCATATAGGAAAGGATCTTTAATAAACGATAGTATCTCTCCTCTTACTCCTTTAAGCGAACATTGTATACCCGCTTGCGATGTATTGGCATAACTGAATTTTTCCACAGACATAATCTATTGCTTATAGGTTATCTATTGAAGTTGTTACCTCTTTTTCTTACGGAGATTGATTTTCTTATGGCTTTTTACATTAAAAAGACCTCTTTTCCAATCTTCCGTCATCTTTACGGTCAATTTTTTAACCTTTCATCATTCGTTTAGTCCGCCAAGCTCCCTCTTCAAGTTTCAGAATCGACTCGAAAATCTGACGAAATCTTGAAAAATGGAAAAAGTCGAAACAACTTCATTTTTAAAACAAAAAAAGCCGACACGCGATCAGGCGTATCGGCTATTTTTTTGAATTGGATTCGTAATTAGTTCTGGTGGGGCTCCACGTTGATGAACTTACGTCCTTCCTTGCCGGTGGAGAATACCACAACTCCGTCAATGAGAGCGAAGAGTGTGTGATCCTTACCCATACCTACATTAAGACCGGGGTGATGCTGAGTGCCACGCTGACGCTTCAGGATGTTGCCGGCTTTGCAGTTTGACCCACCGAAGATTTTCACACCAAGTCGTTTACTTTCTGATTCGCGGCCGTTCTTAGAACTACCGACACCTTTTTTATGTGCCATATCTGATGAGTTGTTTTGTTACTTTTCGATTGATTTTACCAATACTTTAGTGAACTGCTGGCGATGTCCGTTTTTACGACGATAGCCTTTGCGACGTTTTTTCTTGAAAACGATCACTTTTTCGCCTTTTACGAGGGGAAGAAGAACCTCGCAGTTTACTTTTGCACCTTCAACGGCAGGTGCACCGACCTTAACGTCGCCGTCGGCATCAAGAAGAAGCACTTTGTCGAAAGTGACTGCATCACCCTCTTTCACTTCATCGCCGAGGTGGTGGACATAAAGGAATTTTCCTTCTTCAGCTTTAAACTGCTGTCCTTTGATTTCTACAATTGCGTACATTTAATTATTAAAATAATTGATAGTCAATTATATCCGTTGGGCGGAGGGTACAGATCCCATCTCTTTTTAAGCCTTGGCGGAATTCGCGACCACAAAATTACTAAAAATTTACACCCTATCCAAATATTTCGACAGAAAAACACAAATTTGTTTTTCTGTCAAAGCCTCGTATTTATGTCTTTTTGTCAAAAAAAGAAAAGGGCGCACCCTGACGGGTGCGCCCTTGAGACAGAAATGTTTGCTAAGCATTTCTGTCCCTTTTGTCGCGTCGCTGACAAAGCCAACGCGACTAACACAGGTGGCTTTCACAAGAGACCGGTGTTGCCTACTTACTACTAATTTATACATCGGCATTGTTTCACAACACTGCCGGCAATTAAATACTTGCTTTTACTTAACTTGCCATTAAAATATTAATCATTTGGACAATTCATTATCTTGTTGATGGTCGTTGGTCTTTGTCAATCAGTAATTAGCAATTGAGACACATTATAACTAACAGACGAATGACTAACGACTATATCACTAATGACAATATCAAGCATTAACCAACTGACTGATATCCGGATCTTTCAGCACTATCGTTCCGTCCTTGTCAAACAGATAGAACGTCGGCAGTGCTCTGACCACATAAATCTCGTCATCCTCGATCGGGTCAGTCGCAAAACCGACCGTCCAATCATCCGGAAAACTGTCTTTCGTCTCCTCCCACTTCTCTCTGTCGCCCATCGTGTCGACGGCTATGATCCTCACACCCTCCTGTCGGGGCATCTGCGACAGCTGTTCCTTAACAGCCTTACACTGTTCGCAATCGGGATCATAAAACATCAACAGCGTCATGCCGTCGCCAAACCCGTCATACAGTCTACGGTTTCTTCCCTCCCTGTCGACGAATGCGAAGTCGGCACCTTTCGTGCCGACGCGGTTCTTCAATGCCTGGTTGAGTCGATAATTCGCGCGTGCTCTTCTCTCCTCCGGCAACGACTGGTCTACCGACCATTCGCGGGCAAAGAGGATAAACAACTCCTCATTACGCATAGGGCTGTTCGGGTCGTCGAGATACCGATTGGCAACATACCCCAACAGGTCACTACCCTTTCGGCTCGCGTTAGCCCTGTCAAGAAGACCGGCTACCGCCGACTGAGCCACCGGCTCAGGAGTTACGGAGAGCACAGCGAGAAAATTCACGAAATTCTGCTCCATGAAAGCCGTGTCGAGACTGCGGCTGTCGTGAGCAAAATCCAGATCATCCCAGAAATGCTCAGCCACAAAAGCAGCCCTCTCCTCCGCCCCCACAACCGAATCCGGCACCTCCGGCACCTCCAATGTCAAATTGCTTAACGAGTCAGAATTTACAGATACACTATTTTCTACTTTATTATTGCTGTTGTTTTGGCAGCATGAAAATGCAACCAAAACAACAGCAATATATAGAAATAGTAGTTTATTTTTCATTTCGTAACCTGATCAGCATTCAACGGCTTATCTTCACTATCCAAACCCCAATTGGGAGCTATACCGGATTTACCTTTAAATGACACCTCTCCATAAGTAGAATACGATCCATCTTCTTCTATTTGCTTGATATAATCATTATGGATTCTAATTCTTCTTTCGATATTGTCTTCAATAGCCATAATCGTCAGGAATCGGCATCTTACTCTATGAAGCACTGTACCGTCATCATGAGTAACCTTTGTTCCGGTAATATTCTTAAGAGTCAGTTCTGTATTATATTCAGTCCAGCTTACAGTCTTTACATACTTAATTCTGCTACTCTTCTGACCCTCGAAGAACGAATCTCCTGAGGAAACCACAAGAGTACCGATCTTATTATTCTCAATATTCTGTTGCTCTGCCTCAAGTGTAAATGTCAGAGGGAATATGGATTCCGGGAGGTCATTGTCTATGGTAAATACCACAGTGAGAGGTTGACCGGGAGAATCTGTTGATACAAATCCTTCCCATGTTTTCTTAGGATAATCTTCATTTATAAACTGCTTTCTTGTGTTGTAGTTACCACCCCACACTCCAAGATCCTTATATTCCCAAGGCTGACGCACAATGACTTCTATGGTCCTTCCTATGCCCGACTCAGGGTCATAAGCTATGAAAGTATAACTCTTTCTATTTCCTGTAGGATCAATTGTTTTCAACTGAGTCTGTTTCCATCCCTCACCCTCTGTTCCAATATTTGAAGGGCTTCCCCATGAAGTTATTACACCATCAGATAATCTTGAAATATTCTCATGGGAAATAATTTCACCGGTTGCCTGATCAATGAATTCAAGCTTCCCAGTATTGTAACCAGGTTTCGTGATATCATCGTCAAAACGATATTGGAAATTAACGGTAGTCGAATCAACATCATTGACCACAAAGGTAGTCTTGTTGACCCAAATCATTTTCGTTCCATCAGAGATATTTATCATCTGACGTGTATTGACATCGAAAGAGAAGTTATTATAAACCACACCTCTCATAGCCTCTTCTATACTGCTATATCCGTTACTCCTTACAGAATTCAGATTGATCTCATACCAGAAATTCCTCAAGATATTATGATACTTGAAAATATTGTTTCCATCATTCATTCCTATATCCAACTTATAATACATTGAAGAACCACCTCGATTTCCCTTGATGATTATATATGTATTGTTGATTGAAGAACTCGGGCGCTCATAAAGATATTTAACAGAATAATCGAATTCTCCTTCTTTTGGAGATGAAGTATTAACTTCATTAACATTGTCAAATGGGAAATATCCGGGATAACCTAAGTCTGCATCAAGCATTTCCTTTTTATCATTCAAGAATTTAGGAAATGTCATATTCGTAGAATTCCAAGGAGCTACTGTAGCAACCTTTGGAGTATTGACAATCACAAAACCCTCAAAATTAAAATCTTCAGCTTTAGAAGAGACCGTAACTTTTGCAAAGTTGCGAATCATCGGAACATGATCAAACTGAGTTGTAACACCATCATTAAGAGTCCACGAATCACCATCTTGCACTCCATAACCTTTAGGGAATTCAAGACGCTGCCAATATGCATCATTCCCGTTGGATACAGTCAAAGATGGGATAACCTCACCCTCCAATCCAAAAGGAATGTTAAGATCAACGGTATTGGGGACTGCAATAAGATGCAAAACTTTTGCATCTTCTGTTTTCTTTAGAGTCAGAGTAAAGTGTTTGTCCCCATCCTCTGGATTTACGGTTTCCTCATCCGGTTCGTAAACATGCGATAAAGTGTTACCATCAAGAGGACCGCCTTTCTTTTCAAACTCAACGACATAAAGCTTCAATTTCTCATAAACGGGATTTTCGTCCAAAGCTCTTGTCATTGTTGGCTTCATGTCTGAGATATCGAGAGAAAGGTCAACTGTAAACTCATCGCCTTTATCTATGACACCGCCTTGATTCACTTGTGCCGGTTCATCCGAACACGCCACAAGTGAAAAAGACATTGTCAATCCTAATATATATTTAAGAAATTTCATTTCCTTGTTCAAATAATTAAATTATTCATTATCGCTCCTTATCACCCCATGTAAAGTAATATCTTGGAACAGTATAGCCATTAGAAGTCCACGTTCCGTTTGACTCTAGTTTAGGAAGAACATCCTCCCAATACCATTCATCGTAAACACATCTAACATGTGAATCATCACTATTCGTATTCCCTAAATTACCATCAGAACCAGTTTGACCGGAAGCACTTCCATGTGCAGACCAGTATCTTGAACCAGAACTAAACAAAACAGGTATTTTCCCTTGATTCGACAACTTAATAATATATTCCATCTCCCCATAAGTAGGTAGACGCCATCTTCCTGCAGGACAATCTAATTCTTGGTATGATGCACAACGTTTTTTTGCATCATCAAGAGACATAGTACCTGAAACACCATAAGAAGAAGCAACCCTAAATTTAGGAGCTATGTAGAATTTTTTATTATTTGAATTGTCCGTAGGATAATAATGACTCAATGTTCTTTCTTTTCCATCGTAAAGATCTGGTGCAGTCTGCCAAGAATCATAATTCAAATTATCAACTGATGTTTTTCTTGGATCTCCAATTATGTATCTATTATCATTCAATTGAGTAACATTTATGATATACATATTAGGATTCCTGTTAGCTCCAGTTAATCCACTTGGTGAATACCAACTGCTACCGCTATTAGAAACATTCCCATTATTATTGTATGTGGGATAATTATTGATGTAAACATTACCTAATTTTGGTTCTCCATAAGGTTTATCCCTATAATAATAAAATCTATTTGCTTTGCTTTCAATATACATCTGAGGATATTGAACAATATGAATCGTCCTTTGGAAAGGAGTAGTATCTTTTTGGTCCAACAAATCTTCGTGAATGATAGTAATCCAAACCTCATATTTTGAATATGCTACGTTATCAGTAGGCGTAAAATACGCTATGGTTTTACTTATATCTAAACTATCAGCTTCTGTAAACGTCTTATAAGTTGGAGAAGATCCTCCAATCCATCCTCCTGATGTTCCATTCTGGATTTGAACAGGATTTTGCAAACTGAAATCAACATATTCAGTTGAACTATTATACTTTAAAGCTTTCGCATCCCATTGAATCAAGTCATGACTGAATGTCAATGTTCTAGTATTAGTTTGTTCAGACACTATATTTGATACTGTCACATCATACATCTTTCTTTTGTTGTTCATTTCTCCCGTCAATTCATTTTGTTCAGGAGTTATCCAGATTCCGGTTTCTATGCCACTACTCGTAATATTATATCTATAAAATTTCATTCTTACATCAGGCAAATCTTTACCATCAACTGTAGTATGAACAGTTACTATTGTGTTATGTGATGAATAAAACGGGATATTTATTGTCTCTTCATTATTCATCACATATTCATTACGGTCTACAACGAGGTAACGGTAGTCATTTATATCAACACCAATCTCTTCTTTTCCCCAATCTACTGCCTTATAGCTGCAATCTTTGATTGTAAATGGTTCATCGGGAGTAAAGCTTCCGAGTACATTCACATCGATATTTACCTTATACGACACATTTCTGCCAATCGATTTCTCATTTTTAACCACAGGCACCATATAATAACATGTGCGGTAAGTTTGCTCATCATTTCTTTGCCATGGCACCATAAGAGTCATATATGTCATGTGCGTTTCGTCTGACTCCCAATTGTTGGGGAATGTATAGAACGGCTGATTCAATTCATAAGGGTATGGGGCATTAGCATCAGAAGATTTTTCCAATGTCCTTGCCCTATGATTTTCATCCTCCGCATTAGTAGCGGTTCTGAAATAATCATCAGAAGAAGGTGTGTATTCCGATGGAGTGACTAAAGAATTTTTCACACCATTAGCAATCAAGACAGTAATTCCATTTTCCAAAACCGGAGTCCAAGTAACACCATCTACCACAACTTGATCTTTCACTTTAACTGCTATTCTGATCTTTGAAGCAGCACGTTGAAGATTAACAGATCCTGTAATTTTATCCTTGTCTATTGTCAGGTTAGTTTGCTCTCCATCCATCACAAATGATCGTTGAGGCTCTTTAGTTGCAAAATCAGCAGATATCGGCAAAGTCCTCAACTCTCCCAATGTCTTACCTTCAATTTGCGCATCCTTATCGAGATTGGCAATGACGTAAGCTTTACATGTAGCAGACGTTCCATTGTTTGACAGATCATTAATAATTGTCTTATTCAACGGAATCTTAATGGTAGCATCTGTATTCTGGTTTATCTCCACCCTCTTTGCCAAAACTGGAACTGAATTTTCTGCAGCATCTGCAGGTGCCAAGAAAACCCATGCATTATCAATTAGATTTTCATTCAATGCATCAACATCATTCTCAATCTCTGCTCGTGTTTTCAACTGTGAACTGGCAAGATTGATAGTGATATATCCCGACTCACCAATTTGCTCACCGGGATTGTCGAATATTTCATCCGAACATGACGCCGCCATCAGTGCGGGAAGCACTGATGCCATTGTCATCTTCAATATTCGAGAAAGATATTTATTAGTAGAAAACATATTTCTTTTATAGCTTAGCGGTTTGTTCAATTGTAAAATATGATCCATCTTCTTTTATCACATCTCCAGACAATGTTCTTCCATCAAGAGTTTTTACTGTGAACTTCAGACGGGCTGAACGTTGAATCCCGGCATCGAGCATTGCTTTAATTTTAATTGAAGACATTTCATTTCCAATCACCCCCGAAATACTGCTGACAGGTTTACCCTCTCCATCGATGAATCTGAAGGCATTTGATTCTGTATTTCCTTCCGGGATCAATGATGCATACCAAATACCACCAATCGGGTCAGAGAATCTGAATGTTCCCGTAGCTGTATTTCCTGAAGTCAACTTGATTGAATTACCGGTAGCAGCCGGAGACCAGGTAAGATAACCACCCTCTGCAACAGTCGGATTTTCTTTGTAATCCCAGTCAGTAGTTATGGATTCCCAATCTTCAACATGTAACTTCAATTCAAGAGAAGCCATAGTTGCATTTACTATATATTCGTATATGTGGTTTCGCGCTATATTGCTTATTCCATTATATGATGATCCGTAAGGGTTAGCTAAATGAACGTCAAAAGTCCGTTTTTCAGCACCAAAATCTACTGTTATCTGCAGTTTAGTATTTCTACCACTCACCAAAGATTCAGGAACATAGCAATAAAATTGATTCGGATATTCTTTTTTATCTACAACACTTGGGTAAGCTTCCTCGGTGTTTAACAATGTCACTTTAGCATCTCCATCAAACCAATCTGATTGTTCTGTAGCTGATTCCACTACATTTGTTCCATTATACCAATCTGTATTCGTGAAATAAGGGATATATGCACCTTTGGTATTTGCGCCCACAAGTTTTACTTCTGTAATTTGGGCAGTACGACCACCTTCGAGAGCTGCATCTTCTTGCAATGGTATTGCATCGAGTACGCGGATCTTAGCGAGGCAACGCTGCATATAGACATCTCCTATTTCCGCCGCCGTTTCCCAAGTGTTTCCTTGTTCAAGAATGCTTGAAGCAAAAGATCCTTTTGCTATACCCGCCATCGGAATCAAGTCTTTCAATTCTATTGATGGCATCCAAGCATTAGTGGATTGATCAGGCATACTGAAGAATTTATACTCAGAACCTATTCTTTGAGGAGTGTAAGCGAATAAATTATCATCAAAGATGCCATTCTCACCTTTCAGACCTTTAATATTCGCAACAATCATGAGAGAATAATCAACCTGCTCCTTACCTTTAGCATAACTGAAATAGTCTTTGTTCATCTTGAACTTAAGATTGTATTCAGCAGCATTTCCCGTTGATTCTATGACATACTCTCCAGGCTGAAATACCTTCCAAAGAGTTTTTCTATCATCGAAAAACATCAAAGCGATATCACTTGTATTGATGAAATTCTCTGCTTCGATAGCTGCCTCATCCGGGTGATTCGCGTCATCGTTAGGTTCGTCACCTTCCGCGCGTGTCCGGGTGGATTCTCCCATGTTAGAGACCTTAAACGACAACCAGACGTCGTTGCCTTCCTGATAGCCGGGCTGGTCTTCGATGCAGGCGGAGTTGTCGTCGAGACATCCGCTCAGCGACACCGTCAGCAATCCCCCGGCAAGGAGGCTCAAGGTTCTATTTATTATTCTGTCGATTTTCATCGGTGAATTTCGTTTTATCTGTGTTAGTTATTTGCGATAATTTTGGTCAGAGGTCAGAGTTATGAGTGACGAAGTTTTAGTCGTTAGTCATTAGTCGTTAGTCATTAGTCATTAGTCGCTGGTCGTTAGTCGCGGATCTTTATCGAGATTAATCGAGATAATCCCGATGAATCCTGATGAATCCCGAATCAATTGCTAATTACTAATTGCTAATTACTAATTGATTAGGATTGCTAATTACTAATTGATTAGGATTGCTAATTACTAATTGATTAAGACTCTAACCATATCACTCTACCGGGGTTACATTACGGACGATTACCCAGTTGTTGATGATCACTCTTGTACTTACCCATTTGCCATTTTCGTCGAGGAAGAATGTCATGTTGTATTCGTCCTGACGGTCGAGATACTCCTGTTCGCTCATCTTCTCATTATACAATCCCTTTACAAGCATCGCATAATCATTCACGTTGATGCGCATCACATTCTTGTCCGTACCCTTATGTCTGATGGTCAATATCGGTTTCGCACCCCACATCAACCTGCCGGTCGTGAACTCAGCAAGTGCCGCGTTATGCTTCACTCTCGTTTCATCGCTGAATGAAACAGCCGATTTGGTTTCGGGGTCTATTGGATCTACATTAACATCTACAGAACCGCTGTAGCTATACCAGGGATGATATGTGAGCAACTCGTCCTGGCGAAGGGTGTTGTCATGGTTCATCCAACCGTTGGCATCGGTGATTGTGAATTCATAGTCATTCACATCAAGATCGCCGCCACTCTGCTGAAGCACCACGCGGACCACGTTTGTATCCTTTTTAAGATATACAATAGATTTCTGAGGCTTGGAAGGAGAGGCATACTTGGCATCCAGTTCCAGTGTGCCATGATAAAGGCGTGATAGATCATCGTTAATGTGTCCTCCCTCTTCACGATGCATGCGACAATGGAAATCTTCCATTTTTGACTGACCGACAGTGCCGGCGGCAATGTCGAAGCTGTCGCTGTGGCGACCCGCCCACACAAGGAGGTTATACTTACCCGGCTCGAGATTAAGGAAAATCTCATTGTTGTCCGTGAGTTTGTTTTCCTCAACGTCCATGCGCTGAACGAGGAGTCCGGTTTCAGCATCAAAGGCAAGCAAAGAGACCTGTTCCACTTCCGCATCGAAAGCATCGGCAAACTTCATGTTGTGATCATAAACGAGCTGAATCAGGTTGCAGCTTTCAACGCAGTCGGAATCATCATAGATCATAGAATCGCAATTAGTAAACAGCAATCCGGAGAGAGCCGCCATCATTGCGACAGAACCATTTCTGATGTTTTTAGTAATTCTGTTTAGTATCATGACCGGTTGTATATCTTAAATTTTTGTTATTGTTTCGTTATTATTGGTTGTTGATTGATGGTCTTTGGTTGTTGGTCTTTGACCGATGATTTATGTCAGAGGTCAGAGTTACGAGCTATGAAGTTATAGTCGTTAGTCATTAGTCATTAGTCGTTAGTCATTAGTCGTTAGTCGTTAGTCGCTGGTTTTAATCGAGATTAATCGAGATAATCCCGATGAATCCCGAATCAATTGCTAATTACTAATTTCTAATTACTAATTACTAATTGATTAGGATTGCTAATTACTAATTGACAAATGCCATAAATCTGTATGTTGTCGCTCAATCCGGGCTAACCGGATCCGTGCGGGAATTATCAATTTAAAAGAGGGCGATAGCCACTCTGTGGTTAATCTCACGCGTAAGCGTGAATGTTGCGAAGTTAATTTCCTAAATCCGTTTCTGTTATTTGTTATTATCGACCGGTTGATGTGTGCTCACTTCATTCGCACCACAACCGAAATCGGAAATGAAAACTATTGATGGTAGAACCTTGTCAAAGCAAGGTAGAGAGAATAAAGAGCGACAACCTCGGCAACCGGTGGCAGCCGAGGCCGCCGCACTTCATTATCAGAGTCTAAACTGAATCAGATATTATTCAAGAATCACCTTATTGCTAACAACATGCCAGTTGAGAACATACAGACGAGCTGCCAAGAATGTTTCTTCCTCATCTTCTGGATTAGTAGGATCATTACCGGGAACACCAAAACCTACTACATCTTCAAAAGTATAGTCGTAGATATGATTACGAACAACACCGTATTTACCTCCAAGATGTTCAATGTTCAGATAATAAGAAGTCACACCATCTTTCCACCATTGGATATTATTAAAGTCAGTGCTCCAATCTGTATTATTTACTTGAGCATGCCACTTATTGTTCCCATCAGCCACAAAAGTAACATCATCTGTTGTAACTTGAGTTCCTGTATGAGAGGAATAGTTTTCTGCGATACGCTGTTTAAGACGTTCACTTGTATAATAAGCACCTGCCCAACGCATCATGTCGATAGGCTGACCATCCTTTTTAACAATACCTTTCACAATAATGGCTGTTGCTTGAGAAGTACGATCTGTCACAGATGTAGGTGTATAACCGGTGCTTTCATAACAATATGCGATATTCTCAGTGGGGTTATTCGCATTATAACCTTTCAATGTAAATTGATCTTCGTCATAAATATCATATACGGTTTCCTGAGGTGTGATGCCACATGCCACAGCCCAATACGAACGATGCAAGTCTGCATTATTCCAACCATCAAACCAATTCTGAAGAGCCCCTTGGTCATCTGTAATTTTCTTAAATGCATATGACCGGTTTGCAGTATTACGAAGTTGCCAGCCAACAAGTTCAACAGTTAGATTAGCATCAGCATTATCAACTTTATATTCACCTTCAACGATATCTCCATGAGCATCTCTCATTTTCGGAGCAAAGGTATTAAGACCTTGCGCTCTCACTTTTGCGGCAACTCTTTCTATGTATATTGTTGCAGGATTTGCCTCAGCCGCTGCTGGTGTGTTTTCGAAATTGCCTGTTACATCAACAGCCGTGATCACATTTGTACCATTGGCATAAGTAGAACTTGTCATGAGGAAACCGGTGGCTGCAGGAATCTGAGAAGGTACATTTGATAATGCTCCAAGAACTTCTCCAAGAGATTTATTTGCGAAATCAGCGAGTCCTACTGTAGGATTTGCAACACAAACAACTTTTGAAGGAGTTGTTCCGACATAGCCTTCCCCTACCGCCTTACCAAGGACAAGAACGCCCTCAATGGTTGTCTCACCACCGTCACCTTTATCTTGACTAATATCCGTTGGCTTAACAACATTGGTAATTACTTCTCCATTGACGTTTACGTAAGCTAACGGGAATGGATTACCATTGGCATCAAAGAAATAGAAAAATAATTTGTCTGGGGAAATATCGCCTTCAGTACCCTTGGCATCCTCAAATTCTGGATTACCTACAACACCGGCACGTGTGCCGTTAAGACCCGCTGTCTGAATACGAACAGCCATGTACTGGTTGCCTTCCTGAGGTGCGTTGCCGCCGCCGATTTCGGGGGCGCCTTCGTTTGAACATGAGTAAAGACCCATGCTGAGAGCCGCTACGGCTCCGAGGAGAATTTGTGATTTTCTCATAACTTTTGTGTTAGTTAAAAATTTAATTATTGAATTGTTATTTTCTGTTTTCAATTTAACCATTTCATTGGTTTTCTGTAATTTATAATTTATTTCCCGTTTTCAATTTGGCGTAGGAACCCCCTGACGACTGTTTTGCAGTCATCTAAATAGTTCATTGTTAGTCTTTGGAAATATCAGTCACAGAGTGACGGAATCACGACAAAGGAAGCCTATCAATTAATAATGCATTATTAATAATGCATTATTAATTGATAAAGCCCCAGTCGATCAGATCGGCAATCAAACGGTCGGCATCCTTGATGCCACCCCTGGAAGCTTTCTCGAGAAGTTCCTTAGCCTTGGCATAGTTGCCGGTCTTTGCTTCGAGCACTCCGGCAGTGTAAAGAGCCTCTGAGGAATCACCGGCTTTCTTAAGATAACCGCGTGCCAGGTCATATTCGCCATGGTCAACCGCAGTGGTAGCCGCATTCAGATTTGCCACAGCATCATCGGGATACATTCTGACTGCCACCTCCATCACCTCGCGGAACTCCGGGCTGTCTTTGTCGAGACTCTGGGCATAGATGAAGAGTTCCTCGAGAGATAGTTTCTGGGGAGCCGTCTTCATAACCTCTGCAATCTCAGCCACATCCGTAAAGTTGCGGATCACATAGTTGACGGTGTAGTCTGAATGGCGGAGCGCCGGATAGATATTTGCCAGCATAAATGCATACTGCTCTGGGAATCTCTTCTTCAACTCAGCGTCGCGAACATCGGGAGCCAGGTTGCCGTCGGTTGCGATGGCGAGGATAGCATCCTTGTTGTCGATGTTGGAGTTGCGGAGCCTTTCGGCAAGTCCGTTCCAGTCTTCCGCCTCCCATTCAGTACGAAGCACCGACTTTGGGAAAGAATAAAGATCGCCTACATATTTAATAAGAGCCTCCGTACGACCCTTAGCAAGTCGCTCATTGTTTGCGTACGGACCTTCGGGAGATGCGAAACCCTTGATTGTAAGAGAAATGATATTCACGTCCTTGTCGTTGCGCACTTCATCGATGGTGCGTTTAATCTCTGCAAGTTCCTTCGGGTTGCTGCGATAGTCAGGATAGATGACAGTCTTGTTTACAGGAAAGTCTATGTAAGCCTTACCCTCCACATGACGAAGTTTCTCGATCTCACCCATCGGTTTTACGTATGCAAACATCGGCTTGAGCACCTTCTCACGGAAGTCGAACGCCATAAGGTCATTGTCTGCAGGATCTGCAAGTCCGTCGCCGCAACATCCGTCAATCTCGCTGACCATCTCGAGTTCACCCTTCTCCATCCAGGAGTCGAAGGGAACGTTTACAGAATAGTCATAGGTGTCTTCCGATCCAGAGCGGAGCATCACATATCCGGGAGTGCTTCCGTCGGCACGTAGGTTCTGATAATAGCGAGTTCTTCCGGCAATCACCACAGGCTCAAGCCATAGGGAGTCGGCACCCGACACGAGCACGGGGCGAAGCCACACCTCGCGGTTCCACTTTTTGCTGAACACCTCGGGATGAACCTTCATCGAGACAAGAAGCGTGGAAGTCGAACGCTCCACAGCCACGTCGCTCAAAGCCCCTTCGGGGAGCTGAGAGGAGGGCACCTCTTTTGCAGCCGCGCCGGAAACCGCCAGCACTGAAGCCGCTATAGTTGTAAATATCTTGTTCATGATCAAAACTGTTTCCTGAGGTTAGAATACGTAGACAAGGTTAATTGCCGCCTTTGTCGGGGCGAAAGTGCTGCGGTGGCCTTTGCCTGTCTTTCTTCCGCAACCGGTACATTCATAGATGTCGTAATGACCGTAGAGCCATCCGAAACCGAGTTCAGCCTCAAGATTCCAGTGCTTTCCGAGAATCCAGGAATAGCCATAGCCGATACCGGCTCCGGCATACCATCCCTGATAGCGGTTGTCTTGAAGGTTGCTGAATTTCATGCCGAGGAAATCGCGAGCAAACGGGAGATGACCGATGTTAAACTGCCCTCCGAGAGCGTGGACAGCAAAGAAATGTCCAGCCATGGCGTCGCAAAGCCAATAGCGAGCCTCAGGCTGCACCATCCAATGCTTCCACCGTCTGCCGTTGGAGAAGGTCCACGCATTGAGATTGCCCGACAGGTCGAGACTCCATTTTGGCGCCACCTGTACCTCCGCACCTAAGTTGACAGTTGCGGTTGCATCATAAAGAAGATTGGTTTTGATCGCCACTTCCTGCGATTGAGCCGGAAGAGCTGTGCAAGCCAGTGCTAAAGAGGCAAGCAGCGTAGGGAATCTTCGCTGATGTTGGCGGGTTGTTCGTGTTAAGATGCTTAATAGCATGCCTTAGTGATATCTGTCGCCCCTCTGATTCCCGGATGAGGGGTAAATATAAAATAAAAGCGTGGGAACCTGCTTTGTTGCCATCCCACGGATCAGGCCTTCGCATTGCCTCCCTAAGTAAGATGACAACAGTGAAGCCCACGCATATATGAATTGCGTACTGAAAGAATAAACGCTCTCGCGTTTATCCCCCTGTACATGGAATTCATATCCATGCGGCGTCTACCGTTGCTAACCTTGACTTAGGAGTTGAAGTTGCGAAGTTCGATCCGTCAAGAATCAGCGCCAAGTAACGCTTTAATCAGTATGTTTTACCGCCCTCCTCCTGCCCACGATTGTGTGGGCTTCAGAAATCGGTAGCGCAAATTTAATGCAAAAAATAGCGTCATGCAAGTATTTTAGTAATAAAATTTCAAAATTTTGCGACTTTTTCCTATTTCCGGTAAAAACAACCACTACTCTATAGCTATTTTAACTAAAAACCAATCCATTTTAACATTTGGACATAAAAACAGAATAGTTTTGACAGAAAGACATAAAGGTTCTGGATGTTAGGACAGAAATACATAAAGACATAAAGGTGTTTTGGATGATGGGAACATGAGCACATTTAAAGATAAAAAAGGATATCGGGATATTATATGCGGCGAGTTCGCGAAAAAAAATATCCCGATATCCTTTTTTATAATTTATGGCTTTATGTTTTTATGTCAAAACCTCGTATTTATGTCTTTATGTTTGCAATATCGAAAGGGAGATTGGGAAAGAGGTATTTTTAACATAAAAAACCATCATAAATTCATTCTCCATAAAAAATCTTTAAATTTTCAATATAGGAATTCAACCAACCATTATATTTTCAACCAAAATTTTAATAATATGTTATTAATTGTAGCAAAAGTATAGATAAAGCACTTGCATATCGAAAAACCATTTAATATTTATCTAAATCAGACAAATTAGAAACCTTCTAAATTATTAAAAACTATGAACACAGCACCTCTTCAAGGAATTAAAGTTGTAGATTTCACAGAAGTTCAGTCTGGTCCGTCATGCACCCAAATGCTTGCATGGCTTGGGGCCGAAGTCATTAAGATTGAGCGTCCCGGTGTCGGAGACGCAACCCGTAAGGAACTGCAGTTCAATCCTGACCTGCCGAGCTACTACTTCCTGCAACTTAATTCCGATAAAAAATCCATTGCCCTGGACGCAAAGACTCCTGACGGGAAAGAGATCCTTACGAAGTTGATAAAGGAGGCTGACATATTTGTTGAAAACCTTCACCCGGGCGCAATGGACAAGCTCGGATTCAGCTGGGAAGCGGTCCACGCCCTTAACCCGAAATGTATCTACGGCACAATAAAGGGGTTCCCGCTCTCTTCAAAATACAAGGACCTTAAGGCATACGAGCCAATTGCGCAGGTTACTGCTGCCGCTGCATCTACAACAGGATGGTATGACGGAGAATACAACATTCCGACCCAAAGCGGAGCCGCGCTTGGCGACTCTAATACAGGCATGCACCTTCTTATCGGACTCCTTGCAGCACTTCAGCAGCGCAACAAAACCGGCGAAGGGTGTTTCGTATATCAATCCATGCACAATGCCTGCCTCAACCTATGCAGAATCAAGACACGTGACCAGCTCACGCTCGACAAGATCGGATATCTCTCGCAATTCCCGCAATATCCTGACGGGAAATTTGGCGATTGTGTGCCACGCTCAGGAAACATTGAAGGCGGAGGAGTGCTTGGGTGGACTTATAAGTGCAAACCTTCCGGTGGCTACGACTCTGAAATAGACGCCAACAACTATGTCTACATCATTCTTCAGCGCGAACCGAAGAATTTTGAACTGGCATGCAAGGGATTGGGGTTTGAAGACTGGCTTACCAATCCGGATTTCAATACAGCCGATGCCCGCGACCGCCACAAACCGGAAATCTACAAAAGGATAGGCGAATGGACTGCAGACAAGACTAAATATGAAGTCGTGGAGATTCTTAGCAAGTATGGAGTGCCTGTCGGACCTGTACTTTCAACCAAAGAGGTCATGACAGATGAGTCGCTATACGACGGCAATACCCTCGTG
Organism: uncultured Porphyromonadaceae bacterium; assembly: GCA_947073495.1. Classification (GTDB taxonomy): domain Bacteria; phylum Bacteroidota; class Bacteroidia; order Bacteroidales; family Muribaculaceae; genus Lepagella. The sequence continues at coordinate 34,495 of CAMTMX010000015.1, forward strand.
ACAATCAAACAGGGTGGAGAAATCGGCGACTTCGTGACTGTAGGATGTCCGTTCACTATGAGCAATTTCCAACCCACATACGGACCTTGTCCTTCTTTGGGAGGCAACACTTCCGAAATTCTTAAAGGACTCGGCTATACCGATGAACAGATAGAAAGTTTTGCAAAGAACGGAACGACGGCTACGGTAGATGGACACATGTGATCCATCCTATTTCAAATAGATGTTGCTTAAACTTGTTTTAAGGCAAAAGCCGTAAGAATATCGATATCCGTAAAAACAGTGAATCTTCATTATCTATCAAAGATCCACTCTTATAAATTATTAAAATGAACTCACAGACAAAACCGACATGTAACTGTCAATCAAAACCTGAACCTCATTTCCCGGAACAGGTGACAGGCATGTATATACTTGCAAAGGCACTTAAAAACGTTGGGATAGAGAATGTCTACGGACTTGTAGGCATTCCTATAACCGAGGCTGCATACTTGATTCAAGGAGAAGGGATCCGATTTGTAGGGTTCCGCCATGAGCAACAGGCAGGTATGGCGGCGGCGACCGAAGGGTTTCTTACCGGCAAACCGGGCATCCTGATGACCGTGTCATCACTCGGCTTCTTGAATGGGCTGACGGCGACTGCCAACGCCACTGTCAACTGCTACCCTATGATCCAGATATCGGGAGCAAGCGACACGGCTATGGTGGATATGAACATGGGCACTTACGAACAGCTTGACCAGTTTAACACTGCAAAACCGCTTGTAAAGGCGGCATTCCGATGCACATACGCCAAAGACATTCCTTCGGCTGTCTACCGTGCATATCGCGCAGCAGTATCCGGACGTCCAGGAGGCGTATACATCGACATGACCACTCCCGCCCTTGGAGAAATAATGAACCGTGAGGATGCCGACAAATTGTTCTACACTCCGGTTGACATTTATTCACCTGTGGCTCCCAATCAAGCTTCCGTTGACCGTGCGGTTGAGATACTGACTTCCGCAAAGCATCCCGCTATCCTTCTTGGCAAAGGTGCGGCTTATGCTAAAACCGACAACAAGATCAAGACTCTTGTTGAAAAATACAATATCCCGTATCTTCCGATGTCGATGGCAAAAGGGCTCCTACCTGATGACGGACCGTTGAGTGCCCTTTCCTGCCGCTCCACAATTATGGAAAAGGCAGATGTGGTGATGGTCATAGGCGCCCGTCTCAACTGGATGCTTTCTTTCGGCAAAGGGAAATGGAATCCCGAGATGAAGTTTATCCAGCTTGATGTGGAACCTCAGGAAATTGACGTGAATGTGCCCATCGCCGCCCCTGTTGTCGGAGATATGAACCTTTCGCTCGACGCCATTCTTTCAGCCCTCGAGGGAAAGAAAATGAGCGCGGATGCTGCATGGGTAACATCTCTTCAGGAAGAAGCAAAAGTGAAGAATGTGAAATTTGCCGCACGCATCAGCGAAGCCAAGGATATGATGCCGATGCATCATTGGACTGCTCTCGGGGTAATCAAACCGATCCTCGAATCAAATCCTGACGTAATTCTCGTCAACGAAGGTGCAAACACTCTTGACGATACCCGAGATGCCATCAACATGTCGCTTCCGCGCCACCGCGTGGATTGCGCCACATGGGCCATCATGGGAATGGGTATGGGCTCTGCAATCGGCGCCGCGGTAGCTACAGGCAAATCGGTTGTGGCGATCGAAGGGGATTCGGCATTCGGATTCTCAGGAATGGACTTTTCCACAATTTGCAGGTTTAATCTGCCCGTCACTGTGGTTATATTCAATAACGGAGGTATCTATAACGGTATAGGGGAACCTTTGGACAAGACAACCGATCCGGCACCTACAACCCTTGACATTCGCGCAAGATACGATAAACTCGGTGATGCGTTCGGAGCCACCACATATTACGTGCAAAAGCCAGAAGAACTTTCCGAAGCTCTTAAGGCAGCCATCGCAAGTAAAAAACCGACGCTCATCGACGTGCAGCTTGCCGCAGATTCAGGCAAAGAGTCCGGGCATATCGGGTATCTGAACCCCGCCCCGCTACAGACTATCGTTGTTTAAGGTTTTAAGTTTAGGTTCAGGGGTATGAATGAGTATGAAATATGTGGAAGTCTTCCTCTCTTGCATGTTCCCTGAACCTTAAACTTCAAACAAAACCCTGAACCCTAAACTTAAAAACTATGGAACATATAATCTTATACGCTATTGTCCCTATTATCGTGGTGATGCTTGCCGGTTATATTTCAGGCAAGAAGGGGATTTTCACCGGCGACGATTCAAAAAAATTCAACAAGGTTGTCCTCGACTATGCCTTGCCCGCCGCCCTGTTTGTCTCTATAGTGCAATCCACCCGGGAAATGTTGGCAAAAGATATCAAACTTTCGTTGATATCGCTTGTGGGCATCATGTTTTGTTTCATGCTTGTCTACTATGTCTTCAAACTCTTCAAGAAAAACACCGGCGCCGACGCAGCGGTATCGGCGCTGATCAGCGGCTCCCCGACAATCGGGTTCCTCGGATTCGCAGTTCTGGAACCTATTTTCGGCACCACTCCGAGTGTAGCATTGGTTGTGGCGATTGTCAGTATTGTTGTCAATGCCGTAGGTATTCCCGTGGGACTTTCCTTGATGAACGCATCTCTTGAAAAGCAGGAGATAGCAAGCGTTTCGGCAAGCGGCACAGCCACTATTAAAAAGAAACGTCCGAGCGCATGGCTTCCTGTGCTTCACGCATTGGAACAGCCTGTGGCGTGGGCTCCTATTCTCGCAGTGATCTGGGTGCTTGTCGGAATCCCATGGCCTAAATGGGCAAGTCCTTCGTTCGACCTGATCAAAGGCGCCAACGCATCTCTTGCCGTATTCTCCGCCGGCATAACGCTTTCATCTATCAAGGTGGATATCAATTGGCAAGCGATTTTGGGCTCTATCCTCAAAATGGTTGTAATGCCTGCAGTGCTTCTTATTCTCGGGCTTATATTCCACATGGATCCTCTCAACCTTAAGATGCTTGTAGTGGCAGGTGCACTTCCCCCTGCATTTTCCGGAATTATTATCGCTGATGAATACAACACATACGTGGCAACCGGCACATCTTCGCTGACCTTGTCAGTAATCCTTTTCATCGGGTTCTGCCCTCTCTGGATCTGGATCACAGACATGGTTCTGCACTCGGCAGCCATCTGACCGGTCTCCAAATAAGTACCTACGATAAATAAATGTGCATATGATTGGCTTATAGTGAGAGCGAGATATGAAGACGTGAAGATGGAATTATGGGGTTCCATAACGACTGATGAACGGCTTTATAGATTGCCGCAATATATGACTGGCATTTGTACATTTATTTTTCGTTGGTACTTAGTAAAATAACTTTATTAAAACGAAAAGAGACTCAAGCCACTTTGCAAAATGGCTCGAGCCTCTTTCAAGTTTTCTTAACCACAACGCTTTCATCGGGCGGCACGGAAACTCCTTCTTCAATGGGGGTATTTCCTTTTTCCGGTGCCCCTGTTGTCTCTGTGGGAACTCCGGCAGGATCTACCGGCAGTGAGCCGTCTTCAGCCGGAATTTCTTTCTCCTTCCCACCTTTGTTGATCGGGATAGTGTAGATGATAGAAAAAGTGGCGCTCAACGGAGTTGTGCCATAACCTGGAATAAACCATGGATTGGAATTACTGCCATTCTTAACTTTTCCCTTAATCTTATATCTTGCACTCCAGCCCATCGATATATTTTTCCATAGTTTCACCTTGATCCCACCCAACACTTCGCCATATACGGCATGTGCCTTCTGGCCCATGATGGAGAATTTATTCGTCTGATCCCAATAAGATGAGTTGATTGTGATATCTGTGATATCGTAACTGAAAGAAGAGAAGCCACAACGTAATCCGAAATACACCTGATAATCCGGATTGCTTTTATACAAAAAATTATAGTTGACACCTATCTTGCCATAAAAGGAGGGTTTCCCTTTATAGTGGAAATTCCCTTCTTCAGGCTTGTTGTCAGCAAAGCCTATACCTAATTCCACCACCGGTTCAAACCAGTTGTGGAGCGACAACGACGCCCATAGATCGAAGCTCGCATGTTTCTGCCCGGCAAGCAGCATAACGCCGTCGAAAAAATTGGCTCCGAGACTCACCGAATGCAGCAACGGGTATACAGGTCCGGACTTCACTTTCTTCACAGTGTCGAGATCGGCAAGGAAAAGCACCGGTTCGTCAAGTGGGTTACCATGTTTGTCATAATAATGAAGTACAGGCTGACGCGGTCTCGTAGGGTCTTTGTCGACCGGAGTGATCTTCTTTTGAGCCATGACAGGAACCGCCGAGCAGATCAGCGCCACTATCAGAAGCGGAAGTGTATTGAATATACTTTTCATATCTTACTCCTCAGTCGCCACACGGAAATAAATCCGCAGATTTTCACTACTTACGTTGGTGATCCTTCCTTCCGGACATATCACAGAGTCGATCACATTATGAGTGGTGACAATCGTGTCAATATCATAATAGTAGACGGCACCACAAGCCGAGGATACGAACCACGGCTGAATTTCGTAACGAAACGTGATGGTATCGGCGATACCGAAACGTCCTAACAATCCCGACAGATACTTTATCACATATTTTGTCTCACCCTGATCTATCCTGAACGGAAGATAGGATTCTCCGAGATTGCGTACGGAATCATGAAGCACACTGTCTCCCGGAGCCCCTATCCCATAGATCGATATTGAATCTATGCTTATTTTCTGGGGATTTTCAGCCGAACTGTAGAATCCGGCAAGTGGAAGTGAATTTTTATTGTCGAGGCATTCCTCGCTCGAACAAGCCGCTGCTCCTATCAACGCCAACATTATAGCGGGCGCCACGCATTTCCTGACAATATGACGAATATGTATAATCATTAAAATTCTTCGGCTATTAAATAATTGTTGCGCTCCGGAGAATTGCGGGTGATCAGTTCCCCTATAAATCCCGACAGGAAGAACTGCAGCCCCATGATCATCGCCGCCAACGACAGGTAGAAATATACAGAATTCGTAACATAGAAATGATACGAATCGCTGTTCATGCTTATTATCTTTAATATCAGAACAACAATGACAGCTATAAATCCGATCAGGAACATAAGCGAGCCCAACAATCCGAAAATATGCATAGGCTTCACTCCGAATTTTGACTGAAACCAGAGGGTGCCGAGATCAAGGTAACCGTTGATAAACCGGTCGAGACCGAATTTTGTGTGACCGTATTTGCGGGCCTGATGATGCACAACCTTCTCCCCAATATTGCGGTAGCCTGCATTCTTTGCGAGATAAGGTATATAGCGGTGCATATCGCCATAAACCTCGATATGCTTCACCACCGCATTGCGGTAAGCCTTGAGACCACAGTTAAAGTCGTGTAAATTTTTAATGCCGCTCACCTTTCGCGCCGTGGCATTGAAAAGCTTTGTCGGTATGGTCTTTGACAACGGGTCGTAACGTTTCTTCTTCCAACCTGACACAAGGTCATAGCCATCCTTGGTGATCATACGGTAAAGTTCAGGAATTTCATCAGGACTGTCCTGAAGATCGGCGTCCATAGTAATGACCACATCACCTTTGGCACGACGGAAACCGGTGTTCAGGGCAGGCGATTTACCATAATTCCTGGAGAAAGAGACAGCATGGATATTCTCATTCTTTTTCGCAAGACCATGGATCACGTCTAATGACCTGTCGGTGGAGCCGTCGTCTATGAAAAGTATCTCATACGAAAATCCGTTAGCATTCATAACCCGCTCGATCCATGCAGCGAGTTCAGGGAGCGACTCCTCCTCATTATATAAAGGTATAACAACTGATATATCCATTTTGTCATCAAATTAATTTGCCACGGGCACATCATGAAGAATAAGTATTCCCCTTATGCGCGCCTCGATCCAGGGACAGCCGACTCTTCGAGACACCCCGGTCCAAACTGTAGCGCAAATGAAGCGGGCAAAATCACAAATGCGAAATTACAAAAAAAATCCCAATTATGAATTAAGCATTATGAATTATGCTTTTTTCAATTACTTAATTATTCATTATCAATTCCCTTCTTTTCTTCCCGGTTTTCACAATTATTACCGACAGTACAAGTGAGAGTATCGAGCCTGCAAAGCAGGTAATCCATCCCATGGTGCTCACAAATTCCATACCCGTCGGCAAGATATGCGCATCCATAGCTTCCCGCATGAGGTCGGTGGTGGCTTCATATTCAACAGCCATAGGCGATGACTCTATTGTGGTTATTGCATGGTCGAAATATGAATTGACAAAACCCGGATCTATAAAAAGAAGATATACCCCTGAAAACAGGGAACATATCAACGTGCCGAAAATCACGGTATAGATGCCGCCGAGCCATAACGCAGAAACCTTCATATAAGCGGGTTCACGTGTGGCAATACGTTTCATCGTCATTCCCAAAACAATCGGGAAACACGCCATCAACGGAAACACAAGCATGGATAGAATCTCTATGCGCAAGCTCATCAACAGGCATGCCGACATCAATGTGAGATACATCCCGATCGGCACGCCAGCTTCTGCCGCGTATTTATAGATAGACTTGTTCATTATCAGTTTTATGTTTTATGTTGTAAGTTTTATTTCGTATGTTGCAGGTCATGACTGTAGCAATTATGCATTATGAATTTTGCATTGTGGATTTTCTTAATCAGAACCTCATCCCCGCTTCTTCAAACAACACTCTGTCGTCGGCGATTGTGTTGCTGACAGTGGTAAGCATGTCGCCCATCAACACCCCGTTCATACCTCCGGTCATGATCCTCAACATGGAAGCATGACTCAGACGCATACGCCCACCGGCAAAACGGAGTGACTTGGTCGGCATGATAAAGCGGAAAAGCGCTACAGTGCGTATTATATCCTCTTCACTTATGAGCGGTGTGTCTTGAAGCGGGGTTCCCGGAATCGGATTCAGGATATTTATCGGCACGGAATCGACATCAAGCCCGGCAAGCTCGAAAGCGAAATCTATCCTGTCTGCCATGCTCTCCCCCATCCCTATGATTCCTCCGGAACAAACTTCAAGACCACACTTGCGTGCGGCGGCAATCGTTCGCCTTTTGTCTTCCGGAGTATGGGTGGTGCAGAGCGAGGGAAACACTCTTGAAGATGTCTCCATATTACAATGGTAACGCTTCACGCCTGCATCTTTCAGCATCTGCATCTCTTCCTCTCCGAGCAATCCCATGGAGGCACACAGATGAAGGTTGGTTTCATTCGACAGTTTGCGGTAGACATCACAAAACTTCTCAAGATCTTTTTTTGTGACCGCTCTTCCACTCGTCACTAAAGAGAGCTTACGTATACCCGCCTCGTCGTTTGCAGAAGCTGCACGCATCACTTCTTCAGTCTCAAGGAAATTATATGTTTCACAGCCGGTGTGATGGCGCGACGCCTGGGCACACCACTTGCAGTCTTCCCCACATCTGCCACTGCGTGCATTCACAATGGAGCAAGAATCCACATCGTTACCTTGCCAGCGACGGCTCACTTCATTGGCGGCGTCGCAAAGTTTATCGAGATCTTTATATGTGGCAAGCCAGTCTGCCTCTTCGCGGGAGACACCCTCGCCACGCAATGCCTTCTCTTTTATTTTTTCTAATTCCATTTCACAAAAAAACAGGTTAATTTTGTGCAAATTTATCATCTTGTGGAAGCTTAGGCAATACCACAATCGCGGTATTCCTTAATTCCGTACCAATCATAAGCATAATGGGAATGAATGGAACATTTCTAAATCGCCAGACACAGATGCACTACGCATATGGCGATCAAGCTTCATAAATTGCGCAAAAATCCTTTCAAAATTACCGATAATTTGCAACATATCAAAATCATTCTTAATTTTGTGTAAGTTTATATTTGTTTATTGAAAGAATTGAGAGGATTTGTCAGGCTCATTTTTGATATTTATAAAGAAGTTATGAGTATCCATAATGACTGAATAAACAACAAAAAAGCGCGCAAAATCTTCAATGTCAAGACAACAGAATTTTTAATCCATTTCTAACCATTTATTTTTCAGATATGGCTAAACGTAAAAGATATAATAGAAAAAAACATAATGTAACAACTTATGCGCTTTTTCTATTGGCAATCATCGCAGGGCTGACCGGTTGGAACGGTTGCTCCGAAACCACAGTGGCTCATGAAACAGAAATCCCGGAAACTCCGACTCCTGATCCGGGTAATCCTGACGGCAGTGAAACAAAAAAACACTACCCCGGACTTGAAACTGTCACTCTCCCTGACGCATTGCCTTCCCAAATAAAAGAATACGTCGGGTTTACCATCTCTTTCAATAAGGATAACGCCACCCCGAATTATGTGGCGTGGGAACTTCTTGGAGAAGAGGTGAAGACTGATGTGGAACGTAGCGATAATTTCTGGACAGACCCCGATATCGAAGGGTGTCCTTCCACAAAAGATTACACCCGTTCGGGATATGACCGTGGACACATGTGTCCTGCCGCCGACCAAAAATGGAGTCAGGAAGCAATGGACGACTGCTTTGTGATGGCAAACATTTGTCCGCAAGACCATAGTCTTAACGCCGGAGCGTGGAACACCCTTGAAAGCAAGGAGCGCCAATGGGCAAAGCGGGACTCGGCGATAATGATAATCGCCGGACCGATTTATGAGACCTCTGACACAAAACGTATCGGAAACGCGGGAGTAAGGGTACCGGGAGCGTTTTTCAAAGTGCTCATGGCTCCCTATCTTGACCAGCCTCGCGGCATAGCATTCGTTTACCCCAACATGACTTCGCCCGGCAATATGCAGGACTACGCTATGAGTATCGACGACCTGGAGAAGATTCTCGGTTACGACTTCTTCCCTGCGTTGCCTGATGAAATAGAGGAAATGGTTGAGAAGACTTATTCGTTTAAGGAATGGAACAGTTCGAAGTAAACACAATCGCGGCAATCTCTACTCCTGCCGGTGTGGGAGGTATTGCAGTGATCCGTGTGTCGGGTCCCGACGCGATCAGGATTGTAGATGGCGCATGGGGAGGGAAGTCGCTTGCCGAAGTTTCATCCCACACTGCACACTTAGGGAAATATATAGCTACAGATGGGAATATTCTCGATGAGGCGGTGGCAACAGTGTTCCGCTCTCCCGCATCTTTCACAGGAGAAGACACCATAGAGATTTCCGTCCATGGATCGCGCTGGATTCAGCGCGAAGTCTTGTCTGACCTTATCCGCAGAGGGGCACGCGCAGCCAATCCCGGAGAGTTTACACAACGTGCTTTTCTAAACGGGAAACTCGACCTTGCTCAAGCCGAAGGGATTGCCGACCTCATATCTTCATCATCAAGAGCGGCGCATGATCTTGCTCTGTCGCAGACTCGCGGACATTTTTCGCGCGAGTTTGAGGCATTGCGCGGCAAACTTGTGGAGTTTGCTTCTCTACTTGAACTTGAACTCGATTTCTCGGAAGAAGACGTTGAATTTGCCGACCGCACAAACCTCCTGTCGCTCGCCAACGCGATCCTTACGAAAGTGAAGAGGCTCGCCTCTTCTTATTCGTCAGGCGCGGCAATCAAAGAGGGTGTGCCGGTGGTTATTGCAGGTGTGCCGAACGCCGGAAAATCGTCATTGCTCAATCTTCTCTTGGGCGACGACAAGGCGATTGTAAGCGACATTCCCGGAACCACCCGCGACACGATTGAAGACACACTCGAAATAGACGGTGTGCTCTACCGGTTTATCGACACCGCTGGACTCCGTACCACATCAGACGTTGTCGAAAACCTCGGCATCGAACGAGCCCGATCAAAAATGCAAGACGCCCGTATTGTAATATGGATAATTGACCCCACCTCCCACCTCCCCTATCAATACGAGGAATTAAACAGTTTCCTCACCGCCAAACCGGATGCCAAAGTAATCACCCTCCTCAATAAATCCGACCTCCAATCCCCAAATCCGGACACACCCACCCCCGGCACGCAGCAAAGCGCCGACGAATCATGCACGCGCGGAGCTGTCTATATTCCGCAGCAAAGCGCCGACGAGCCAACAAATCAAAGCGAAAGCAAATCAGACCCGCGCGGAGCGGTCCATGTTCCGGAGCAAAGCGCCGACGAGCCAACAAATCAAAGCGAAAGCAAATCAGACCCGCGCGGAGCTGTTCATGTTCTGGCGCAAAGCGCCAGTGAATTGCCGAGTCAAACCGCCGGCGAATTGCCGAATCAGATAAAATTCAGTGCAAAGACCGGGACAGGGCTTGACCGGCTCAAATCATGTCTGAACGATCTGACCTTTGGAGACATCAATCCCGACGCGGAACTGATAGTGACCAACGCCCGCCACTACGAAGCACTGACACGGGGAGCCGACGCACTGACAAGAGCGATTGAAGGCATACAGGCCGGACTCTCCGCTGACTTCATAGCCCAAGACGTACGGGAATCCCTCCACCACCTCGGCACCATAACCGGCACCATCACCCCCGACAACCTCCTCCACTCCATCTTCTCCTCCTTCTGCATCGGCAAGTAACTAATTGACTATCAATGCGTTATATTGATAGTAATTGACTGTTACTGAACGATAAAACATAACTCTTACAAGAACGCCTAATGCTGATAACTGTCAGTGTTAGGCGTTTTTATGCACTATTTTGTACGGATTTTGT
>CAMTMX010000016.1 GCA_947073495.1 uncultured Porphyromonadaceae bacterium
GACAGACTGTTGGTTGCCGATCAAAATAATGTTCTTGACGATATCACAGAAAAGGATTTGATGTATTTTGGAGTTGTCAAATTGCTTGAGATAATAGGAGAGGCTTCCTACAAGCTCACCAATGAATTCAAGGAATCACATAGGCAAACTCCTTGGAAATACGTCATCGGAATGCGTCATATCCTTGTACATGGCTATTATCAAATAAATAGAGAAGACGTATTGAAGACTATTCGTGAAGATCTTCCCACTCTTCAAACACAAATAAAATCCTACCTCCTCGAATTCGAATAAATCCAAAGAACAAAGGAAAGACCAAGTCTTATAGAACGGTGGGATAGATCAAGTCCATAGAATGAGAGGAAAGACCACAGTCCCATAGACCAGGTTAAGGAACAAGGCAATTACTAATTGCTAATTACTCATTGCTAATTGAATTAGAGTCCCATAGAACCAATTCAAAATCCAAAATTCAACATTCAACACTACCTTGGTTTTGTGTTCCATCCAACGGGCGGAAAAACAATCCCGCTATGCAAACCAAATACTACACCTACGGCAACATAATCCGCATCCTCACCCTCGACGATGCCGATTTCAGTAAATCCAAGATGGTCGATGTCAACACCGAAGACGAGACCATCCTCAGCACATTCGATGCGAGCCGACCCTTCGATGCCGCCTTCATCCGCAGCTAACTCAACATCCTCACCCAATCCACCGTCGGCTTCCATCCCACTACCTCTCCTACAATTCTTTCAAAAGCCAACTATATCCTCCTAATCAACAATATTCAAACATATCCTGATAAATAATAATGGCTCTAAGCTTTCCAATAAGTTACCAACCATAGCAGATCTGCATGCTATTCTCAAATATCGTAAATAATTAACAACCTACAACTTCCATATTGCATGAAAAAGATTTTCTTAATCGTTTCATTACTTTTATCGTTTAACATTCTACCCTCCTTTGCCAACGATACATTAGAAATGCCGGATGCAAAGAATAACTGGGGTGGGAAATTGATCAAATCCCCGTTCGGACTCGGTCTTGATATTCAGACCAAATATATCTGGAGGGGTATGGAAATGATGCCTGAAGATTCGGCACCTGTACTTTTTCCTTCTGTCAATTATTCTTGGAAAGGTCTTTATATCTATTTCATGGGTGGCTATGCCATAAACGGTAAATATGCTGAAGTGGATGCCGGGATAAGCTATACATGGAACGGTTTTACGCTTGGTGTCTATGATTACTATTATCCTACCGTCGACAGTAAGGAGGATCAATATATAAAAGGTGGAAGGCACACTGGTCACTGGCTTGAGGCGTGCCTTACATACTCACCTGAAAAGGTGCCTGTATGGGCGTCGCTCAGCAATTTCTTTTATGGCGCAGACAAATATACTGATGCTTCTGGAAAAGAGAAACAGGCATATTCCACCTATCTTGAAGTAGGCACATATTACGATTTCCTTCAAAACAACCGTATATCATTAGCGGCAGGTGCGACGTTCAACAAGTCATGTTACAACGGATATGAACATGATTTCTCTGTTTGTAACCTTGAATTGAAATATACCTACAACGTACTGTTCAACAGCGGATGGACCCTTCCGCTCAATGTTGCGTATATTTATAACCCTGTGTTTGATAAATCGTTTGTAAACTTCACGGCAAATTTTGCATTTTGAATCAGACTGCAAACAGGCGTAACGCCATCATAATGGCGGCGGGGACTTCATCCCGGTTTGTACCCCTTTCAGCCGAAACCCCGAAAGGTCTTTTGGAAGTCAAGGGCGAGATACTTATAGAACGTCAGATCAGGCAACTTAATGAAGCTGGAATCCATGATATAACAGTAGTTGTCGGCTTCATGGCAGAAAAGTTCCTATATCTCAAAGATTTGTTCGGAGTGGATATTGTGCTTAATGAGGATTATGCAAGATATAACAATACGTCTTCCATAATAAGAGTGCTTGACAGACTCGGTGACACATATATTTGCTCTTCAGACAACTATTTCCCTAAAAATGTCTTTAAGGGGAATCCGGAACAGAGTTTCTACAGTGCTCTCTATGCTTCAGGAGAAACAGATGAATATTGCCTTACTGTAAATGACAAAGACAATATAACTTCTGTCACGGTCGGAGGATGCGATTCATGGTTCATGATCGGCCATGTCTATTTCTCGAAAGATTTCAGCAACAAGTTCCGGGAAATAATGGCAAAGGAATACGACCATGGGGCAACAAGACTCGGTTATTGGGAAGATGTTTATATAAGGCATATCGCAGATCTCCCCTCCATGCGGATCATGAGATATGCTGATCATGAGATAGAAGAATTCGATTCGCTGGATGAGTTGCGGATGTTTGATGATTCATACCGTGACAACACGAGATCCTCTGTGATAAAATCCATAGCATCCATTTTAAAATGTCCCGAATCGCAACTTTCAGAATTCAAAAAAATACCACATAAAGGGGATCATCTTCTATTTTCTTTTATGAATGGAGAGAAAGAGTATGTCTATAACGGTATGGACAAAACTATAGCCGAGGCATGAAAACAGCAGTTATTCTTACAGCAAGGAAAGAACGGGACTCGGAACTTCCATATCCGCTCATGCCGTTTACAGACGGGATATGCCTTATGGACAGGAATCTGTCCATCCTTCGGGAATACGGTTATGAAAGGATATTTATTGTAGCAGGGTTCAGAGGAGAACTGTTCAGGAAGTACGAAGCCCCCGATGTTACACTTGTTTTCAATAAGGATTATGAGTTCACCTCTTCAATGGGATCTCTTGCATTATGCAATGGTCTGATCGATAGTGATTTTATTCTTGTTGAGGGCGACACATTTTTTGAAAAAGCAATAATCGGGAAGATGTCGGTTATCCCCGATGGCAACTGCATATCCATGACGGAGGAGAGTGGATCCGGAGATGAATGTTTTGTGGAGACAAAGCATGGTTTTGTCACTAAAATTACAAAAGACAAACATCGGGTCTGTAATTTTGAAGGGGAAATGATTGGTGTGACAAGAATCTCTCTAAGCACATATAACAAACTCATTGAAGCGTGGGAAAAATCTACAAACCCATACCTCAATTATGAATATCTTCTAATGGATGTCACGGACTCCCTTGACCGGCCTTACATCAGGTTCAAGAATGTAATCTGGGGAGATGTGGACTGTAAAGAAGATTTCAAAAGACTTCAGAATTCTTTATACAGGGCTTTAAGGAGAAAAGAGAATCCGTTTGATGAGGAGAATCTCCGTCAACATTTGAAAGTTATTTTCCCGGATAAAGATACTTCCAAAGCACAGATAACCCAGATCGGGGGAATGAGCAACAAAAATTTCAAAATTACCCTTGATAATAAAAGTTATGTTCTGAGAGTCCCGGGTAACGGTTCTGAAGGAATGGTTGAACGCTCCAATGAGGAATTTAATGCAATAGAGGCTTGTAAACTCGGAATAAACCCTGAGATAAGGTATTTTGATTCAAAAAGCGGGGTCAAGCTTGCAGATTTCATAGAAAATGCAGAAACCCTCAATGCCGCTACCATACAACGGCACGGAAACATGCGAAAGATTGCCTCAATTTATAAGACTATTCATGATTCACATATCAGGCTCAAAAATGAGTTCAATATTTTTCAGGAAATAGAAAAATATGACAGGCTGATTTCATGTGCCGATGCAAGAATGTATGAAGGATGGGAATCGGTCCGTCCTAAAGTAATGGCATTAGAAGGATATCTGAACTCATTAGGAGTTGATTTAAAACCTTGTCACAATGATGCCCTCTATGAAAATTTCATAAAGGCAACCGACGGCACCATATTCCTGATCGATTGGGAATATTCAGGCATGAACGACCCGATGGCTGATTTTGCAGCCTTGTTTATAGAGGCAGGATTTGAAAAGGAGAATGAGGACTATATACTTGACAAATATTTCGAAGGTGTCGTGCCGGAGAACGCCCGTGAAAAGATATTGTGCTATGAGATACTCTGGGACTATCTTTGGGCGCAATGGACTGTCATAAAGGAAGCCAAGGGGGACGATTTCGGCACATATGGTATTGATAGGTTTAACAGGGCTATATCTAACTTGAAACGAATAAAAAAATAATATGACTACTGAAAAAAGAAACATAGATTGGGCAACGATGTTAGTGCCTTTTGCAATAGTGATTGCAATGATGGCAGTGTTTATGATTGCTCCGGATCAATCTAAAAATGTTGTGGATACCCTTCGCGGATTCTTTGGTGACACTATAGGCATATATTATCCAATACTTGCAATCGGGTGTGTACTATGCGCTCTGTATCTTGCATTGACTCCTAAATACGGAAATGTAAAGTTGGGAAATGTTGATAAACCGGCATATTCAAATTTTAAATGGGGAACCATGATATTCACATCCACAATGGCTGCGGATATTTTGTTTTATTCCCTGATAGAATGGGCGCTCTATGGAGGCGAGCAGCATGTACAGGATTTAGGTGGCACACAGATGTGGGCGCCGACTTTCACACTGTTCCACTGGGGACCACTCGCTTGGGGATTCTATGTCATACTTGCCGTGTGCTTTGCCTTTATGATTCACGTAAGACGCCGCAACCGTCAGCGTTTCTCAGAGGCGTGCCGACCATTGCTTGGTAAATATGTTGACGGATTCTGGGGTAAGGTCATAGATGTTACAGCCATCTTCGCCATAGTATGTGCAACCGCCACAACCTTCACGCTTGCTACCCCGCTCCTCACTAATGCAATGGGCTCTGTGTTCGGGTTCGAACCGACCACTACAGTTACAATACTTGTGTTGTTGCTGATATGTACTGTTTACACCATTACAGTGCTGTTTGGATTGTCAGGAATAAGCAAACTTGCAGGAATATGCTCATACCTTTTCTTTGCGATACTGCTATATTTCCTTTTCCTTGGAGGTGAAACCGGATATATCATAGAAACCGGTGTGCAGTCAATCGGTAATATGGTTCAGAATTTCATCGGGCTTTCAACGTACATGGATCCCCTAAGGGAAAACGGATTTGCACAGAACTGGACTATATATTATTGGGCATACTGGCTCGTATGGTGCGTGGCAACTCCATTCTTTATCGCACTGATTTCAAAAGGACGTACAATCCGGAACGTTGTATTCGGGTCTTTTGGCTGGGGTCTTGCCGGGACATATCTTTCATTTATAATCCTCGGCAATTACGGTCTCGCCCAACAGATGAAACACGGGGTGGACGCTATTGGGTACATTGGTAACGGTGGTGAGATGTATGAGGCGATACTCATGATTTTCGATACCCTTCCACTACCATGGTTAGCTCTAATTCTACTCACAATCACAATGATTGCTTTCTATAGCACGACACTTGACGGCATCACATACGTGACATCCTCATACAGCTACAAACAGATCTCTCCTGACGAGGAACCGTCAAGAGGTATCCGTGGTTTCTGGAGCATAATGCTGATCCTTCTTCCGATAGCCCTACTGTTCGCTCAAAACTCTCTCTACAGCCTTCAGGGGGTGACAATCATCGCAGCCTTCCCGGTAGGAATACTTTTGATTCTGATAGTCATTAGTTTTTTCAAAGACTTCAAAACCTGGAGCAAACATACTTAAAAAAGAAAAACGTTTATACTAATTCATCTAGGTATATATTACATTGTTATAATGATCGTATATATGTATATATACGTTAAACTGAATCAGTTAACCGATGAATCAGATTAGGGCAGGAGCAATACTAAACTACTTAATAATAGGTCTCAATACTATAGTAGGACTTGCGTACACACCTTACATGTTAAGATGTTTAGGTCAGACCGAATATGGGTTGTACTCTCTTGTCGCCTCTATAATTGCGTACCTAACAATTCTTGATTTTGGATTTGGGAATGCAATAGTAAGATATACTGCAAAATATAGAGCTGAGGAGAAACATGAAGAACAATGGAGAATGTTTGGAATGTTTCTTATAGTATTTACTATCATTGGAGTAATTGCCTTAAGTATAGGACTTATATTATATTATAAAATAGATCTATTATTTGATAATACAATGACTGCTTTTGAAATAAAGCAGGCTCAAATAATGATGCTCCTCCTTAGTATAAATATGGCTTTTACTTTTCCATTGAGCATCTTTGGTTCTATAATAACTGCTTATGAAGATTTTATTTTTCAAAAAATATTACAAATTACAAGGCTTCTATTATGTACCGGTACAATTGTTGTATTGCTTGGATATGGTTACAAAGCGATCTCTATGGTAGTAGTGCAAACTGTATTCAATTTAGGTGTGTTAATAGCCAACTACGTTTATTGCAAGAAAAATATTAAGATAAAAATATCATTTAAGGGAATTAAATGGACATTCTTAAAGGAAATCGGAGTATATTCATTTTGGATTTTTCTTAGTTCTATAATAGATAGAATATATTGGAGTACAGGGCAATTTGTTTTAGGAGCTATTTCTGGGACTTTGGCTGTAGCAGTATTTTCAGTAGCAATAACTCTGCAACAAATGTATATGACGTTCTCTGGTGCAATTTCAAATGTTTTATTACCAAGAATCGTAAAAATAGTACATAACAACAAATCAACTTCGGAGTTGTCATCCATTTTTATCAAAGCAGGCCGCCTTCAAGCAATTATCATGCTATTGGTTTTGTTTGGATTTATAGTCTTTGGTAAAAAATTCATTGAATACTGGGCAGGCGATGGTTATATAGAATCATTTTATATAGCATTACTCTTCTTCTTCAGTCTCTTCATTCCCCTTGTTCAAAGTGTTGGATTTTGCATATTACAAGCAAAAAATTGTCTAAAATTCCGTTCCTTAAGCTATCTTATTATTGCGATTGTAAGCTTACTAGGACAGATAATACTATCTAAAGAATATGGCGCAATAGGATGTAGTATCGCTATTTCTTTTGCTTTATTGTTGGGACAAGGATTAATAATGAATTTTTATTATCAAAAATATCAACAACTTAATATAATTTCATTCTGGAAAGAAATTCTAAAGTTAGCAATTTTCCCATTTATGTTATCATTTTTATGGGTTATTCTCGATTTAAATAAATTCCTGGTTCATTCAATTGGTACTTTACTTGTTGGTATGTCGATTTTTACTTTAATATATTTCATAGGGCAATATTACATCAGTATGAATAAAGATGAACAATATTATATAATAAGTGCAGGTAAGTATTTGAAGAAAAAATATGCAAAATAAAAACATCCTCTTAGTTGGAGAATGGTATTCTGCTAATCTTGGAGATCAAATTCTTTGTTCTTGTGTGCAGAATATTATTTTAAAAAACTCTAAAAGAGTAAATACAATTAAGTTTGATACCACTTACGGAAATGGTATGTCATGGAAAAAGAAAATCAGTGTTTTGCCTCATAGAATACGCTATAAATTTAATAAAGATGTTAAACAACGTACAGACGATTATAATCGATTAAAATGTAATTGGATTAAATCAGATTTAAGAAGTTTAAATGAAAATATTGATATAATCATAGTCTGCGGTGGACAGATATTTCTTGATTATTTTGTCGACAATATCCGCTTGATTGTTAATTATGCGCACCTCAATTCTATACCTATTATTTGGAATGCTGTAGGAGCAGGTAAATGTACTGATAAAACTATTGGAATTTTCAAAGAATGCCTTGAATCAAAATTAAATAAAACTATAACAGTTAGAGATAATTTACCATTCTTTGTTAATAAACTTAATGTAATACCAAAACTAATTCCTGATACTGCTATTACTGTCTCTGATTTTATAACTGTTGATAAAAACAATGAAAATTTGATTGGGCTTGGTGTAATGAATCCAAATGACTTCAAGGATTTTAATATTCCAAGCCATGTAATTGAATTTTTTTGGATAAATCTTACTAAGAAATTGGATGAAAACAATATAAATTGGGAATTTTTTACAAATGGAGCTGCGTCAGATATAGATTTCCTACAGAGGTTATTAACTAAACTAGATAATACCAAAATCAAAGTGGCGCCAAGACCAAGGAATCCGATTGATCTCACAACTATTATTAATAAATATAATAAAATTGTCTCATTCAGATTACATTCTCATATTATAGCTTATTCGTATCGCATACCAAGTCTCGGGCTTAAATGGGATTATAAAGTATCCGATTTTTTTAAAATGACACAAAATGAAGAAAATGTCATAACGCTGGATAATATTAATATTCAAAACGTTGTGACTTTCATAAAAAAGGGTAATAGTAATTTTGAATATTTGAACAATTTAAAGAAAGAAATAACTGATTCAATTATCTCTAATCTTAATAGATATTTAGCATAAGAATGAAAAGAATATTGCATGTCGTATCTTGTATGGATAGAGCCGGGCAAGAGTCGTTAATAATGAATTTCTATCGTAATATAGATCGTGATAAAATCCAATTTGATTTTCTATGCACTGTAGAAAAAAAAGGAGATTATGACGATGAAATTAAAGCGCTAGGTGGGAAGATTCACTATCTACCTGAATCTTCAATCAGAATTCCTCATTTACACAACATCGGAACAATTCTTGATTATAAATCATTCTTCAAGTCTTATCCAGAATACCAGATCGTCCATTTTCATAATTATCATGCATTTAGTGTTTTGATTCAAGTAATGGGAGCTAAATTTGGAAAAGTGAATGACATTATAGTGCATTCACATAACAATAATGCACCTAATCCCAAATTCCATAATATTATCAGACCGATTCTTAAGTATTTCAAGTTAACAAGATTGGCATGTTCATTATCAGCGGGGAAGTGGATGTTCGGTAATTCGTCATTCAAGGTTATAAAAAATGGAATAGAATCAGATAAGTACATATTTAATTCTGCTCATAGATTAGATAAACGTAATGAATTTAAGATCTCTGAAAAAGATAAATTGATTTGTCATATTGGAAGATTTAACTATCAGAAAAATCATAAATTTATTCTTTCTGTATTTAAGGAAGTGCTTAGTATAGATGATAATTATAAGCTTCTATTGATAGGTAAGGGTGAGCTCGAAAATGAGATACGCGAATTATCTTCATCCTTAGGTCTTTGTGATAAAGTAATTTTTGCAGGTACGAGGGATGATATTCCTAAAATTTTATCGGCAAGCGATGTTTTCTTTTTTCCCTCACTATTTGAGGGATTAGGAATTGTTATGATTGAAGCACAAGCTAATAATCTTCCAATTGTATGCAGTGATGTTATCCCTAATGAGGCTATTTTGAGCAATGATGTAAGTCAATTGTCTTTAACGGAAAATTCTGTAACGGACTGGGCGAATGCACTTATAAAACAAGCTAACACAAAGCGAAATTCCAATGGATTATTGTTGGTAAGACAATCAGGCTTTGATATATTTAATTCAATTAAGGAGATAACTTCACTTTATAAAAATGTTTGATAAAATTATCAGACATTATAGTGGATATTCCAATTGGGATACAAATACATTGTACCTCTATTTTGGTATTTTAATATTAACAGGAATATTGGGATACCTATCCCAATATTCTAAACCATTTACAAATTATCAGAAGATATCCTGTAATAAACATCATAGATTTAATTATACCATTTTAATATCATTATTTCTATTTTTACTCACAATTTCGGGATTAAGAATTGCAGGAACTGATTATCCCAATTATAAAAACATTTATTATTCATCAAATTCAGTCAATGAATCATATTTTGGCATAGAACCAGGGTTTCTGATTATCAATAAAATTTTTAATTATATTGGTTTTAGCTTTGAATTTGTTGTCTTTATATTTTCATTCATAACTATCTATTTAGTATTCCGAACTATTCTAGATTATTCTGGAAAAATTAATTTATCATTGGCCGTATTTGCATATGTTTCATTGTACTATTTGCCAGGATTTAATATGATTAGAATGTATTTAGCTGCTTCTATTGTTTTATACTCATACAAATACTTCATACAAGAAAAATTATTAAAATTTTACATAATCCTTTCATTATGCGTGTTCGTTCATTTTTCTGTAATTTTATTCTTTATACCGACACTTGGTTTATTGATTTATAAAAAAAACAGAATCGCATTCGCAATATTATACCTGATTATTTTTATCGTATCGTTTAAGATTGTTTCTTCTTTTTCTGAATTGACATTAATAGACCGATATACTCATTACATTGAAAATAGTGAAAGTGAGATTAATAACAATATAGGTCTTTTTCATTGGATTATAAATATTCCCATAATATTATTATATGTATATTCGATCAAAATAATACCAAATAATAAATATTTATCATCATTAATTGTATTAACTCTTTGTGAATTATTAATTGGATTGTTAAGTTACAAGATTACTATATTAGGTCGTAGTTTAGTCTATTATAATATGGTGTTTATTATTATCATTCCGATTATAATTCAACAACTTAAAAGACATAAAGCTCGCTGGATTAATATTATTATAATTTTTTATTACATTTATCTGTTCTACAGATTTTATAATTATTTGGCGGAGTACTTGTATCTTGATGGTATTATGCCATATAAAACTTTTTTTGAATGAAAAAGATTCTATTCGTTACTCACACTATTTCCATGGGGGGAGGAGCTGAGAAGGTCCTTAACACATTGATTGATGAACTTAAAGAAGATTATCAAATTGACGTGTTGGAATGGCTGGAAGATACAGCTTGCCCATTTTGGGAAAGAGATAAAAATGTAAACTATCTTGGTTCGATTGCATATACCGACAGAAAGGCTTCCTCGTTAGGTAAATTTATATTTTTAAATAGGTTGAAACATAAGTTTTGGGTAATTACAAATACATTCTTCCCCGGATTAATGCACCATTTGTTTATAAAAGACAAATACGATTACGAAATATCTTTTAATTACCTTTACACATCTGCTTTAGTCAACCATTCTTGGAATCATAAAAGTAAAAAAATAAATTGGATTCACAGTTCTATTGATGATCTATATGAAAGAGGGCATAAATATAATCTAAAGTATATTCTATATAGGTTTATTCAACATAGAGCCTTTTTAAAGAGCAATGCAATCGTAGCTATATCCAAACGTACACACGATTCTATAATTCATTTTCAATCAGATGTCAAAGACCGAGTGTATGATATTTATAATGGATACAATTTTGATGATATTATAAAGCAATCACAGATCCATTCTGTAGACAATACATGCACATTCAGGCTAATCTCATTAGGAAGATTATCTAATGTCAAGAATGTAATCTTACAGCTTGAGGCAATTGAATTACTTAGGGCAAGAAATATTGAAGTAGAGCTACTAATTCTAGGGGAGGGAGAACAAAAAGGAATAATTGAGGAGTATGCTACTCGTAATCATAGAATCAAGATATTGGGATTCAGATCCAATCCGTATCCTTACATTGCTGCATCAGACGGACTAATTATAACCTCTTTCTCAGAAGGCTTCCCAACAATTGCCGTTGAAGCCATGGCATTGGGCAAACCGGTTATTTCAACACCTGTTGCCGGGACAGAAGAATTAATTACTAAAGATACAGGTATTATTGTAAACTGGAACGCGGAGGATGTAGCATCTGGTATAAAAAAATTAATGTCATCTTATTATGATAGCGATACTATCAAACAACATGTATCTCAATATACAAAAGAAAGATGGGCTGAAAATGTAAAATGTCTTTTAAATTCCCTTGATGATGGAAAATAAATATAACATTGTTTCATGCGCAAGTTATGGGTCTTCTGGATCCAGTGTCGTTACTGATTATTTATCAGAATATGATAATATTAAGAATCTCGGAACTTATGAGTTCCGGTTCGTTCAAGACTATATGGGGATATCTACGCTTGAAGATGCCTTAGTGACATCTCCACATAGATTGAATTCTGATATTGCAATTCAAAATTTTCTTAAATATGTAGATAGACAATGTGGAAATATTTTAAAGCGGAGATATCAGGAGTTTTTTAATAATAGATGGAAAGAGATTTCATATAACTATATCGATTGTTTGATAGATGCAAAGTGGCAAGGGTATTGGGAAGAATATCAAATAATAGAGCCTAAAATTCAAAGTGTTCTCAAATATCAGATATTCCCGAGATTAAAAAGATTAATGTCATTCCCAAGAAAATATATTGCAAATTATATACCAACGAAACCAATGTTTTTTTCTTTCCCATCCGAAGAAAAATTTCTCAAGTGCACAAGAAATTATATTAACGACTTATGTAACGAATTGGATCCGAAACATGAGTTCCAATATTTAATGTTTGATCAACTTATGCCCCCTGCAAACATTGGAAAATATGAAAGATACTTTGATTCTATAAAGACAATTGTGGTTGATAGGGATCCTCGCGATTATTACCTTGAAAATGTTTTAAGGTGGGGTGAAAAATGGGTCCCAGCTGATGTGGAAAGTTTTGCTATTTTATATCGTAAACAAAGGGAGCAGGCAAAAGCATATCCTGATTCAGAAAACGTTCTTAGAATTCAATTTGAAGATTCGATATTCCATTATGATAAATTTGAAGAGCAAGTTCAAAATTTTTTAGAGTTGAATTCTGATAATCATTTGCATCCTAAATCAAAATTTAATCCTTTAAAATCAGTTAAAAATACCAAGCTGTGGGAAAGGAGAAATGTAGATCCTACAGTTATTAGAAAAATTGAAAATTTTTTGCCAGAGTTTCTATATCAATTTGATAATTAATGAATATAGTTTTCTATCTAAAGAGATAATATGCTTCCTAAAGTTTCTGTAACTGTTCCGGTATACAATACTTCCAAGTATTTAAAAAAATGTCTGGATAGTCTTTCTCTTCAAACCCTTATAGAGATTGAGTTCATCCTCGTAGATGATGGGGCAAATGATGGAAGCGGGGAAATTTGTGATCAATATGCCAAAAAAGATTCACGGTTTAAAGTTATCCATCAATCTAATGGAGGTTTATCGAAGGCACGACAAACAGGATTGAATAATGCTAAGGGGGAATACGTGATTGTATGCGACAGTGACGATTGGGTTGAACCGGAAATATATGAGAAATTATATAATGCTGCCAATAATAATAATGCTGACATTGCTGTTTGTGGCTTTATTTCCGAATATGACAACGGACAATCAATTCCTTCCCAAATTGTTTTCAAAGAAAATAATGGCATTGTAGACAGTTTTGATTTTATTGCTCGTGGAGCAGGTAGTTCGTGGATAAAACTTGTAAAGCGTGATTTGTTTGTAAAAACAGGAACTATTTATGAGCCGGGTATTAATATGAGTGAGGATTCTCTGCTTGTTTACAAATTATGTAAGGGAAATCCCAAGGTTATACAAATAGAAGAGAATTTATATCATTATAGAAGAGAATATGGAGGACAATCATATACCAATAATATAAAAATGGCTCATATCCATCAATTATATTATACATACAATTGGCTAAAAAATAATTATATTGGCGATATATATAAAGGAATTATATACAAGCGGGCAGTTGATTTGGCATTTGCTTGTTTAAGAGTTAATGATCTTGATAAGACTTTTCTTTCTAAATTTATGAAAGAAGAATTACCTTGGAATAAAATACTTTCAAACCAGTCAAACCCTAAAACATTAATTATTATTATTGAAAAATGTCTGCCTTTATTCATAACGCAGACTATTGTAAAGCATTTATATAGGTTGGTCTATAAATAAGCTTACAGATTGAATTCTATCCTGATTTAAAAGCCGTCTCATTGTTTTTTACGTTATTATGAAAATTGTTTTTTGTGATAATTCTCTTAAGGAGTTAATTAATTTCAGAGGAGAAATCATTAATCATTTCCGTCTAAATGGTCATGATGTGGTATTATTAGCCCCTGATAATTTAGCTAATAAAGACAAAATAAGATCCTTAAAGCTATATTCATTACATTTGCAAAGAAGTGGTATGAATCCTTTTAAAGATTTAGGATATCTCATAAATTTGTATAAAATTTATATTCATGAAAAACCCGATATTATTTTCCATTATACCATTAAACCTAATATTTATGGATCCATTGCAGCCTTTTTTGCAAAAATTCCATCTATAGCAATGATAACCGGACTTGGATATGCATTCAACCATTCCGGGGTTAAAACGAAATTGGCTCGGATGATGTATAAATTCGCTATGAAATTTCCGAAAAAAGTTATTGTGCTAAATGAGACAAATAAAGATATTTTAATAAAAAACAATATTGTTTCAATTGAAAAAATTATCCTTCTAAAAGGTGGCGAAGGAATTAATTTAAGTTGTTTCAAATGATTAAATTTTTGACAATCGCAAGAGTTCTGTATGATAAAGGATTTAGTGAACTTATTGAGTGTGCATCATATTTCCATGATAGTGATCAAAATATAGAATTTCAATGGCTTGGAGATATAGACGAAGGGTATTCTCAATTTGTATCGAGGTCAGAAGTTGAAAAATACCATAATGATGGCATAATTAATTATCTTGGATTCCAACCAGACGTACGTAAATACATAAGAGAGGCGGATTGTATAATATTGCCTTCATATCATGAAGGTATGTCAAGGGTTTTAATGGAAAGCTTAGCAATGTATAAGCCAATTATAACCAGCAATATACCGGGTTGCAAAGAGACGGTTATGAATGGGATAAATGGTTTCTTATGTGAACCCCAAGATGCAAAATCATTAATTTGTGCGGTAAATAATTTTTTATCTCTTTCAGAAGATGAAAAGATATTGATGGGGGAAAAAAGTAGGGAATATGCAGAATCTCGATTTGATGTAAGAAATGTTATTAAAGTGTACGATCAAATTTTGAATGAAATAAAAAAATAATAGGTCCATGTCCAATTGCAAATTAGATCAAAATCTATAACTTGATTCATATTGAGTTGTTTTTCAATAAAATTTGTAAGCGGTCAAGTGTGAATTAAATCAATAACTTATCTCAGATTGAGTCATTTTTATAGGGCTTCATCAATTTACCAATTCAGAATTGTAATATAACAAACGGATTCACTTTAAAAGTAATAGGATAGTTTGCGACAGGTGAGTGCAAAACTCATCTCGCTTAGTATTGCCGAACGATAAGCGAATACCAATTGCAGCGGAACGGACTTTGTGTTGAATTTTTCACCAACACTTACTGAAGTCAGTTCCGCTGCATTGTTTATGAATGGCAAGCAAAATTAAGTCAGAAGTCGTCAGTCATTAGTTAGTTGGTTGGTCATTAGTTCTCTGGATCATAATCTTCACACAGTTCTCTGGTTCTCTGGTCAAAAAGGTTAAGTCAACTTTCCTTAGCGATTACGATAGCCGGGTCAACTTTTTGAAGGGTTAGGCTTTAATCCGAGTCAACCAAAATCAGGAAAATGCGCTCTTCACTTCCTGTCAAATTGCTAATTACTAATTACTCATTGTCAATTGAATAAGGATTACTCTTGCTAATTGTATAAGGGTAGAACACTTTCTGAAAAAATAGAACACTTTCTGAAAAAGTAGAACACTTTCTCACAAATAACTAAGCGCCAATGAATTATTAATCCAACCTGTTCTACTTTTTACTCTTCTTTCCTAATTTTTTTATCAATTACTAATTACAAACTACTAATTACTAATTGATTAAAAGTAGAACACTTTTGAAATTTTTAGAACGTTTCATATTTTTATTTTAGAACATTTTGTAATCTTTTGATTATCAAATATCATTCTAAATGCTCTGTTCTATTTTGTTTCATTTTCGATAAAATCATCAATTATCCAATCTTATCCAATTACAAATCCAATTACTAATTACTAATTGCTTATTACTAATTGATCAAGGATTCTCTGGATCCTGGTCTGGTTATAGTCATTAGTCAATTAGTCATTAGGTCTCTGGTTTTTGGCCGTAAGTGTCCTGGGAACAGAATGATACTGAACTGACATTGTCATTTACTGACACAGGTTCACATAGCGATCTATTTGAATAAGTATCAAATAGGGATTGAATAATATTGTCGGGGGCGGTTTTGAATCGCCCCCGCTTGTTTGATTGACTCTTTGCCCATTTTTGAGGCAATTTAAATTTATTGTGTGGGTCTTGTATCGGTAACCTCAAAATGATTATCTTTGCAAGATAAGTATCTTTTGATAATTAGCAAACGTATAATCGCGAGGTATCCCTGAGGGATTGTGTTGCTAATTGTTATGTCACATGATATAATTATGAATAAGAAAGTATTTGTCTCCGGATGCTACGACATGCTCCATTCCGGGCATGTGGCATTCTTCAAGGAGGCATCCCGATATGGCGACCTTTATGTGGGTATCGGTTCCGACAAGACTATTCTGGAACTGAAGAACCGCAAAGCGGTCTATTCCGAGAAGGAACGTCTCTACATGGTCAAGGCGATCCGCTATGTCACCGATGCCTATATAAATCCCGGCAGCGGCATGCTCGACTTCCTTGACACGCTCGACATAGTAAAGCCGGATGTATTCGTTGTCAACTCTGACGGCGGCAGTGACCTGAAGCGCAAGCTTTGCGCCGACCGAGGCATCGAGTACGTAGAGCTTGAACGCGTGCCTGAGGCGGGACTCGACGCCCGCTCCACGACGTCGCTGCGCACCAATGTGAAATCTCATCTCCCTTACCGGATTGACATCGCGGGAACCTGGATTGACCAGCCTTACGTTTCGCAATACGGCGCCGGCTGGGCGCTTACAGCCTCCATCGAACCGACAGTGGAGTTCATGGAGCGAGGCGGCATGTCGACATCGACTCGCAACGCCGCAAAGAAGATCTGGCCTTACGAGCTCCCGAACTACAACGAGGAGATGCTCGCAAGGCTTCTGTTCTGCTTCGAGAACGACCCGGAGAACAAGGGTCACGTTTCAGGAGCACAGGATGCGATAGGGATCTGCATGTCGGGTCTGACGCGTCATTATTACGACGGGCGTTACTGGCCCGAGAGGATAGAGTCCTGTCATGACGAGGAGATACTGACATGGCTTGAGAGTCATATCGCGCTTGTGCCGATGTTCCCTCGGCGTCCGGGTTGCTCGGTTGTTGAGGGGAAGGATATCACGCCGGAGAAGGTGAGGGCTCTCACCGATGCGGCAGGCAGGTGCTGGGATGCGATCATGAAGAAAGACCTGACGGAATTTGCCGAGGCGTTCCGTGATTCGTTCAACGCCCAGGTGGCAATGTTCCCGGCGATGATGCAGCCGGGGGTTGCGGACTGGATCGACAAGATACGCGACAAGGCACTCGCATGGAAGATGCTCGGCGCCGGAGGAGGCGGCCACCTCGCACTTGTCCTTCCCGACAACGCAACCCTGACAGAAGAAATGATCCCCGTAAAGATTCGCCGCCGTGGATTTTAGCTGCAGTGCAGCTGCAAGAGTCAAGGGATAAGGGTGTAAAATTGATAATTGAGCAAAGCCATTAGCGATAGAAAATGGTAGGGTTAAGGGTAATATTTTATTTGGGGATCAGCTTGGTAAGGTAGGCGGTTAGTTCATCTGCCATTTTTTGAGCCTGTCGTGCGGAGGGGTGGTAGTCGGCTCCGTAGCCAAGGTCGCCCGTCTGCGGCGACATGTCGAAACGGTAGAAGTTGCTGTCTTCAGACGCAAGGCGGTCGAGAACAGTCTTTACTTTGTTCAGGTCTTCTCCCTGAAGCATCGACCCTGTAAGCAATACGATTTTTGTATCGGGATATACTTCACGAAGATGTTTAAGAAAATTACGATAGTGCCTTTCAAACAAATCGATGTCGTAATTGCCTTCAGACATGTCGTTGGTACCGAGGTTGATGCATACGATATCCGGAATAAATTTTGAGAAGTCCCATTTGTGGTTGTGATTGTAGAGCAATGTATAGTCATATTCAAGAGGCATTGTCTTTACGTCTCCTTCTTTCGGGCTCCCGTAATTACGATATATGCCAATGCCTGAGCGTGACACAACATTGAAATCCGCATTAAGAGCCTGCGCTGTCTTATATGCGTAAGACAGAGTATGGTTTTCAGTGCCGTATGAAAATCCTTTT
This sequence comes from uncultured Porphyromonadaceae bacterium, assembly GCA_947073495.1. GTDB lineage: Bacteria > Bacteroidota > Bacteroidia > Bacteroidales > Muribaculaceae > Lepagella. Next base: position 18,123 of record CAMTMX010000016.1, read on the forward strand.
TGCGGATCGTTTTCCTCCACGCCGTAACCACAAGTGATAGAGTTTCCGATAAATTCAATCTTAAGGTCAGGTCTTTTATCGTTAGAAGTGATTTTACCATCAGTGTAGAATGCCCTGAATTGAGGGTGGAATTCGTATCCCTCTATAGCATAGACAATTTTTACTCTGTGGATTGTGTCGGCAAGATTGTCGGCAAGAAGCATTATTGAATCTGATGGCGTGAAGTTTATTGGTAAGGGCTTTTTGTCGTCGATTTTAATCATAAATTTACCGCTTCCTGGGGAGGTTGCCATTTTTAGCGATGTGCCTTTAAAATTGAATAAGGCGCATGTTCCCGGGAATGTGAAAGACCCGTTTCCATTTTCATCCCAATGTATTCTACCCATATAGTTGATCTCAGGGTGGGATGCCGGTATCCGGTTTTCTTCCGCTGACATGCCGGAAGATACCAATAAAGTCAATGACGCAGTGAGGATTTGTAGATTATTCATAAAAGGATAATTGCTTTGCGCAAAATTAATAAATAATAAGCACCGAAGATGCTTGAAGTGATTATTGTGCAAGTAATTGGTAATATAGTTCAAGAAGGGGGAGGGGTTAGGGTGAAGGACTTGGGGATTTAATTTGGGGGTGGCTGCGCGGAGGATGCGACCCAAGGGTCGCATAGGGAACAACTCGGCTTGATTGACCCGGGGGAGAGGAACTTGATTGGCAGAGGGAAGCAAATCTGCTTGATTGACCCGGGGGAGCGGGGCTTGGCTGCGCCTGCAATTGATCCGTTATATAGTTATTGCCGAATGTTATCGCTGAAGAGGAGGAAGTTGATACTTTCAGAATTGTTCTTTATTAAATTTTTTTATTAACTTTGTGGTTAGATAGTGATGGGGAAATATGTTTTTGATGTTATATAGTAAACCTTTAATATTCTAACTGATACAGCATGAAATTTTTTAATTTGTCGCGCAAGGCTTTGCTCGCAGGAGCGGCATTGCTACTCTCTTCATCGATTTCTTACGGAGCTAACCTGAAGTATATCTTCTATTTTATTGGAGACGGTATGGGGAGCGCGGAGGTTACTAATGCCCAGTTGTTTAACAAGAAGGTTCTGGGTAACGATGAACCGTTGTTGATGACCACGTTCCCGGTAGTGTCGCTCATCACGACACATTCTGCAAGTTCAGATGTAACAGATTCCGCAGCCGCCGGAACAGCCCTCTCCACCGGACACAAGACTAAAAACGGAATGCTCGGCATGGACGCGGACACAGTTGCCGTCACTTCCATAGCCCGCACTTTGTTTGAAAGCGGTTATGGAGTAGGTCTTGTTACCACAGTCGCTATCGACGACGCAACTCCGGGTGCATTCTATACTCATGTTCCGCATAGAAGCATGTTTTACGAGATTGGCAAAGATCTTGCCGAATCGGGTTATCAGTTTGCAGCAGGCGCTTCATTGAGAGGGACAAAAGACAAGGATGGCAATGACAACGGTCTTATGGATCTCTTCAAGAAAAATAATGTTGCCATCAGCTACGGACTCGATGGTATCGACAAAAAAGCAAAGAAGCAGCTGGTGCTTAGCCCGTTCCACGACAAAATGAGCAATGAGGTAGGTCTTGCGGTAGATTCACTTGAAAATGCACTGACCCTCCCTGAAATGACTAAGGCATGTCTTGACCATCTTATGCGCACAAATCCTAAAAAGTTTTTCATGATGGTGGAAGGAGGTAGCATCGACCATAACGGACACAGCAACGATGGTGGCGCGTCTGTCAGAGAGGTAAAGAACTTTGACAACGCCCTCAAGATTGCATACGATTTCTATCTCAAGCACCCCAACGAGACATTGATCCTTGTCACTGCCGATCATGAGACCGGAGGAATGTCTGTAGGTTGCAAGACCACCGGCTACAGCGCACGCCCCGAAGTGGCTCGTGCCCAAAGAATTTCAAAAGATAAATTCAATGAATATTGCAATGAACTCGTGAAAGAAGGAAAAACACCTTCATGGGACGAGATGCAGGCATTCCTTGCAGAGAAACTCGGTTTCGGCACAGCTGTGAAATTGAGCGAAGGTGAATTGAACGAATTGCGAGATTCATACGCTATCGCATTCATGAAGAAAAGTCCTTGGGAATTTGTTGACCAGGCATTTTCTCTTTTGAATTCCAAGAGCGGTTTCGGCTGGACCACCGGTAGTCATACCGGGCATCCTGTGCCTGTGTATGCCATAGGTGTTGGCGCAAATAAGTTTACCAATTTCAATGACAACACAGATCTTCCGAAGAAGATCCTTAAGCTTACCGGGAAATGAAAATTCGTCAGTCTTTGACTGACGAGGGTTAAGGGGTTATGAGGTTAATGGTTAATCCCGTCAGTCATAGACTGCCGGAATTTCAGAAAAAATGCACCCTCTTGCGTTTGAGCAAGAGGGTGCATCTTTTTAGGGGAATTTATATCCGTAATGATGGTCAGGGGAGCGGCACAAGCGGTCCTTTCACGTAGAGCATTTCTGTGCGTCGGGCGCATGTTTCGCAAGCAGGGAAAACGTAGCGAGACTTATCTGCGGAAAATGCACGGGTTGCAATAGCCCCTTCCGTTGCCTGACGGTTGCATATTTCATGAGCGCATTCGGTTGCCTTCCTGCCACTGGCCTTTTCCCAATATTCAAGCAGCGAAGACGATCCATCAGGAGCATTATAAGAGAATGCCGCCATCACATTTTTCACTATTACAGTGGCACCGTCTCCTATAGTTTCAGGTTTATTATTATCCATTTTGCCAGACGAAATTTAACGGCTGAAAAGAGAGCCCGGGAGCGCGCGACAGTTATATCCCGACGCCATCACTTCACCATATGCACCGGCTGAACGCATGGCAATCAGATCACCGCGTTTGGTCAGCGGTAGCAATTCATCAGTCCCGAAAGTGTCAGACGACTCACATATCGGACCCACCACATCATATCTTTCCTCCTCTGGAGAGGTGGAGGTAAGGTTTTCAATCTTATGATGTGCCTGATAAAGAGCCGGACGGATGAGAGCCGTCATACCGCCGTCGACGATGATGAATTTTTTGTCTACACCCTCCTTGACGTATGTGACGCGGGTGATTAGGGAGCCGCATTGAGCCACGATCGCCCTCCCAAGTTCAAAGTGCACCTGTTGCCCGGGACGGAGTTTCAGATTTTCGTGGAAAATTTTGAAATACTCCTCAAAATCGGGAATCGGATGCTTGTCTGGGTCATCATAATCGATGCCGAGACCGCCCCCCACATTTATTGACGGAATCTCCAGGGCGTTATATTTTTTCTGAAGATCGTTGATCCTATCGCAGAGAATCCTGAAAGGGGCGAGGTCTGTCACTTGCGAACCGATATGGAAATGAAGACCTTTGAAATCAATCCATTCTGACTCTACACAGAGTTCGATAGCTTTATCCAACATCGACATGGCGATACCGAATTTGTTTTCGGCGAGTCCGGTTGTGATGTAATGATGGGTGTGCGCGTCGATTTCCGGATTGACACGCAGAGCCACTGGCGCCTTTTTACCCAGTTTTTTTGCGATTGTCTCGATTGCCTCGATTTCCGGTTCAGATTCGGCATTGAAGCATCCGATGCCATATTCAAGCGCCACGGAAATTTCCTCATCGGTTTTGCCGACTCCGGCAAAAACAATTTTCGGAGCTGGAAACCCGGCATCGATTGCCGCCTTGATTTCACCGAGGCTTACAGTGTCGGCACCCAGACCTGATGCGGCTATGCGTTTTAGAATCTCCGGATTGGAGTTAGCCTTCACTGCATAATGCACATGAAATCCGGGGAAATTAGAAGACTGTTTAACCGAGTCGATTGTGGCATCGAGGAGTTTTACGTCGTAATAATAGAATGGCGTGGCTTCCGCGCGCATCCTGTCTAATGGGAAATAAGTTTTTTCCATTAAAAGCAGTTTTCAGAAAAGGTTTTCGCTAAGGAGTTTGAGAGCGTTGATTTTGTCTTCTTTGCGCACGAGAAGGGAGATGTTGTAGTTGCTGCCGCCATAAGAGATCATTCTTACAGGCACATCTTTGAGGGCATTGACAACAGCCGCCTCAAATCCACGGTTTCTCCATTCGAGATCACCTACGACGCATACGATAACCATGTCGTGGTCTACGGTTACATCTCCGAGTTCGGAAAGCTCCTTCACTATATCATCAAGACATCGTTCGTTGTCGATAGTGACCGACACGCCCACCTCTGATGTGGTGATCATATCGATGGGGGTGTGGTATTTCTCAAAAATTTCAAACACCTTGCGGAGGAAACCGTAGGCAAGGAGCATGTGGCTGCTCTTGATTTTGATAGCTGTGATATTGTCTTTCGCCGCGACAGCCTTAATCGTGTGGGTAGGCTCGGCATTAAAGATAGTTGTGCCGGGAGCCTCCGGTTCCATGGTGTTGAGGAGTCTTACCGGGATGTTGGCATGTTTTGCCGGGAGCACGCATGTGGGGTGGAGAATCTTGGCTCCGAAATAAGCGAGCTCGGCAGCCTCTTCAAAGTGAAGTTCGCTGACGGGGCTTGTGCCATCCACAAAACGTGGGTCGTTGTTGTGCATGCCGTCGATATCAGTCCAGATCTGAATTTCATCGGCATTGATTGCCGCGCCAAGCAAAGATGCGGTATAGTCGCTGCCGCCACGCTGCAGATTGTCGATATCCCCATCCATGTTGCGGCATATGAAACCCTGGGTGAGATAGATTGTATGTCCGGGATTCGCCTCAAGAGCTGCGGTTGCTTTCTCTTTTATAAATTTCTGGTCGGGTTCGCCATTGCGGTCGATTCTGACAAATTCAGTGGCATCGAGCAGAACGGCATCAAGACCCAGTTGCTCCATGTAGAGGATCACAAGATTGGTGGAAAGCTTTTCTCCAAATGCCACAATCTCCTTTTCCTCCTTAAAGGAGAAAGGACGGTCTACATAGCTGCGGAGATCTGTGAAAACCTTATTGATGTAGGCGTCTGCCTTGCCGAGGAGGCTTGCGTCAGAAAGGAGCTGCGCTGCAGTGTCTTTATATTTTGTTTCGAGGTCGTCGATCTGTTTTCGGGCATTGCCGAATTCAGCATCCTTGATGCTTTGTGAGATACTTATGAGGCTGTTAGTTGTGCCGGACATGGCGCTAAGCACCACAAGCACATTGCCTTCGGCGGCTACGAGCGCCACCATGTTCTTCATTCTCTGGGCGCTTCCCACGGAAGTGCCTCCAAATTTCATTACCTTCATAATTTTTAGCGAGATCGAATTAACAGTTGAATCTCAGAAACTGTTTAAAATTTATTTTGCCTTGCCATTGAGGTCTTTGTCAGCATCTTTATGATATTTATTCAGTCATTATGGAACCCCATAACTCCATCATAAATATCAAAAATCTACATGACAAATCCTCTCAATTACTTCGGCAAATAAATTTAAACAGTTTCTAAGAGTATGTTTACTTTTACATTCTCTTAAACAATCGGATACTATTTCAACTGAACAAAAACCGGCATCCATGCCTTGACGGAAACCGGACGAGAAACACCATCAACAGGAACTTCTGCGTCAATGTCGCTGAAAACGATAGCAACCTTGTTGGAACTTTCAGGATCCTGTTTGGTGACCACCAACACGTTTCCTCCATCTTTTGTCTTGATCCGGTCAAATTTGGATTCACCTCTCCACATGGCAGGATTCTTGGAGCGGAACCTCATAGCATTTGAAATATAGCCTGCAAGACGGCGCTCTCCTTCATTTCTTGGTGTGAGATGACCTGTGGTGCGTGCAATGTTATCTTTTTGAGCACCTACGGCATCGCGGGTATTGTCTGCAAATTCATCACCATAATAAAGTGTCACCGGACCGGAATATGCTGCAAGGATAGCATTTCTTGTCATCATCTTCTCATAATAGTAAGGATCGGCGGGATCAAAATGATCAGCCAGCCTATAGCCGTCATGATTGGAAAGGAAAAGATTTGGCATAACTTCATCATTCAAATATCCTCTGGCAGTCGGGGCCGACAATACAGTCTCTATGTCTGTCCATCCGTTCTCCAAACCTTCGGAAGAAGTCTCCTGCATGGCGCCACTGATAAGATTCTTGCCGTCGAAGTCGAAAGCACTTAAAAGACCTCCGTCTCTATACACTCCTTTATTGATGACTTCTGCAGTTCCCCAATCTTCTCCGACCATATATCCGAGTGTACCCCATTTTTCTCCGCGAGCCTTACGCTTCGCGGTAAGATCTTCCACTGCTCCTCTGATTTCATTCCAATAGTTATGACCGCCTTGTGTTGCCTGGTAAGCCTGATCAAGACGCCAGCCATCTATCCCGAACTTATCAATCCAATAAGTAGCCACTTCTTTAATATAGTCAAGTGACCCTGGATAAGATATGTTTCCCGTTCCACCTTCAGCGCCACGATCACATTCAGTGACGGTCACATCAAGCTTATATCCTGATGGTGATGGTTCTGTCACACCGCCATGATGCCCGAACACACCATCAAGAATCACATAAATTCCCCTTTTATGCGCTTCGTCGACTAATTCTTTGAGATCTTCCTCCGTGCCGAAATGTGGATCCACCGCAAAGAAATTATTAGTAAAATATCCCGTTGATTGCAATTTTTCACCACCGGATGCAGTTGAACTGTCGAAGATCGGGGTCATCCAGATAGCGTTCGCCCCAAGATCCTTGATATGGTCAAGTGAATTTATAATGCCCCTGAGATTTCCGTTTTTCATTGCATTATCCGGACCCCACATAGCAGAATAACCCTGTGCACCATCCGGATCATGTTGAAATGATGCAACCATAATCTGATAGATTGTCAGTTCCCGAGGATCACCTGTCAATCCATAGGCGTGCTCCACCCCAAACAGGCTTGCAAGCATCGCCAACAAAAAGAATTTGAATTTTTTCATATCTGGTTAAGCAAAAAAATTAAGTTTTCATGATGATTTTTCACATACAAGGATTCAAAGAATCCCTGCCCGACAGTTTCATGAATTTTATAAAAATGTTTTTCATTTGCAAATTTAAAATATCTTTTCGATAAAATCCAAATATTTAATTATGATTTAACAACCCACTGATCTTTTATATCCTAAATGTGATTAAATATGAAAAAAAGTATTATATTTGCATTATAATTCAACGCATTGAAAAATATGTCTCCAAATCATTTCTCTACAAATGGCACGTATATAGATCCCACAACAGATCCGGGATTTAAAATCCTCTTCGGGAGGGAGGCTCATAAGGAAGTTCTTATCGACTTTCTTAATGCCTTAATCTTACGCAATGGAGATGACCCAATTGTAGATATCTATTATCTGGATAAAGAAAAGGTCAAAGAAAGAGAAGAGGAACGCACTTTGCTTTATGACATTCACTGCGAAACAAAATGCGGCAAGCGTTTCATTGTAGAGATGCAAAACGGGAAGCAAGCGTTCTTTGTCAATAGAAGTCTCTATTACACTTCCAGAGCCGTTACAGAGCAAGGTAAAACTGATCGGTGGGACTTTTCATTTATGCCGGTATATGGAGTCTTCCTGATGAATTTCACACTTCCCGAACTCGGAGAATCTGCCATAGTCGACTGTTTGATCTGGAATAAATCAACCGGCAAACAATTAACTAAATCCATGTGTTGGACATATATACAGCTCCCAAATTTCACAAAACAGTCCCCGGAAGAATGTGAAACCGATATCGACAAATGGTTGTATAACATTAAATATATGAATACTATGACCACAATGCCTTTTACAGTAGCTCAAGCTTTCCAACGACTTGAAAAGGTAAGCCGTGTGGAAAACCTCTCCGCTACAGAGCGGAGACAATATGAACGCGATTTAAAATTTTTCAGAGACTACGAGAACCGCATGAATTATGCCGAGACTCAAGGTCGTGCCCAAGGCATTGCGGAAGGCCGCGCGGAAGGACTCGCGGAAGGGCGTGCAGAAGGGCGTGCAGAAGGGCGTGCAGAAATCGTTATCACCTTGCGAAATAATGGAATGTCAGAATCAGATATTGCAAAATTCACAGGTATGACAATCTCCGACATTCAAAAAATATGCAGCAATACTTAGAGTTCGTTCCTTAAAATTTCAAGAGATTCAAGATTATTATTGCGGATTTAAGTATTTTTTGCTAACTTTGCATGCAAAATAAATGAAATGACGGCATCACACAAAAGTCGAAAATCGTTTGTAATGCACTCTCAGAAGTCAATGCAAAACGGAAGCATCTGCCTCCCGGCAACTTCCTTTTTTAGATATTTAGGCAACTCATTGGTGAGTTGCCTTTTTTTATATCCAAACTTTTTCAGCTTTTTATTTCAATGCCAACAAAAAAATACATTAATCTATGAGTTCTAAAAACGCCCTCTTTATCACAAATGCCAATATATGGACAAATGGCAAGTTCCAACTCTCCCACGTTGCAATCCGCGACGGTAAAATAATTGAAGTGGGTGAGAAATCAGCATACTTTGAATCTGATTTTGATAATCATATAAACGCCGAAGGAAAGTATCTGGTGCCCGGACTTGTAGATATGCACGTGCATTTCCGTGAACCCGGATATTCATATAAAGAGACCATCAAAGACGGCAGCCGCGCTGCCGCTGCCGGAGGGTTCACAACTGTCTGCACAATGCCAAATCTAAACCCGGCTCCCGATTCAGTTGAGAATCTTCAGAAACAACTCGATATTATCAACAGGGATGCAGAAGTGAATGTGATTCCATACGCAACTATCACTACAATGCGTATGGGGCATGAACTTGTGGATTACGCAGCCCTCGCCCCAATGGTTGCAGGCTTTTCAGACGATGGCACCGGAGTTCAGGATGAAGAAGTGATGCGTGCCGCCATGAAAGGGATCGCGCCTACAGGTAAGATTCTTGCTGCACATTGCGAAGTAGAGGCATTACTAAACCGTGGATATATCCACGACGGGGAATACGCACATCAACATGGGCACCGGGGAATTTGCTCGGAATCTGAATGGAAAGAAATTGAACGAGACATTCGTCTTGCAGAGGAAACACACTGCCGACTGCATGTATGCCACATATCAACCAAAGAAAGTGTAGATTTGATTCGCGATGCAAAAGCCCGTGGAGTATTGGTGACTTGTGAAACAGGTCCGCATTACCTCACATTCTGCGACGAGGATCTAAAGGAAGAGGGACGATTCAAAATGAATCCACCAATCAGATCAAAAGCTGACCGTGACGCACTCCGTCAGGGCATAATGGATGGAACTATTGATGTCATAGCAACAGATCATGCCCCACATTCAGCTGAAGAGAAGGCAAAAGGTCTCGAAAAAAGTGCAATGGGAGTGGTAGGTCTTGAGACGGCATTCGCAGCAGTATATACCACAATGGTTAAAACAGGACTGATTTCTATGGAAAGGCTCATAGAAATAATGTCTATAAATCCTCGCCGGATTCTCGGACTCCCGGCTACCGACGGAATCAGAGTTGGAATGCAGGCAGACCTTACCCTGCTCGATACGGATACCGAATGGGTGATAAATCCGGAAACATTCCGCACAAAAGGAAGAGCCACTCCTTATGAAGGCATGCTGTTGCAAGGAAGTGTGGCAACCACGATTCATAAAGGCAAAGTGGTTTTCTAATTACTCCACCCTTGTATTGGGGAATACGTTATGAAGTCATTTAAACTTTTTTCTTTTTAAGAAAAAACATAAGAAAATCAATCTCCGCAAAAAAGTTTAAATGGCTTCAAAAAACGCAAAACAATCGGTCTACAGTAAAAAAGATTATATAAGCTAAAAAGATGAAGCCTTACACAAAAAAACTTGTGCTTGAAGACGGACGGGAGTTCCCCGGAATCGGATTCGCGTCTGACTCTGAAAGGGTTGGAGAATTGGTATTCAACACCTCCATGGTTGGATATCAAGAAATTTTGTCTGACCCTTCTTATGCCGATCAAATTATCGTGATGACATATCCTCTCATCGGTAACTACGGCATAACCGATGAAGATTATGAAACGAAATTCCCTTCAATCGGCGGCATGATTGTGAAGGAAAACAATGATTCACCTTCAAACTTCCGATACACAAAAACACTCGCGGAAGTGCTTGAAGAAAACAACATTCCTGCCATCAGCGGCATTGACACAAGAATGCTTACCCGCATTCTTCGGGATGCCCAAGGAATGAGGGCGATCATAACAGACATCGACACTCCTACCGAAGAAGCGGTTAAGAAAATCAAATCGGTTGAAAGACCGACAAACCTTGTCAGCAAAGTGAGCTGCAAGAAACGCTGGTTCGCACGTACAGCCAATTACAAATATGACATCGTGGCGATCGACTGCGGAATGAAGTATAACATGGTCAGAAGCCTTAACGCACATAATTGCAACGTGACAGTCGTGCCCTGGAACACTACAGCCGAACAAATCATGGCGTTCAATCCAGACGGCGTCTTGATATCAAACGGTCCGGGGTCGCCGGAAGATGTGCCTGAAGTAGTGGAGACAATACGACAGTTGCGCGGCAAAGTACCCATGTTTGGCATTTGTCTCGGACATCAGCTTATAGTGCTCGCATATGGTGCAAAAATCGGCATAATCAATCCGGGGCATCGAGGAGGCAATCATCCTGTCAAAGAATTAAAGACAGGGAAAGTGCTCATCACTTCCCAAAATCATGGATATGCAGTGGAAGAGGAATCTGTAATACAGACACCCCTCTCAATCACCCACGTCAATCTTCTTGACAATACGGTAGAGGGTTGCGAATGTCTTGACGACAAGGTGATTTCCGTGCAGTTTCATCCGGAAAGCGCACCCGGTCCTCAAGATACAATCTACCTCTTCGACCAGTTTATAAAAATGATTCCCGAAGTCAAGAAATGACTAAAGGGACGTAGACATTAATTATTTAAAAGGAAAAAGACAATGCCGAAACGTAAGGATATAAAGAAAGTAATGGTTATCGGATCCGGTCCGATTGTTGTCGGACAGGCTGCCGAATTTGACTATGCCGGCACTCAAGCCTGCACTGCACTGAAGGAAGAAGGGTATGAAGTTGTTCTTGTCAATTCAAACCCCGCCACTATAATGACCGACCCGGAGATAGCTCATAAAGTATATATGGAGCCTCTCACCCTTGAATATGTGGCAAAGATAGTGCGATATGAACGTCCCGACGCAATCGTACCCGGACTCGGAGGTCAGACCGGTCTTAATCTTGCGGTGCAACTTGCAAAAAAAGGCGTCCTTGAGGAATGTGGAGTCGAGATCCTCGGCACGTCGTTTGAAAGTATTGAACGTGCGGAAGACCGTGAACTTTTTAAGGAACTCTGTGAAAGTATAGGCGAACCGGTGCTTCCAAGCGACGTGGCAAACAGTATAGAACATGCCGTGGAGATTGCCAATAAAATCGGTTACCCGGTTATTCTACGACCTGCCTTCACCCTGGGAGGGACAGGAGGTGGTTTTGCTGACAACGAGGAGGAACTTCGTGAACTCATGCGCACGGCACTCGACTTATCTCCGGTGCATCAAGTGCTTGTTGAAAAAAGTATCAAGGGATTCAAAGAAATTGAATTTGAAGTGATGAGGGATGCCAACGATACTGTCATCGCCATCTGCTCAATGGAAAATCTTGATCCTGTGGGAGTACATACCGGAGATTCCATCGTTGTAGCCCCGGCACAGACTCTTTCCAATAAAGAATATCAACTGTTGCGCGACAGTGCCCTCAAACTCATTCGCGCCCTCAAAATCGAAGGTGGCTGCAATGTGCAGTTTGCGCTCGATCCCTTGTCTTTCGACTATTATCTTATTGAGGTGAACCCTCGGGTATCCCGATCTTCCGCTCTTGCATCAAAAGCTGCAGGATATCCGATCGCCAGAGTGAGTGCAAAAATAGCAGTAGGTCTTCACCTTGATGAAATAGATCTCGGTCACGTTCCGGCAAGTTTTGAACCGACAATTGATTATGTGGTTTCAAAAATAGCCCGTTTCCCATTCGACAAATTTGCAGACGCCTCCAACGAACTCGGCACCCAGATGAAAGCTACAGGAGAAGTGATGAGCATAGGAAGGACAATGGAGGAATCGCTTCTTAAAGCCGCGCGTTCTCTTGAAACAGGTGTGTGTCATCTGTATCACAAGAAATTCGACCTGATGACCACTGAAGAGATGCTCGACTATATCCAAAAGGCGACCGACGACCGGATCTATGCACTTGCAGAACTGCTCCGTCGTGATGTCGATGCCGGAATTATATACAACCGCACCAAAATCGACATGTTCTTCCTTGATAAAATCAAGAACATCGTTGACTTCGAAAAAGTGGTCAAGGCAAATCCCATGGATGAAACGGTTTTGCGCGATGCAAAGGTGATGGGATTCAGCGATAAATTCATCGGTCAGCTATGGCATAAATCTGAATCTGAAATATATCTGCTGAGAAAAAAATATGGCATCCGTCCGGTCTATAAAATGATAGATTCCTGCGGCGCGGAGTTTCATGCCAAGACAAATTATTTTTATTCTTCTTACGAATGGGAAAACGAATCGATACCTACCGATCGTAAAAAGATAGTGGTTCTCGGATCAGGACCAATCAGAATCGGACAAGGTGTGGAATTCGATTATTCCACAGTCCATGCCATCTGGTCAATACGCAAAGCCGGCTACGAGGCAATTATTATAAACAATAATCCGGAAACCGTATCTACCGACCACACTACGGGCGACAAGCTATACTTCGAACCGCTCACTGTTGAAGACGTGATGAACGTGCTTGACCTTGAAAAACCCGATGGTGTGATTGTATCGCTCGGAGGTCAGACTGCTATAAATCTTGCAGAACCGCTTGCCGCTCTCGGGGCACCGATCATCGGCACAAATATAGATGCCATCCGAAATGCCGAAGACCGTGGATGTTTCGAGGCTATCATGGAAAAACTTCAGATTCCGCAACCGGAAGGTGTGGCTGTCACTCACATTGAAGACGGAGTGAAAGCAGCTGAAAGAATCGGTTATCCTGTGCTCGTCCGTCCAAGCTACGTTTTGGGCGGAAGGGCAATGCAGATTGTAAGCAATGAGGAGCAGCTTCGACATTATCTCCACACTGCTGTTGAAATCAATGTCGAACATCCTGTGCTTGTCGATAAATATATCATGGGCAAAGAACTCGAAGTCGACGCCATATGCGACGGAGAGAATGTATTTGTGCCCGGGATCATGGAGCATGTGGAACACACCGGTGTACACTCAGGTGACTCGATCAGCGTCTATCCCACTTTTAGCGTGAGCCAGAAAGCGAAACAGACAATTCTTGATTATACCGTCCGTCTTGGCAAGGAAATCGGCATAAAAGGACTTTATAATATACAATTTATTGTAGATAGCAAGGAAGATGTATACGTGATTGAGGTAAATCCACGTTCTTCTCGTACAGTACCTTTCATTTCGAAGGCAACCGGAGTGCCTCTAGCACACATCGCCACCCAGGTGATGCTCGGACAATCTTTACCTGAACAAGGCATCGACCGTCTGTATCCGGAAGAGAAGAAACGATGGTTTGTAAAGACTCCCGCGTTCTCTTTTGCGAAACTTCGCGGCATGGACTCTTATCTCTCCCCTGAGATGAAGTCTACCGGTGAAGCTATCGGATATGACAAGTCGCTTAAGCGTGCCCTTTACAAATCGCTTCAGGCTTCCGGGATGACAGTCGCAAACTATGGAACTGTCTTCGTCACTATAGGAGATTCCGACAAACAACGTGCCCTTCCATTGATCAGACGTTTCTATCAACTCGGATTCAACATTGAAGCGACAAGAGGCACTGCGGAATTCCTGCGGTCTCACGGGATACGCACCCGTTTGCTACGCAAGTTGAGCGAAGGATGCTCTGATATTGTCGATTCCTTGCGTCAGGGTCACGTGAATTATGTGATCAACACAATGGAATTGAGCGCTGACCACTCGCACCGTGACGGATATTATATCCGAAGGGCAGCCGTCGACAACAACATAACGGTTTTCACTTCTCTCGAGACTGTAGAGGTACTGCTCGATGTGCTTGAAGACATAACCATGAAAGTCTCAACCATCGATGCTGAAGATTAACCTTAGATTATGAAAATAAAAGGCAACTACACCATCATCAGCAACCGTCGTCTCACCCACAAGACCTGGGTGATGACGCTCGGTGGCGACACAAGTGCGATTACCGCACCGGGACAATTTGTAAACATCGAAATCCCCGGCAAATACCTTCGCCGACCCATCTCGATATGTGATTATTCACACGAGAGGGGCGAGATTGTGCTTTTATATGACGTGGTAGGTGACGGCACCTCAGCCATGAGTAAAATGAATCAGGGAGATTCTGTCGATATGCTCATCGGTCTTGGCAACGGATTTTCCCTTGAATCCGGAGCTGAACGCCCACTCCTTCTCGGGGGTGGCATCGGATGCGCCCCACTCCTGAATCTTGCACGTGCACTGAAACGTATCGGCAAAAATCCAATTGCCATACTTGGATACAACAACGCCGCCGACAGCTTCGGTATGGACAAATGGTTTGAAGAAATCGGAGTCGAGGCTTATATCGCTACGGTTGACGGCTCTGTCGGCACAAAAGGATTTGTGACAGACGTTATCCGTGAGAAGAATATAAATGGAGATTATTTCCATGCCTGTGGTCCGATGCCCATGCTTAAGGCGCTATGCAATGGGCTTGACATTCCGGGGGAAGTAAGTATAGAAAGCCGTATGGGGTGCGGATTCGGGGCTTGCATGTGCTGCAGCGTCGAGACCCGCGACGGTTCTAAGAGGATTTGCAAAGACGGTCCTATATTCAGAAAGGAGGAATTGATATGGAAATAAATAAATCTTCACTCAACCTTTCAGTCTCTCTAAGCGGAGTTACTCTTCAGAATCCGGTCGTGCCTGCCTCAGGATGTTTCGGATTCGGCTACGGGATGGCGGAGTTCTACGACATTGACATCCTGGGGTCTATATCATTTAAAGGGACTACGCGCGATTCCCGGTTCGGCAACCCACTTCCACGTGTGGCTGAGTGCAGCTCAGGTCTGATAAATTCAGTAGGTCTTCAAAACCCCGGCATCGACACTGTGATTGCAGAAGAACTCCCAAAAATGCGGGAAGTTTTTCATCAGCCGATCATTGCCAACATCAGTGGTTTCTCTATCGATGAGTATGTGGAATGCTGTGAGAAAATCGATAAGGAAGAGCAGGTGGCGATTATTGAGCTGAATGTCAGCTGTCCGAACGTACACGGAGGTGGTATGAGTTTCGGCACCTGTTGCGATTCTGTGGCAGAGGTCGTCAAGGAAGTAAAAAAGGTTGTCACCAAACCTCTTTATGTAAAGCTCACTCCAAATGTGACAGACATTGTTTCTATCGGCAAATCCGCGGTAGAGGCAGGTGCTGACGGGCTATGCCTTATCAACACGCTTCTCGGAATGCGTATCGACATAAAGACTCGCCGTCCCGTGGTCGCCAACCGCATGGGAGGGTTCTCCGGTCCGGCAGTGTTCCCGGTAGCCGTAAGGATGGTCAATCAGGTAGCTCACTCTTGTGGTGTGCCGGTAATAGGATGTGGAGGCGTATCCTCCGCAGCGGATGTGATCGAAATGATGATGGCGGGAGCGACCGCAGTGGAAGTCGGCGCAGCCAATCTTGTAAATCCCTACGCCTGCAAGGAGATAGTGGAGAACCTTCCAAAAGAGATGGAGCGTCTCGGGATCAATTCCCTCTCCGAAATCATCGGCATAGTCTGACAACCAATAAAAAAGGAGCCTTTGACTGGAACCTTTAATAATAATAATAATTTCGAAACAAAAACTCCCAACTAACAAGATATGAATGCAAAAGACGTTATAATCGCATGCGATTTCGGCTCTGCCGACGCCTGTCTCGCTTTTCTCGACAAATTCAAAGACGAGGAGCGTAAACCTTTTTTGAAGATCGGCATGGAGCTATATTATGCCGCCGGTCCTGAAATCGTGAAAGAACTCAAAAAGCGCGGTTTCAAAATTTTTCTCGACCTCAAGCTTCATGACATACCAAACACCGTGAAGAAAGCTATGAAGGTGCTTTCAAATCTTGATGTGGATATGGTCAATGTGCATGCCGCCGGCACAATCGAGATGATGCGCGCCGCTCTTGAAGGGCTTACTCGTGAAGATGGCACCCGTCCGCTTCTTATAGCTGTAACCCAACTCACCTCCACCTCTGAAAAGGCTATGCGTGAACAACTTTTGATTGATGCATCAATCAACGACACCATTGCCAAATATGCCCGTAATGCAAAGGAAGCCGGTCTTGACGGCGTAGTTTGCTCTCCCCTTGAGGCAAGCCTTGTAAAAGAGGCATGCGGCAACGAATTCATGACAATCACTCCGGGAATACGATTCGCCGATTCCAAGGCAGATGACCAGGTCCGTATCACCGACCCTGCGAAAGCCCGAGAAATAGGATCTGACTATATCGTTGTAGGTCGTCCTATCACGGCTGCGGAAGATCCTGTCGCAGCCTACAAACGTTGCGTGAAGGATTTCCTCGCGCTTTAACCTGTAAAATAGTTTAGGGTTGAAGGTTTATAGTTTATGCTTTAAGAGTAATCTTACAACATACAACATTAAACCCACAACCCACAACCTCACATCTCAAAACATACAACATGGAAACTGCAAAAAAAGTAGCCGCCGAACTTCTCGGCATCAAGGCTGTATTTCTCAGCCCCGCAAAGCCGTTCACTTGGGCAAGCGGTATAAAAAGCCCTATCTACTGCGACAATCGCCTCATCCTCACAGCACCCAAAGCTCGTAAGGTTGTTGAAGAGGCTATTGCAAAAACCGTACAGGAAAAGTTCCCTGAAGCTGAAGTGCTCATGGGCACAAGCACTGCAGGTATCGCACATGCAGCTATCGCAGCCTGGATTCTTGACAAACCAATGGGATATGTCCGCGGCGGCAACAAAGACCATGGACGCGGCAACCGTATAGAGGGGAAACTCGAACCCGGGCAGAAAGTAGTTGTCATTGAAGATCTCATCTCTACTGCCGGCAGCTGTATCGAGGTTGTTGAAGCTCTTCGTGAGGCAGGGGCAGATGTGCTTGGAGTAGTAAGCATCTTCACTTACGGAATGCAGAAAGGTCTTGATCGTCTTGCAGCTGCAAACGTGACCAACTACTCGCTCTCTAATTTCAACACTCTTTGTGAGGTGGCTGTAGAAGAGAAATACATCACCCCGGAGGAGGAAGTACGCTTGAAAAAATTCATGGCGAATCCTTCAGATGAATCCTGGATGGCATAAATCCTAAATATCAAAACAATGAAGCATCTTATCGATCCCACCGATCTCTCCAAGCAAGAGCTTGAAGAAATCATCGACCTCGCGCTCGACATAATCGACAACAGGGAGAAGTATTCAGAAGTGTGCAAGGGCAAGAAACTCGCCACTCTCTTCTATGAGCCTTCCACCCGCACAAGACTCAGCTTCACTTCCGCCATGATGGAGTTAGGTGGAAACGTGCTTGGGTTTTCAGATGCGAAAAACACGTCTGTAAGCAAGGGTGAGACTTGTGCCGACACCACTAAAGTGATCAACTGTTTCGCCGATATTATCGCCATGCGTCACTTTGAGGAAGGTGCCGCGACTGTTTCTGCAATGAATTCCAGGATTCCGGTGATCAATGCCGGTGACGGCAGCCACAGCCATCCCACCCAGACTCTAACCGACCTCCTCACTATCAAACGTGAGATCGGACGCTTCGACAACATCACAATCGGTTTTTGCGGCGACCTTAAATTCGGTCGTACTGTCCACTCCCTAATCAAGGCTCTTTCCCGCTATAAAGGAGTGAAGGTGGTTCTTATCGCTCCGGAACAGCTTCGTCTTCCCGACTATATGAAACAGGAAGTGTGTGAGATGAACGGAGTGCCTTACAAAGAGGTAGACACTATGGAAGAAGTTATGGGAGAGCTCGATGTCCTCTATATGACCCGCGTCCAAAAAGAGCGTTTCTTCGACGAAGACGAATACGACCGCGTAAAAGACTTCTTTATCCTTGATGCGGAGAAACTTAAAGATGCACGCCCCGAGATGCGCATTCTTCATCCCCTTCCCCGTGTCAACGAGATCAGCACAGACGTAGACTCTGATCCGCGTGCAGCCTATTTCCGTCAGGTTGAGAATGGTAAGTTTGTACGCATGGCACTCATTGTCAAACTTCTCGAATGGGCAAAAGATCCGAATAAGACAACAGAATTGGTTCCGGCAGATGCTGTCCGCAACAAATACATTTGCCGCAACAAACGCTGCATTTCCAACATGGAAGTCGGCGTAGACAGCCTCTTCCGTCCTGCACACGACCATTCCGGCGACTACCGCTGCGTCTACTGCGAATCCAAACCGAAATAATTCCGCAATTTAAACTCAATTAAAGAGATTCAATTAAGGATTATAAGGTGGTTAAGGTGATTAAAGTGTAGAACGACAATTCTCTCCTTAATCACTTTAACCACCTTATCCTCATTAATCACTTTACCCTCCTTAAACCAAATCCTGCCCTGAGTTATTCAGATTCCCTTATCCAAAGTGGTGATGACCCTAAAAACTCTTAAGTTATCAAAAGACAGACACTATTTTTCGAACAACATATTATTTTGCCACTCATTATATCTCCAGAGGAGATCGGACTGCAGATCAGATGATTCAGGCTGCAAGAAGCGGTAAACAAAATATCATTGAAGGTTGTGCCGCTGCATCTACGTCTACTAAAACCGAAATTCATCTTCTTAGAGAATGTTTGGATTTGACTTATGTTAAGAGCGCGTTCCTTAAAAAGACAAGAGAGAAAACCTTTCGGTTCTCCCTCTTCAAATGTTTTCACAACGGAATAATCCTTATTGTGATTTGCATAGAATTATTTTTGCGCTGCTAAGTTAGTCAATTCTTGTCATTTTACCAAATTTATTGATAATTATTTGTAAAATTGATGTAAAAACTTTATCTTTGAGGATAATTACGGTTTTAAAGCAATAACTTAGTAACTAATTACAAATTATTTTAAAATAAAATAACATCATGAAAATTCTCGGACTTGATCTTGGCGTTGCTTCGATAGGATGGGCACTGATAGTAACGGATGAAAATGACATTCCTGTAGAAATTAAAGGATTGGGTAGTAGAATAATTCCATTTGAGTCAGATAAGATCGCTACAGAATTTTCTAAAGGAAAAGGCGAGACTGCCTGCAGTGTTCGTACGGGATACCGGCAATTGCGCCGTCAAATTGACAGATGGCAGCTTAGAAGGGAACAATTGAAAGGATATCTGCAAAAAAACGGTATCCTTGAAAATGGGGATGGTTGCTTTTCTCATAAAAATCCGTTGGAAATATGGGGAATGAGGGCATCTGCAGCAAATAAAGATATTGCATTGAGTCTTAATGACCTTGCCGGAGTATTGTTGCATATTAACCAACGCAGGGGATATAAGCATGCGAAATCTGATATAGGTGATTCCAAACAGACTGACTATGTCCAAAAGGTAAACGACAGATATAACGAGATACAAAGCCTCGGGATGACAGTGGGGGAATATTTTTATTCGGAGTTGAAAAAAACTGAAAAGGTATCTTTGTCCGGTAAAAAGCATTATACTTTCCGGATTAAAGAAAAGGTGTTCCCAAGAAAAGCCTACGAAGAAGAGGTTGACCGGATTTTATCCGCCCGGCAGTTACATTATCCGGAGATACTGACAGATGAGGTGGTTGCAGAAATAAAGAGAATAATGTTTTATCAGCGACCGTTGAAATCATGCAAGAATCTTGTCTCATATTGTGATTTTGAAAGAAGACAATTTAAAAACGGTCAGGGGATATTGGTTGACAGTGGACCCAAGGTCAGTCCCCGTACCTCTCCGCTTTCACAGGTGTGTAAAATATATGAATCCATCAACAATATATCATTGATAAATCAAAGATATAGGAACAGAAAGGAATTTGACAGTTTATTTTCGGATCTGGAGGGAGGTATGCTTTCAATGGATGCACGCAAACATGCCTACAAATATCAGTTTACCGACGAGGAGAGGGAAAGAGTGTTTGAATTTTTAAACACACATGACAAAATGTCGGAAACCGATCTCTTGAAATTATTGGGATTGAAAAAATCAGATGGATTTAAGAGTGATAAATCATTAGGGAAAGGGATACAGGGAAACACCACCAGGATGGCGATTGCAAATGCATTTGCCGGCGATGAAAAATATGAATCTTTGTTGCGCTTTGATATTGTAACGGAAAATAAGGTTGATTCCCTGACAGGGGAAATCAAGGAAGAAATATCTCCGGAATATCAGAAAGAACCACTTTATATGTTATGGCATACGTTGTATTCCATTGATGACAAAGAGGAATTGTTTCACACTTTACGTGAAAAGTATGGCATTAAGGATGATGCCATACTCGAACGTCTGTATGGGCTCGATTTTGTCAAGGCTGGATATGCCAACAAATCAGCAAAATTCATGAGAAAACTGTTACCTTGGCTTATGAAAGGCTGCATGTATAGCGAGGCATGTAAGAATATAGGTGTCAACCACAGCAACTCTCTGACAAAGGAAGAAAATTCAGACAGGGCACTTTTGGCACGGCTTGAACCGGTATTAAAAGGGGAATTACGCCAGCCGATAGTTGAAAAAATTCTCAATCAGATGGTGAACCTGGTAAACACCTTGATCGACCGGTATGGTGAAATTGATGAGGTGCGTGTAGAACTTGCCCGCGAGCTGAAACAGAACAAGGAGCAAAGGGAAAAGACGAGCAGCGCGCTTAAAACGCGTGAGGACGATAATAAGAAGTTGGCAGAAGAGATAAGTCAGCTCAATATTCTTCCTACCAAACGCCGCATACAGAAAATGCGTATGCTCAAGGAGTCGGGATATAAATGTATATATTGCGGCGCTCAAGTGTCGCCATATCAGTTTATAGAGGGACACGGGTATGACATAGAGCATATTATCCCGCGATCAAGATTGTTTGACGATAGTTTTTCCAATAAAGTGTGCTCTTGTCGTGAATGTAATGCAGCCAAGGGCGGGAGCACTGCTTATGATTTCATGAAGGGGCGCTCCGGACAGGATTTTTCCTCCTATTGTGAAAGAGTGGAAACATTATATAAGGATGGCAGCATATCGAAAGGGAAGAGAGACAGGCTTTTTATGTCGGCAGAAGAGATTCCGACCGATTTTATTGAACGCGATCTACGTCAGACGCAATATATCTCTAAAAAAGCGATGGAGATTCTACGCCAGTCTATACGGAATGTCTATGCGTCATCCGGATCGGTTACTGATTTCTTTCGTCATGCATGGGGATACGACTCAATTCTCCAAGACCTTAACTTTACAAAATATGAGAAAGCAGGTCTGACAGAGAGTGTCAAATACGAGCATCACGGGCAGCAACATGAAACAGTCAGGATCAAGGAATGGTCAAAACGTAAAGACCACCGCCATCATGCCATAGATGCTCTTGTAGTGGCGTTGACCAGGCAAGGTTATGTTCAGAGATTGAACAGCTTGAACGCTAAATCAATGGAGAGCCGAGAAAAAGGAGAGGAGAAAGTGGGTCTTGACAAGTGGGCTGCAAGGCAGCCTCATTTCCAGTATTCGCATGTGAAGGATAAAGTGGATGAGATTTCCATATCATTCAAAGCAGGGAAGAAAGTCAGTACCCCCGGAAAAAGATATGTAAAAAGAGGAGGCAAACGTATATGCGTTCAGACAGGAGTGTCTGTCCCGAGGGCAGCTCTTCACAAAGAGACTGTCTATGGGTGTATCAATGTATACGACGGGAAAAAAACATTGAAGTTCGCTCTTCAGAATCTGGATCTTATTGTAGATAAGGAAACCGTAAATATTCTAACGAGGGCTCTGGAAGAGAACGGCAACGATGTGGCAAAAACAATGAAGTCGTTTAAGAAAAATCCTCCCATGGTTCATGGAAAAGAGATTGCAGATGTGGGTTGTTACAGAAAGGAAATAGTTGTGAAATATCCCATAGAGACAATCCGTAAAAAGGATTTGAAGAGCATTGTCGATCCCCGGATACGGGAAATAGTCGGAGAACGGTTTAAGACTGTGGCGAATGACAAGGAGTTTGAGAGGAGCCTTAAGACTGAGCCGCTTTACTCAGATCCTGACAGAACCATGGAAATCCGCACAGTGAGATGCTTTACCGGTATTCAACCTGAAACACTTGCTCCTGTCAGAAAGAATGATAAAAATGAAAACATCGGTTTTTCTCAAACCAGAAACAATCATCATGTGGCGTTCTATAAGACTCCGGATGGTAAGGATTTGCCTATCGTTGTCAGCCTTTGGGAATGCGTGAAACGTAAACGTTTTGGTTTGCCATTGATTGTAACAGACCCGGATAAGGCATGGGACAAAGTCCTGGCGTTGAAAAATCAGAAAGACATAGATGAGCTTGCTGTAAGCTTGCCTCCGGCAGGGAGTGAATTTGTAACGTCTCTTCAAAGAAATGAAATGGTTGTTCTGGGCATGTCGGATGATGAATGGAGAGATGCCGTTGAATCAAAAGATTATGCAGCATTGAACCGACATTTGTATAGGGTCTGGAAATTGAGTGGTCCAGTGTATGCTTTTAGATTTCATACGGATACAAATGTAGAGACATCGGAAGAAGGCAGGAGTATGAATTTATATTATTTGTTGGCTTCGGTTAAGGCTTTACAGTCAATGAATCCACATAAAGTGAAAATAGATATTCTTGGAAACATAATACTTTAGCATGATTAAGAAGACGATATGTTTCAGCAACAGAGCATTTCTTTCATGTCGGCTGGATCAATTGAAAATAAAAGTTTTTGATCCCGTAACCGGAAAGGAGCAGGAATTGACAAGACCGATAGAAGATATCGGGGTGATTATTGTGGAAAGTGAGCAGGTCTCGCTCACTTCCGCTTTGATTACAAAACTGATGGAAAATAATGTTGCCCTGATATTTTGCGATAAAAAACATATGCCGTCAGGACTTGTCTTGCCTCTGGAGGGAAACACTTTGCAATCTGAAAGATTTTCATCTCAAATAAATTCGTCGCTCCCGCTAAAGAAACAGTTGTGGCAACAGACAGTAAGTATGAAAATCCGAAATCAGGCAGCGGTGCTGAGTAAAACTTCCGGATGTGAAACCGGCAACATGTTGTCGTGGGCAAACAGTGTAAAAAGCGGCGATCCGGATAACCTCGAAGGGAGGGCGGCAGCATATTATTGGAAGAATTTGTTTCCTGAATATCCTGATTTTAAAAGGGATCGGGAAGATGATGGCATTAATTCACTTCTTAACTACGGATATGCCATATTGCGAGCCATCATAGCAAGAAGCCTTGTAGGGAGTGGATTGTTGCCTACATTAGGGATTCATCACAAGAACCGTTATAATGCGTATTGCCTTGCAGACGATATAATGGAACCTTTTCGCCCTTATGTCGATCTTATGGTTATTGATATTTTGAGGAACAAGAAATTGCCGTTGGAAATAAATAAGGAAACCAAGCGATTTCTTCTAACCCTGCCCACAGTAGACGTCAGAATGCAGAAAGTGAAGCGTCCGCTCCTTGTGGGAGCATCCATGACAACAGCATCCTTGTCGAAATGCTATATGGGAGAGATAAGAAAAATATCCTATCCTGAGATAGATGCGTCATGATTGATTATGTATCATATAAACGGGTGAGTTCCTATCAGCTTATGTGGATACTTGTGATGTTTGATTTGCCAACAGAAACGAAAATCCAAAGAAAGTTGGCGTCAGATTTCCGGAAATGTCTATTAAAGGATGGATTTACGATGTTTCAATTTTCGATATATGTAAGGAATTGTGCATCGCGGGAGAATACGAAAGTTCATATAGAAAGGATAAGGAATATAATACCGGAAGAGGGTAAGGTATGTATAATTTCAATAACGGAACGTCAATTTCAAGAAATTTTGACATTTGAAGGAAGCCGTCGTTCTTCCAAGATCCCGGATGCCATCCAGCTTGAATTGTTCTAAATAGAAATAGACAAATAATACCATAAAAAAAGACCGTTTTCACGGTCTTTTTTTAATTCTACAAATCGCCATAATATGCTTATTATCATATTAATATGCATATCGTGGTGTGATTCATAATGCAAAAATAATAAATTCTAAGCAAATCACAACAAAGCGGTGTTGGCGGCAATCGTATTGAGGGGTGTGATTCATAATGCAAAAATAATAAATTCTAAGCAAATCACAACAAAGCCTTCCTTGCATTCGCATGACAGAAAGGTGTGATTCATAATGCAAAAATAATAAATTCTAAGCAAATCACAACTCAAGCTCTTTTGAAGAAACTTCCTGTTTAGGTGTGATTCATAATGCAAAAATAATAAATTCTAAGCAAATCACAACGACGTTTTCAATTTGGATATAATCGGGGTGGTGTGATTCATAATGCAAAAATAATAAATTCTAAGCAAATCACAACGCACAATCTCTCATTGACACAGCAAGGTCGGTGTGATTCATAATGCAAAAATAATAAATTCTAAGCAAATCACAACAAGACGCACCTCTATATTTCAGTTTCCGCAGGTGTGATTCATAATGCAAAAATAATAAATTCTAAGCAAATCACAACGCCCTGCTTCCAATACTCGACGGCTTCGGCGGTGTGATTCATAATGCAAAAATAATAAATTCTAAGCAAATCACAACGAAAGTTACGACTAACCAAGTGTGCAAGTTGGTGTGATTCATAATGCAAAAATAATAAATTCTAAGCAAATCACAACGAGCGTCGTGCCGTTGGTGGTACTCGCTATGGTGTGATTCATAATGCAAAAATAATAAATTCTAAGCAAATCACAACGAAATTGCTTGCCATGTCGTTGGCGTAGCTGGTGTGATTCATAATGCAAAAATAATAAATTCTAAGCAAATCACAACTTCTCTTATGGTTTATAAAATAATTTACGGGTGTGATTCATAATGCAAAAATAATAAATTCTAAACAAATCACAACGAGGGCACGATCACAAAAATATGGTCTACTTATTCTATGTCCCAATATGAAAGGATTGCGAGGTTTATCCATACATTAATTTTTTCAAAAGTAACGTGTTTATTTTAATTATGCAAATCGCATAATGCGATTTGCATAATTAAAATAATATCTCTGAAAGCCGTTCAAAAAATGAGGGTTCACCACACAAATATAAAACCTTCCGGTTCTCCCTCTTCAAATGTTTTCACAACGGAATAATCTATAACTCGTTATCTCGATTGGTCAGGGTTGTAGACAGGGAAAGTTGTCAATCTTAACGTGGTGCTTCCATAGGGATACAACCTGATCATAGAATGTATTGTCTCACCTGATTCGGGATCAGATTCGGCAACAATTTTTGAAGGTAAAGATGGAGTGAATCTATTCTCTACCAAGCCCCAGTCTTTTACTCCGACCACAGGCACATCTATACTTATCGGAGACTCCCCTTCGTCAAAAGGAAAAGATGAATTTATATGAGAATTGACTTTAACCTTATCAATCGCTCCCATATCTAATGCATAATTCCATTTTCCTACAGGGACCATATTCCAACTTTTGAAATCGGGGTTACGGGAAACCTTCCCAGCCAGATTATCATATATTGCCGTATCCTCTTCCATGCTGTAAGGGATGGGGAATGAATATAATATCGGACCTCTTTCCACATATACACCCCCTCCTGCAGATTCTTTGATATTCAAACCCATCGGTAAAGACACTGAAAATGTCTCGCCATTTTTCCACACTTTGCTCACAGTCTTAAACGATGACTTGTCGCCACTAACCCATCCCGGGATTCGATAACTGAATTCCATGGGGACCTCTCCATCAATCAATTCTCCATTTTTATAGAATTTAAATATAAAATCTATCTTCTCTTCAAACGGATAAGAGGTGCGTTCTTCTATGGATACAGACACCCCGTCTTTCAAATCAAACTCTACACTGCTTGGACCATAGAGGGCGGCGACCGGATTCCCGTTTCTATCTTTCATCCACATTCTGGCTGCATAATTAGGCATATATCTATGCAAATTTCCTATGCAACACTCAGTTTCATGAATCGGGCGATATGCCATCCATGTCAGACCATGCTTGAAATCATTATGATTGGAATTTCCGGTGGCAATAAACTGATTAGGGCATGAGAAATATTGCATCGACTTGAAATCTTTTGTAATCGCACCGAAAGCAGCATTGAAAATAGCCTTCTCTATGCGATCCGCCCATTCGGCGCCACCTGTAGCCATAAGGTAATAGCCCATAGTCCAGGTGTAATCGCCTATATCGCACGTCTCATGACTGGCAAGGGGATCGTTACCCGCAAGCGCCTCCGAACTGGAATTCACTCCATCTATAAGCATGTGGTCTCTTTCCATCTTATAGTCAGCTTTAAGGGCAGCTTTAAGACCCCATTCCCCAATATTTGTTAACGCTGGGGCGGTCAAGCGTCGTGCAGATGTGTTCGCGCAGTGAGGGAG
>CAMTMX010000017.1 GCA_947073495.1 uncultured Porphyromonadaceae bacterium
CACTATAGATACGTCGAATATGCCTCAATAGATAGCCTCATATCCTTTAACTTAAAAGCGCGTTCCTTAAAATTTTAAGGAACGCGCTTTTAAGTTGCGGAAGTGGGAGATCACCATTCATATGCTATCGTAACTCCGAGAGAGTTAAGAGTAATGTCGCGGCTCCATGAATTCCAATAATTGGAAGTAAGAAGTTTATATGTTATTCCTAAGTCTAATGCCTGTTTGGTGTTTTTTGAATTCGTAGGTATTCTGATTCCAAGCGAAGGTCTGAGATAGAAGTATTCTTGATTTGTGAGATATCCATCCCCAATGCTGATATATTTGTTGCTTAAGAGGAATGAGCATCCAAGTCTAAGATCAATAAAGAAAGATGCTCCGCTGTTTTTTCCAAGATTAAACCGGAAATCAGTGAAAAGCGGTAGCATTACAGCTGTTGTAGTGCTGCCGTGGTCTTTGCCGTAAGAGGGATCGTCCCATCCGTCACCCCATGTGTCGTTTTTATGTGCAAACAAGACGTCAGCTCCAATTCCGACACCCATATAAAACCACGATGTATATTGGAACCCTTGAGAAGTCGAGACTTCAAGGAAATCGGCATCATAATTGCCAAGTGTTTTGGAATAGCCCGCATCAACGAATCCTTTATATTTCATTGACCCGGAAATTGCAGGTTGAATAAGAGATGGGATACGGTTCGCAATCTCGTAATATTGGGCAGAAGCAGTCTGCGATAAAAACATCGCTGCAAGCACCATTGCCATGCCATATATATAATTTTTAAATCTCATAAGCACACAGGGTTTATGTATTATAGATTTACCAATGACTCTAATATAAGGAAGAAAACAAAATAGATAGTTTATAATTGTTTATTCATTCCAAACTTTCCAATACGAAAGGAGAATCATATAAATCATAACGTCAATTTTCAATTTTATGTTTAATTGGTGGGATATCGATTGAAAAAACGGATAAATAGAAAAATCAACAGGCTATTTTGTTAAATTTAGTTATATGCCGATGTCAGATATGTATAAATTGGAGAATGTTTATTAATTTTACCCCATAAACGATTCGCGGGAATGATATACACGGCGCCTATAGATGAAAAAGAACTTGTTAAGCAGTTGCAGAATAAGGCAACTGCTGCGCAAGCTTTCGACACATTGATTAAAAAATATTCCCAACCGGTTTATTGGCAAATCCGTAAGATGGTGATGAATCATGATGATGCCAATGATCTTGTCCAAAATGTCTTCGTCAAGGCTTGGAATAACCTTCATAATTTCAGGGGGGACGCAAAACTTTCAACATGGTTATTCAAAATTGCCGTAAATGAATCAATCAACTTCATAAATAAAGAAAAGCAGCGTCTTCAACTTAGTGAAGATTCCGATGAGGATTATCTCCTAAATAATATAGAAGCGGATGAATATTTTGATGGGGATGAGATTCAAAAAGAATTGCAAAGGGCAATAGCTGCACTTCCGGAAAAGCAGCGGCTTGTTTTTAATATGCGTTACTATGATGAAATGAAATATGAAGAGATGTCAGACATCCTTGGCACTTCAGTGGGTGCTTTGAAAGCAAGTTACCACCATGCTGTAAAAAAGATAACTGATGCCTTATTGTCATGATAGCGCCATGAGAATATAAAAAGCGGCTGATTTCTCAATCAGCCGTTTTGTGTTTTCCATAATACTATTTTTAACTAACCTAACATCATGAATCGAATTTGTTTACGTTATTATAACAAAGGGGTGGTAAAAATGTTTCAAATAGAATTATAAAATATTTTTAAACGTGATTAAACCTCAGAGAATTTTGTCGGTCAGAAATAAAAAAGAAACAGATATGCGACAAGAAGATAAGCTAAAAGAAAAATATGGCACGGATCCCGGATTCAGGGTTCCTGACGGATATTTCGAGGAGCTTAATGTCCGCATCATGTCGAATCTTCCTTCATATCCGGAAGCTCCGCGGAGTGAGAATCTTACTGCATGGCAGAGGGTTAAGCCATATGTGTATCTCGCTGCGATGTTTGCCGGAATATGGTTAATGATGAATATGTTCCATCACATGTCAATGTCTTCAAGTTCATTAAATCTTGAAAATCCTCCCGAGGCATTGGTTCAGTTGGCGGAAAGTGCAGGCTATGATATGTCTCCTGTATTCAGCATGGAATCAGATTATGATCTTGAACATGAGGTTAGCGGAAATTATGACTCTATTGATGATTTTGAGACAGATTTCGGTTATGAACTAAGTCCCCAGTATTCTTCAATTGAGGTTGGCAGGCTGCATGTAAAAGAGGGTAATCCAGTTTAAATGAGTATTTAAATCATATTGATATGTTGAAACATATTTTCCTAATATTTATGCTGGCTATAGTTGGCGGCGGGATTCTCAAAGGAGAAGATACTGAATGCCCGTCGCCCGACAGTAAGTCCAAAGAGCAGATTTTTAAAGAGATTCAAGAATTTAAACTTAAATATCTTGCTCAAGAAATGGATCTTAAAGAAGATCAGCAACAAAAGTTTTTCGATCTTTATAACGAAATGACCGCAAAACGATTTGCCGTCATGAAAGCGGCAAGACGGTTAGAGAGAAAAGTTAAGAAAAACGAAAATGCCACAGAAGATGATTATAAAGCCGTGACAGAAGCTATCAATAAAGCTAAGGCAGATGAGGCTTCTATAGAAAAGGAATATGACGCTAAATTTTCAACTTTTTTAAGTCAGAAACAGATTTTTAAAATGAAATCTGCCGAAGATTCATTTAGGAAAAAGTTGGAAGAGATGCGCCATAAAAAGCATGGTAAGCGGAAAGGTAAATAATGATTTTCTTATGAACCTCTTCTGCTTTATAATTATTCTATAAATGACAAGGTGAAAATCAAAAAGGTAGATTATTGTTTTTTTGACGAGTACCCCGATACGACCCGTTATTTTGACATGACTGAAAACAGTATATTTTCATGATAGAAAAAGTTCCTACCCGTAATATCAAGGCTGCGTTCATGGCAGCCTTGTTGTTTATTATCCAATTATCAACGTTTATGACAAATGCCGGTACGAATCCAGCTCCTGATAAAAAGTCATCAACTTTTGAAAATCCGGATTTCGCGTTCCCTGAAAATGTGGAGAAAGACGCTATGCCACATTTCAAAGAGGCAGTTTCTGTAAAAAACGGCTTAGATGCTTTGAAAGCAGCCATTCAGGTGGTAGTGGCGCGAAATCTTGTATCGCAATCAAGTTTCAACGACAACGCGGAAATGCTCGATTCTGCCGCCAATGCGCTCGATGCACCTTATTCTCAGCTGTTTTATCTGCTTGAAGCAACTCTTTATAGGCAGCTTTATCAGGACAATGCCTGGATTTATAATCAAAGGTTGCTCCCGGCTGACAGCTTGCCTGCCGATCCGTTAAGTTGGGGAAGAAATCAATTTTGCAAAAAGGTTTTGGACCTTACGGAGAAAGCAGCCAGAGCTGACGCTTTTTCAAAAGCAATGCCAATAAAAGATATAGCTTCAGTGTTGGTCAATTCCGAACAGGCTGAAAAATGTGGGCTGTCAGTCTATGATTTTTTGGTGTATTCAAGTGTAAAGAATTTGAAGGCATTCGGGAATGACATTTCCGATAAGGTGATTCCCTTTAGAGACATCAAATCAACTGATAGCACTCTACCGTCGCAATGTTTTAGAAAAGCAGATAGTTTGCTCGAAGGTCTATATGAATATCACAATAAGAAAGGAAATATAGCTGCAGAGGTTGTGGCAGCTGTTGAGTGGGCTAAAAATATGGAGCCCGGCAAGCAGATTGCTATTTTGAATGATTTGAAAGACCGCTTGATTCGTAATGAATGGGATGCAAGACCCTTGCATGCCTATTATCAGTCGGTGAGACATAACAGTGATGTCTTCACTCCGGCTATCCAAAAGCAGCTGTATTCACAAATGAATGGTTGGCTGAAAGAATTTCCGGAAGCTTATGGATCGTCTGTGGTTAAATATGATTTGGCTGAACTTTCTAAGAAGGGTGTAAGGATCGAGATTGCGAATGTGGCACTTCCGCACACAGCGTTAAAAGGGAAAGCGACATTTAGCAATGTCAATAATGCTTATGTTCTTATATATAAGGTGCCGGAGTCATTGGTTACGGTTAATTCTGTCAACATTAGTAAGTTCCCTTCCGGCTGCAGTAAAGTGGCGTCTGTGCCGATAGCTGTGAAAGGGGAAATACCTTTTTCGGAAAAATGTGAGTTTGAGATTCCCGGATTGTCTCCCGGCAGATATGTGATGATACCGTCCCAAACGTCTAATTTGACCGCAGGCTGGAGAGACCGGTTGGAGCTTTGGTCAGTGGGAGCGGTGAATGTCACCGACATAGCTTTGATTTCGCTATCCAATTCATTGGAAGAAAATTCAGGGGTTGTATATGTGGTTGATTCTCGTAATCAAAAGCCGATAGCAGGTGCGCAGGTTGTTGTGTATGTCAATGACGGCAAAAAGATGGTGAAATCCGGTAAGACCGACTCTGAAGGCGCATTCGTCATGCCGAAAGGTTATTATAGGGTAAAAGTGAAAAATGGTCAATCGTCGGCAGAGGAATGGGTCGGATACAGCTATAGGAATCAAGAGGATAAAACTGAGGCGTTTGCCAATATCCTGACAGATCTTGCAATATATAAGCCCGGTTCGGAAATACAATTCGCTTTAATCGGATGGACCGGAGCCTCGTCAAACAACAGCTTGCTAAAGAATGAAAAAGTAGATGTGTATCTTCGGGATGCGAACTACAACAAGGTTGATTCGCTGGCTCTCACAACAGATTCTGACGGAAGATGTGATGGTAAATTTATTATTCCATCTTCCGGAATGTTGGGAATGTATACGCTGCAGGCTGTTTTTACGTCATACCCTGACAAAACGGCAGGGCGGACAAATGTGGAGGTGGCAGAATATAAGGCGCCAGGTTTTTTTGTTGAAATCAAGACGGATTCCACACAAAACTATAAAGTTGGAGATGTGCTTAAATTCAATGGTATTGTAAAGACATATTCCGGCATGCCGGTGAGTGATGCAAAAATATCATTCAATGTGAGATGGAATCCATGGTGGCGTTATTGGACCGGTTCAAATCCCAATGCTTCTTATGGAGGTGAACTCACAACGGATATGAATGGTAACTTTGAGATTTCGTTACCAACAGAGAATTTAAAGAATACAGAATTTGAGTATGGAACCTATTCCGTGTCTGTTTCTGCTACTTCCCCCTCCGGGGAGACTCAGAAGGCTCCTGATTTCAGGTTTTCAATGGGTTCCGGATATAACATAAATCCATATATACCTGAAAAGATATGTGTGGATAAGGATGAGGTTATTTTTAATGTTCCTGTTTATGATATGCTTGGACTTCCTTCGAGACAGGCTGTTAAATATCGGTTGGAGAACAAAGAAGATAAAAATGTAGTTTTGTCAGGGGAGTTTGAAAGTCCTGAGTTGACATTGCCATCTGATAAATTGCCATCCGGTAAATATGAAATATCGTTTACATTGCCTGAAGATACAACCCAAAACACAGTTGCGACTGTATTGTGGAGAAGAGGAGACCGGAAGCCACCATATAAGACACCACTCTGGACTCCTGAAGCTGAAATAGTGGCAAAGGAAGGAACTTCTAATGTGAATGTGCCTGTAGGAAGCGGCTATGCGGATGGCTGGATTCTTGTTGTTGTAACGAATGAAAAGGGAATTGAGAGCAAGAAGTGGATTCAAATTAACGAAGAGAATAAGAATATATCTGTCAATGCCCCGAAAAACGATGGGAAAATATGGGTAACATTTAGCGGGATGCATGATTTTAATCAAAAAGTCAGCACTGTCGCTGTGATTCTGGAGAATGCCACAAGAAAGCTTTCGGTGAAGACGGAGACTTTCCGTGACCATATTTCATCCGGAGACAAAGAACAATGGAAGTTTAAATTTTCTATAAATGACATGGCTGTAGGGAATGTGCCGGCATTTGCCGTCATGAGCGATAAGTCGCTCAATGCCTTATCTCCATTTGCATGGAATTTTAATGTGGGGAGAAACTTCACACGGCTTACAACTTCCATGACAGTTTCCGCGGCGGGCAACATTTTCACAAGCGCAAGGTTTTCAAAGGAGTTGCGTTATGTGGATATTGCAGATCCGGTTCCGGAATGGATGACTTATGGATATAATTTAGGAAACAGCGGAAGAAACTATTTTGGATTAAGGTCCACCTCTGCAACAATGATCAGAGGTGTTCAGGCAAAAGCAGCCACAAACCGTGTTGCCGAGACAGAAGCCGCAGATGAAATGTTTTATGCCGTAGAAGAGCAGGCCGCTCCAAGATATGCCAATATGTCTATGAAGAAAATGGAATCGGCAGATGCAGTTGCGGAAGAAATGACAGAACCTCGCGAGGCTGGGACAGGAGGCATGTCTTCGAAAGAAACGGAACTTCGACCGGTGGAGATGCCTTTGGCATTTTTCTATCCGGTTTTAAAGAGTGATGCAGATGGGGAAGTGGTTGTAGATTTTGAAACTCCCAATTATAACACCACATGGCAATTCCAGATAATTGGCTATACTGAAGACTTGCTGACTGCAGGTCTGGTAAAAGATGCGGTGGCTTCGAAACAAGTGATGGTGAGAAGTAATCTTCCCCGTTACCTGAGAACGGGAGACAAGGCTCAAGTTACAGCATTGGTATATAATAATTCGGATAAATCTATCCCGTTGGGTGGAGAATTGATTATATTCAATCCTTTGACCGGGGAGAAACTTGCTTCACAAATATTAAAAGCCGAGGATACTGCGCCATCGGCTAACAGGTTTATTTCTTTGGAATGGGATGTGCCGACCAATCTTTCGGCAATAGGTATAAGGGCGTATGCCTACGGAGAGAGTCATTCGGATGGAGAACAGAGCGTGATACCGGTTTTGCCGTCGTCTACCCCCGTTATCGAATCTACACAGTTTTATATAGGAATTGATAAACATAATTTCAGCCGGAAGTTGCCAAAATTTAATAAAGATGCCAATCTGACATTAAAATATTGCGACAATCCGATATGGGAATGTGTTTTGGCTCTTCCTGCTATTTCCACTCCCGATTCGAAGAATGTCCTATCTTTAATGAAAGCGTTATATGCCAATTCAATAGCATCGGATATAGCCGCTAAATATCCGGAGATCAAGAGTGGGATTCAGAAGGTTTTGTCATCTGATGAAGAGAGTGCGGGGAACGTGCTCAAATCAAATCTTGAAAAAGATGCGAATATTAAAACCGTTGAACTCAATAACACGCCATGGGTCAACAATGCTTCTTCAGAGACTCTTCGAATGAGACGTCTCAACACACTCCTTGATCCGTCAGGCTCTACCGTTGCTGTCAGGCGTTTGATGGAGGATGTTAGAAATCTCCAGAATCCGGATGGAGGGTGGAGCTGGTGTCCGGAAATGCGTTCATCTGCGTTCATATCAAGAAATGTTCTTCTTCGTTTCGGTATGATGAAGAAAAGAGGAGTCCTTCCTTCAGGAATCGTACCGATGATAAAGAAAGGGATTGCATATTGTGACAAGGACGCATACGATAATTATGTGAAGTCTGATCATCAATTCTCTACCTCAGATATGCTTTCATATCTATATGTCCGCAGTTTTTTTGATGTTGGCAACGGGTCTTCCGGATTTGCAGGATTAAAGAAAAAGGCTCTTGAAAAAATCTCAAAAGAATGGGAGTATTTTTCCATATATGAAAAATCTATTGCGGCGATACTCCTGTCAAGAAGCAAGGGATATGAGAGAGAGGCGGGAGTCATTTTAGAATCTCTTAACCAGTTCGCTTCGAAGAGTGAAAGCAAGGGTTGGTGGTTTGATAATCTTTCTTCCGGATATAACGGATGGTCAAAGCTCTCAACGACGGCTGCAGCTCTTGAAGCCTATGCGGAAATTGAACCGATGGCTCCGGCGGTAGATGGCTTGAGACAATGGCTTGTATTGCAGAAAGAGACTGAAGATTGGGGCGCAAATGCCAATACTGTAGAGGTTGTTCAGGCAATTCTTTCAAGTGGTTTGCAATGGACATGTTCAAATGAACCTCCTGTCATAACTCTTGGAGATAAGCGGTTGTCATTGCCGGAAGGAGAGTTGTTGACCGGATTAATTACCATGTCAATTGATTCAAAGCTTGCTTCAGGTAAGGAATTAAAAATTGGAAAATCTTCGTCAGGTCCTGCATGGGGAGGTGTTGTAAGTCAGTTTGTCGAACCGATCAAGGA
The DNA here is from genome assembly GCA_947073495.1 of uncultured Porphyromonadaceae bacterium. GTDB lineage: Bacteria > Bacteroidota > Bacteroidia > Bacteroidales > Muribaculaceae > Lepagella. Next base: position 8,314 of record CAMTMX010000017.1, read on the forward strand.
AGTTAAGCCGGAAAAATGTGAGAACTTGAAACTTGAAAAGAAACTTCTTGTGATAACAGACACTCCGGCTGGAGAGGTGGCGTCGGAAGGAAGATTCAAAGTGGGAGACAAGATTCGCGTCACATTGACATTGACATGTGATAAAGATATGAATTACGTCGCTCTCATTGATGAAAGAGGAGCCTGTCTTGAACCAGTAGACCAGATTTCCGGATATACAATGAAAGATGGTCTGGGTATGTATAGGGAAGTGCGTGATTCCAAGACATCGTTCTTTATCGATTTCTTGCCTAAAGGCGTGAACGTCATAACTTATGATTGTTATGTAGACAGAGAGGGTGAGTATGCAATAGGTATAGCCTCTGTGCAGAGTCAATATTCCCCATTACAGACAGCACATTCTGGAGGAGCAATCATATCCGTTATGTCTAAGTGATTGGTTGTGGCAGTTTAAAAAATTGGCATGCAGACGCGTCTGCATGCCAATTTTTTTACCTGGAGTCTTATTTAGATCTCTTAATATGGGTTACGAGCCCTTCGTTGTTGAGTAGCACATTAGGGAATATTTCCTCTGCTTCTCTTTTGAATTGGGTGTCATCCTTATATCGTGATGAATAATGCCCGGTGAGAAGTATCTTTGCTCCGGAATCTCTTGCAACCAATGCAGCTTGTTTAGCTGTGGAATGACCGCGAGGGGCAGCCATTGCTTTATGCTCCTCAAGATATGTGGTTTCGTGAAAAAGAAGATCTACCGGACCTATCTTTTCCGCAAGATTCTTCATATATGCGGTGTCACTGATATGCGCATAGGATAGAGCAGGAGAGGGTGGTGAAGTCAATATTTTGTTCGGAATAACTGTCCCGTCAGGTTTTACATAATCTTCACCGTTCTTTAAATGCTTCATCATCGATATCGGAACTTCGTGAAAACGTGTCATCTCAGGTTTAATGTGGCGTTCTCCGGGTTTTTCCTCAAAAATGTAACCCACAGTTGTGACTCTATGGTTTAATGGCACCGTGCGTACTGTTAGGGATTTTGTTTCAAGAATCACATCCTCTTCCGGTTTGATTATATTAAATCTGATATCAAATGGAGTGTCGCGGCAAAAGTAATTAAAAATGGAACAAAGTTGTTCTTTCCCTTCCTCAAATGTGTGAATTGTGATATGGCCTCCGGTTCCGTTTAAAGCAAGAGTGCCGATAAGTCCAGGAAGTCCAAACACATGGTCTCCGTGCAGATGTGTCAGAAAAATATGTTGAAGTCTGCTGAAAGATAAGCGTTGGCGCATAAATGCAAGCTGAGCACCTTCACCGCAATCCACCATAAAAAGGTTTCCACGGTGATCAATCACCGTGGAAGATGGCTGATGTTTCAGGGAGGGACGAGCAGATCCGCATCCTAAAGTATGTAATGTAAAATTATCCAAAAATTATTACTTATTGTAAATCATATGACCGTATTCAGACACTTTCTATCTCGTAATCTTTGGCAAGACCCCCGGCGCCGGTTTCTTTATATAAAGAAGGTAGGTCATGTCCGGTTTCTTTCATAACCTGAATCAGTTTGTCGAAGCTGACGCGGTGTCGACCGTCAGAGAAAGTGGAATATATATTAGCATCAAGAGCGCGGGCTGCAGCATACGCATTTCGTTCGATACATGGAATCTGGACTAATCCACAAACGGGATCGCATGTCATTCCAAGATGATGCTCGAGTCCCATTTCTGCGGCATATTCAATTTGGGCAGGAGACCCGCCGAAAAGTTGACATGCGGCTCCAGCTGCCATTGCACATGCCACTCCAACTTCTCCCTGGCAACCGACATCAGCACCGGAAATGCTCGCATTATGCTTTACTACGTTTCCAATCAAGGCTGCAGTGGCGAGGGCATGTCGCATTTCCATATCTGAGAATTGTCGGCTTTTCCATAGATGGTATAACACAGCCGGCACCACTCCACAACTGCCACATGTCGGGGCGGTGACAATTGTTCCACCTGATGCATTTTCTTCACTTACAGCAAGGGCATATGAGAATACAAGACCGCGTGAACGCAAATTATCGCGATATCCCTCAGCCCTCATGAAGTATGCTCGCGCTTTTCTACGCAAATTAAGAGGACCGGGCAATCTTCCGTCGGTTGCAAGACCTCTTTCCACGGCAGCTTTCATGGTTGCCCATACCTCATCAAGGAAATCGTTAATCTCCTTACCTTCACTATGTTCCACATATTCCCAATAGCTTCTTCCGCTACGGTCGCAATAATCCATGATTTCAGTCATGGTGTTTTTATCGTAGATTTCGGCACCCCCCTCATGAGCAAGACCTTCACCTTCGATGGCTCCGCCGCCGACACTATAGACTGTCCATTCGTCAGAGGGTAATCCTGCGGCATTGAGACTTCTGAAAGTCATTCCGTTAGGATGATATGGAAGAAAAACGTCTGGTTTCCATATTATCTTTACGGGAAGATCGCTTTGGGATAATACATCATAAATTGCAACATCGGTCATGTGCCCTTTGCCTGTTGCTGCAAGACTTCCGTATAGCACCACTTCGTATCCTTCTGCGTGTTTATGCTTTTGAAAAAATATTTCAGCCGCTTTCCGAGGTCCCATTGTGTGGCTTGACGAAGGTCCCGTGCCGATTCGATATAACTCTCTGATAGATTTCATGGTGAGTTTTAATTGTAATGTTTCCTGTTAATATGGGTTGGTTGCGCCCTCACTGTTTCGCAAAAGAGAGGAATTGTCATAGTAATCATGACAAACATCGCATCGTAGGCAAAATTAATGAATTCTTATAGATTTTGCAAGCCCATGACAGATATTATCTGTCATGGTGGCATTAATTGGCGAAACTATCATCTACAAAAATCATCAAAAATGATGATTGCGTGGGAGTGGAATAGTGTGTAGTTTTGCAGTCGTGAAACCGACTGTAATCATATTGTTGTTATTAATTGGAGTTATCCCTGCAGCAGCACAGGCTGAAAAGGAAGTTAAAGACACTGTTGGTGTCACTCTCGATGAATTGAATGTCACGGTTGTCAAACAAATGGCTCGTCTTAATGAGGAACCTGAAGCCGCAACCGTGATAGGGCGTACTGAACTTGAACGAATGGGGGCTTATGCCATTAAAAATATCTCAGATGTCGTGCCTAATTTTTATATACCCGATTATGGGTCGAGAATGACATCGTCAATTTATGTGAGAGGCATAGGCGCAAGAATGGATCAGCCTTCGGTAGGATTGAATGTTGACAACGTCCCATATTTAAACAAGGATGCATTCGATTTCGATATTGCAGATATCGCATCGGTTGAAATGATGCGTGGCCCTCAATCCACCCTATATGGAAGAAATACAATGGCGGGAGTGATTAATGTCACGACTTTGTCACCGATGAGATTCCAGGGATGGAAGATTGCTCTTGAGGCGGGTTCAGGCTCAAAAGTCAAGGCTTCAGCAGGTTGGTATCATAAATTTAATGGAAAAACAGGATTGTCGGTAGTGGGTGCTTACGGGAGTCAGAAGGGCTTTTTTGTCAATGAATATAATGGTAAAAAAGTTGATCATGAGTTAAACTGGAGTGGAAGAGTGAAATTTTATCATAGGCTTACCGACTCATGGAATCTGCAGAACACTGCAGCTTTTGGGATTCTGCGACAAGGTGGATATCCATACGAATACAAGGATACCGGGATGATAGCTTATAATGATACATGTTTCTATCGAAGGTTTACTTTTACGGACGGATTATCATTAAGATTTTCAGGAGAAAATTTTTCGGTGACATCGATCACTTCCGTTCAGCATATAAATGACAACATGACACTCGATCAGGATTTCCTTACTGAAGAATTTTTTACCTTGACTCAAAAGAAAAACGAAACTGCTTTCACCGAAGATATTGTGATGAGGGGAACTCAAGAAGGTAATTACAGATGGCTTAACGGTATTTTCGGTTTTTATAAGCATCTTGACATGCAGGCTCCCGTTACGTTTAAAGACAGAGGCATTCAAGATTTGATAGAGGAACACAGAAATAATGCCAATCCAAATTATCCGATCAGTTGGAACAGTAGGATATTTGCATTGAACAGTGATTTCACTATTCCAACATGGGGACTTTCCGCCTATCATGAATCCGATCTGACTTTAGGCAGATGGACATTGACAGCAGCTCTTCGCCTGGACTATGAACGTTCTACGCTTGAATATAACAGCTTTTGCGACACAGGATATACTATATACCGAAAATCAGAGTCTGAATATGAGTATTTCAGGTCTGTAGATATAGATATAGACGACAAAGGAACCCTTTCGCGAGATTTTATTACATTGTTGCCAAAAATCTCAGCTTCCTATTCTTTAGGTGAAGATAAAGGCAATATTTATGTTAAAATTTCAAAAGGATATAAGGCGGGTGGATTTAACACTCAGATGTTCAGTGATGTATTGCAACAGCGCCTTATGGGGATAATGGGTGTTGGGGCACAATATGATGTTGATAAAATCGTTTCATATAAACCGGAAAAGAGCTGGAATTATGAGGTCGGCAGCCATCTTGTCTTCCAGGATGGGCGTCTTGAGGTGGATCTGGCTGCATTTTTCATAGACTGCAGAGATCAGCAGCTCACCATGTTCCCGGACGGGACTACTACAGGCCGCATCATGACCAACGCAGGAAAAACGCATAGCTTCGGAGGCGAGGTTTCTGTAAGAGCCAATTTGACAGACCGAATTTCTTTCGTGGGCAGTTATGGCTACACTAATGCCCGTTTCCGCAAGTTCAACGACGGAATTCATGATTATAAAGGAAATTCTCTTCCATATGCCCCCCGCAATACTATGTTTCTTCAAGCGGTATGGACAATACCTACCCGTGTGTCGGTATTGGGAAATATAACCTTTGATGTTAGCATGCGGGGCACAGGAGATATTTACTGGAATGAACTGAATTCGGAACGCCAGGATTTTTATACTCTTCTTGGTGCAGGAGTGACAGTTGGTACAGAAGAATTAAATCTTCAGCTTTTCGGAAAAAATCTTACGGATACTAAATATTACACATTCTATTTTATGTCAATGGGAAATGAATTCCTGCAAAGAGGTAGAGGCGTGGAATTTGGTGCGGCATTAAGATATTGTTTTTAATTGTTGAAAAATTATAAAGCAATCTTTCATCTTTTCGTGCAAAAGATGACGGTTATAAGGTTTTGTTAAATTAACATCGTAACAGTAAAAAATCGATAACTTAAATCAATCATAAATAAAAATGAAAAAAATTGTACTAAGTCTTTTAGCTGTTTGCGGACTTTTCATGAGTTCATGTAATGTCGGTAGTGGCGAGAATTATCAAAACGTGGCTTATTATCCTACCAATCTTATCATCCCTTCTGATGGTAGTGCACCTGTAATGTCTCAAGGATATTATCCTATAAAATTTGATTTTAATGATGGAACAGCCGCTGTCTCCGGAGCTCTCGAAATTAATGATAAAAAATATAGTTTCGCGGCAGATCCTGTGAAGTATGTTGATTACGGCTATAAGCAGGTGATTAAAGGCGTTTCTGGAATGTTTACAAACGGAACCCAGGAAATGAAAAATGGAAAATTTATGATATCCGCTTACGATGCATTGCCTGAGAACTTTAACCCGATGAAGGTTTTTACCCCTATCGTTAAAAATGACAATAGTGGCACCAGTTTCCTTCCCGGTACAATAATCACTCCTGTGGCTCAAAGCGTGCCTGCCATCTTCGTAGGATATTATCAGATGGGTGATCAATATAATGTGCATACCATCTCTACAGATTCATTCTATTGCGGCACCACTACAACAAATGCCGGTGCTAACTCAGACAAGACTGTTTATCGCGTCATCATGGATATCAAGAAGAAGAAAGCCACTCTTTTGATATATGAAGCAAAGTTTGCCGAGGGAATGCCTTCTCTCAGTGCTATAATTTTGCCGGAGCTGGATGTTGTGGTCAACTCCAATGGTTATGAGATCAAGGGGAACAATGTAGTTCCTTTGGTTCCGGAGACGGATTCTTTAATGGGAGAATTGTCGGAATGTACTCCTAATGAAGACTATATATTCAATTCCTTTAGAATGAATACGGTTGATCAGATGCTTACAAAAGTAAATATGAGTTATTCTGTAGCCGGCAGATTCAGCGGTCAGTTCTCCGGCTGTTATGTGAAATTGCCTGACGGCTTTTAATTTATGATCAAATAAATAAAGTCTTAATAAAAAAGAGAAGGAAACGAGATCGCTTCCTTCTCTTTTTTATTAGATATAAATTGCATTAATTTAAAAATATTGTACAATAAAAGTTTCATTCGTCTGTAATTTTTAGTATCTTTGCAGAGAAAAGAGGGCAAGGAAAGACTTGTCCAAGATTAAATGAAAGACTAAATCTTTAAAATTAAGACGATTATATGAATCTTTTGTTGGAGATAAGCAACAACACTCTTGCTGTGACCGCAACATTGACGGGCATTGGTCTGGTGTTTGCTGCTTTGTTGATAGCGAAATTGATTTCTCCGAAATCGTATTCTGTCAAGAAGTCGGAGCCGTATGAGTGTGGTATCCCTACCAGAGGTGAATCAATGATTCAGTTTAAGGCAGGTTATTACATCTTTGCAATCCTATTCCTCATTTTCGATGTGGAGACAGTTTTTCTCTATCCGTGGTCGGTGGTGATGCGTAGTCTTGGACCTCAGGGCCTTCTTTGCATCGGCATTTTCATGTTTGTTCTTATTATGGGCTTGGCATACGCCTGGCGGAAAGGAGCGTTGTCATGGAAGTGAAGATCAAAAGCATGAAGCATGAGGACTTCAAAGACAACGAATATATCGACAAACTTGTAGAGGAACTCAATGCTACCGGAGCCAATGTGGTGGTTGGTAAGTTTGATCAGTTGATCAACTGGGGTATCGCAAATTCATTGTGGCCTCTTTGTTTCGGCACAAGCTGCTGTGCAATCGAGTTTATGAGTCTTGGCGCTGCACGTTATGATATGGCACGCTTTGGATTTGAAGTGGCAAGAAACTCACCGCGTCAGGCTGACTATATTATGGTACAGGGCACCATCGTACACCGAATGGCACCTGTGCTTCGTCGTTTATATGAGCAGCTTGCAGAGCCTAAATATGTGATAGCATGTGGTGGTTGTGCTGTTTCCGGTGGCCCGTTTAAAAATTCGTATTGCGTTGTTCCCGGTGTTGACCAGATCCTTCCGGTTGATGTGTATATTCCCGGATGTCCTCCACGTCCGGAGGCATTCTTTTATGGATTGATGCAGCTTCAGCGTAAGATCAAAGTGCAGAAATTCTTTGGCGGCGTTAATCGTAAGGAGAAAATTGCAGAATTTTTTGAAAAACATCCCGAAGAGGAAGGCCGCATCGGCTGATGAGCCTCTGAGAGTATAAAATATTCGAATCAAGAGACAACATGAGCGAAATAAAAGAAATAATCAGCCGAATTCTCCCTTCTGCAACTTTTACTGAAGGTGACACCCTCATGGTCACCGTAGATGAGAAGGATTGGCATGGATTTGCCAAGGCACTCAAAGAAACTAAGGGACTTGAGTTTGATGTCCTCTCTGCTGTTGTGGGGATGGATTGGAAGGATTCTCTCGGAGTGGTCTACTATCTTACCTCCACATCCCGCAACTGGGATGTAATATCTGTGAAGGTGGCGGTGCCCGATCGTGAGAACCCGATGATTCATAGTGTCTGCGATCTATGGAAAGTGGCAAATTTCCAGGAGAGAGAGGTCTATGATTTTTATGGTATAAAATTCATCAACCATCCGGATATGCGTCGTTTCTTCCTTCGAAATGACTGGAATGGACATCCTCTTAGAAAGGATTATGATGCGGATCCCAAGTTGAATCCTATTCCAACTGAAGACGAAAAGAATGAGGATGACACGGTAAGTTATGTTGAAGACGAGAATGGAAATGTGAAAGCTGTTCCGGGTAAGGTCTTTGAGGAAGATGAATATGTAGTTAATGTAGGTCCTCAGCACCCGTCTACTCACGGAGTGATGCGTTTTCGTGCATCTGTCGATGGAGAGACAGTGAAGAAGGTAGATGTGGTTTCCGGTTATATTCACCGCGGTATAGAAAAATTGAGTGAAGGTCTTACATATCCTCAAATTTTACACTTCACGGACCGTATGGACTATATGTCGGCACATCAGAACCGTCACTGCCTTTGCATGTGTATTGAGAAGGCGATGGGTCTTGAAGTTCCTCGTAGGGCTCAGGTCATAAGGGTAATGATGGATGAACTTATGCGTATATCAAGCCATCTTCTTTCTTTTGGATGTACTGCAATGGACCTTGGAGCAACGACGGCATTCTTCTACGGCTTCCGTGAGCGTGAAATGATTCTTGATATTTTCGAGAAAACTTGTGGCGCCCGCATGTCGATGAATTATAATGTCATTGGTGGCGTTATTGCTGATCTACATCCGGATTTTGTGAAAGATGTGAAGGAATTCATTCGTATCATGCCGTCTCGTCTGAAAGAATATCACAAGGTGTTTAGCGGCAACCTTATAGCCAAGAACCGTCTGAAGAAGGTTGGTCATCTCTCAAAAGAAGACGCTATAAACTACGCCATAACAGGTCCGAGCGGAAGAGGTTCCAACTGGAGTTGCGATTGTCGCAAGAAACATCCCTACTCTGTTTATCCGGAAGTTGAATTCGAAGAGGTGCTTGAATCAGGATGTGATTCATATTCGCGTTATATGGTGCGCATGAAGGAAATAGAGCAGAGTTGCCGCATTCTCGAGCAGCTTGTCGACCGTATTCCGGAAGGTGACATACGCGCACAAGTTCCAAAAGTGATTAAACTTCCTGTAGGATGTTGGTATCAGCAGGTAGAGGCAAGCCGTGGCACATTCGGTGTCTATATAGAATCAACCGGTGAGAAGAATCCTTATCGCGTGCATTTCCAGAGCCCCTGTTTCAATTTGGTTGGAGTGATGGATCTTACATGTTCAGGATATATGATCGCCGACCTTATCACAATCGGAGCGGCGCTTGACTTTGTGATTCCTGATATTGACAGATGAGAATATAATATAACGCTAATCAACATAACCCGCAAACGATTTTCAATATAATATTATGTTTAATTTCGGAATATGGACCAGCGAGTTTAATAATTTTTTGATGGGCTTTCTTCCTGAATGGGCAACTGTTCTTGTAGAATGCGTCATCATAGCTGTGCTGGTGCTGCTCACATATACGGTGCTCGCGCTTTTCTACATTCTTTACGAGCGTAAACTGTGTGCATGGTTCCAGTGTCGACTTGGACCTATGCGTGTAGGTAAATGGGGTCTGTTACAGGTGTTTGCCGACATGTTTAAGATCCTTATCAAGGAGCTTATCAGTCTTAAGGATACAGACCGTTTGTTGTTTAAGCTTGCGCCTTATCTGGTGATCACATCATCAGTAGTGATGCTCGCATGTCTCCCCTGGGGCAACGGTTTGCAGGTCATCAACTATAATATAGGAATATTTTTCATTCTTGCGGTTTCTTCTGTAGGAGTGTTGGGTATCCTGCTTGCAGGTTGGGCTTCAAACAACAAATATACTTTAATCGGTGCAATGCGAAGCGGTGCTCAGATGATCAGTTATGAGATATCTCTCGGCCTTGCAATCATAACAATTATCGTTTTCGCAGGAACAATGAATATAAATGAGCTTGTATGGGCGCAGGATAAGGCATGGTTTATTTTCCGTGGCCATATTCCGGCAATCATCGCTTTCCTTATTTATATTGTAGCCGCCACAGCCGAAACAAACCGAGGTCCGTTCGACCTCCCGGAGGCTGAACATGAGTTGACAGCCGGTTATCATACTGAATATTCAGGTATCCATTTTGGATTTTTCTATCTTGCTGAATACCTGAATCTATTCATTGTCTCAGGCATAGCTTCGTTAATGTTCCTCGGTGGATGGATGCCTTTGCATATTCCCGGATGGGACGGATTTAACAATGTAATGAACTATATTCCGTCAGTAGTATGGTTCTTAGGAAAGAGCTTCTTTGTCTCTTACGTGATCATCTGGTTTAAATGGACTTTCCCGCGTGTGAGAATTGACCAGATGCTCTCGTTCGAGTGGAAATATCTGATGCCCTTGTCTCTTGCCAATCTTGTATTAATGGCAGTGTTTGTGGCTCTCGGATGGCATTTTTAAAATCTGAGGTATTTTAATTTTAAGAAAACACATTATCTAATAAATAGAATATGAGCGCTAATTTCGGAACAGTGACTCAGGTGATCGGTCCGGTGATCGACGTGTCTTTTGAAGGTGGTAAGGAAAATATACCTCCAATCTATAACGCCTTGAAGGTGGAGCGTGATAACGGCGAGGAACTAATTCTCGAGGTTGAACAGCACATCGGAGAAGACACTGTGAGATGCGTTGCAATGGAGAGTACTGACGGTGTTCGCCGCGGTGTCAAGGTGGAAGACCTTGGTCGTCCAATAGCAGTGCCAACGGGAAATCAGGTTAAGGGAAGACTCCTGAATGTCATAGGTGAGCCTATCGACCGACTTGCCTCTATCAACAGAGACAATTTGCGTGGCATACACCAGCCGGCACCGGCTTTCGATGAGCTTGCAATCTCAACCGAAGTGCTCTATACCGGTATCAAAGTGATTGACCTTCTTGAGCCTTATTCCAAAGGTGGAAAGATCGGTTTGTTTGGTGGCGCAGGTGTAGGGAAAACAGTGCTCATCATGGAGCTTATCAACAATATTGCAAAAGGTCACAACGGTTTCTCTGTCTTTACCGGCGTAGGAGAACGTACCCGTGAAGGAAATGACCTTCTCCGCGAGATGATAGAGAGCGGTGTCATCAAATATGGTGATAAGTTTAAGGAGGGTATGGAAAAAGGGGAATGGAACCTTCATGATGTAGATATGAAGGAGGTCAATAACTCTCAGGCAACCCTCGTTTTCGGACAGATGAATGAACCACCGGGTGCTCGTCTACGCGTTGCTCTATCCGGGCTTACTGTTGCTGAGCAATTCCGTGACAATGACGGAGGCGGCAAGGAGATTCTTCTCTTTATCGATAACATATTCCGTTTCACTCAGGCGGGCTCTGAGGTGTCGGCACTTCTCGGCCGTATGCCGTCTGCAGTAGGTTATCAGCCTACACTCGCTTCCGAGATGGGTATGTTGCAAGAGAGGATCACTTCTACCAAGCAGGGAAGCATCACATCCGTGCAAGCAATTTATGTTCCGGCGGATGACTTGACAGACCCTGCACCGGCTACTACATTCAACTTCCTTGATGCCACTACGGTGTTAAGTCGTAAGATCGCTGAGCTTGGTATTTATCCTGCAGTCGATCCGCTTGATTCAACTTCCAGAATTCTTGATCCGAACATTATAGGCGAAGAGCACTATAATACTGCGCAGGCAGTAAAACAGCTTTTGCAAAAGTATAATGATCTTCAAGATATAATAGCCATCCTTGGTGTCGATGAACTTTCAGATGAGGATAAGCTTGTGGTAGCCCGGGCTCGCAGGGCGCAACGTTTCCTTTCTCAACCGTTCAATGTGGCTGAACAGTTCACCGGTCTTCCGGGCGTTATGGTTCCGCTTGCCGAAACTATCCGTGGTTTCAAGATGATTCTTTCGGGAGAAATGGATGAATACCCTGAGCAGGCGTTCCTGAATGTGGGCACTATTGACGAGGCAATCGCAAAAGGTAAGAAACTCCTTGCCGAGGTCAAATAATTCACAAGATACTGAACTCAATTACGAAATCCCAGGTCATGACACTTGAAATAATATCTCCAAGCGAAATCCTATTTAAAGGACAAGCAGATTCAGTCACCCTTCCGGGGACACTCGGATCATTTACTGTTCTGAAAAATCATGCCTCTCTGATATCTGTGCTCAATGCGGGATCAGTGGTATACCGAACACCGGCTGGTGAAGAGATAAGTGTTGACATCAAGGGAGGACTGGTGGATGTTGACAATAATATCGTCTCGGTTTGTGTGTATTGACATTTCAGGAAAAGATAAACGGTTAAACCAACAAGGAATGAACTCTAAAAAAGTATCTATAATTTTGGGATTGATTGTCATGATCCTTTTATCTCCGTTAACGATGAACGCATCAAACGGAGATAAGGAAGAAGGCGTCAATGTCAAAGAAATAATGTTCCATCACCTTGGAGATGGATATGGCTGGGAGGTTCCTTTCAGCCATGTATACCGCATTCCACTTCCTGTAATTGTCAGAGCGGAAGATGGTAAATGGATTTGTTTTTCTTCTTCCAGGCTTACAAAATTGGAAGAAGTGGTCGACCATAAAACCGGTAAAACCAAACTTGAGGCTGTTCCTCAGATTGTGAATGTCAACAAAGACGGAAAATCATATAATTTTGTTCTCGCACACTATAGTTCTCACAGCAACAAAGTTGTTCAGATTTTTCCGGTAGAATCTGATAATGACAAGTCTGAGTTGAAGGCGGCTTCGGAAATTTCTTCAGAAGGTGAGTATGGTGTAGATAGAGTTATCGATGGTTATGTGCTCTTTGATGGACAATACTATAAAGAATACCGACCAATCGATTTTTCTATCACAAAGAATGTTTTGGCACTTTTCATAACCGCATTGATTGTCACTTTAATGGTTATGTCTGTCGTGAGATGGTATGCCAAGAAAGGTCTCAAGGCACCAAGGAAAGGTATGGGTTTCATGGAGATGTTGATTGACTTTATCTATACAGGAGTCATTAAATCATCTCTTCATGACAAGGCGAAGCAGTTTGCACCATTTCTTCTGACATGCTTTTTCTTTATTTTGGTGATGAATCTTGTCGGCTTGATAGTCATATTCCCCGGAGGTGCGAATCTTACGGGTAATATAGCGGTTACGCTTGTTCTTGCTGTGTTAGTATTTATAGTAATAAATATTAAGGCAACAAAACATTATTGGAAAGAGATCTTCTGGCCGGATGTTCCTTTGTTCTTGAAATTTCCGCTTCCGATAATGCAATGTATCGAGATTTTTGGTATCTTTACAAAACCGGCAGCCCTATGCGTCCGTCTTTTTGCAAATATGATGGGAGGACACATGATTGTCATTACGTTGACATTGTTGATTTTCATATTTGCTGCATTTGGGGCGGCTGCTACAGGTGGATCGGTTGTAATCTCCATTGTATTTTCGATCTTCATGCTCGCGCTTGATATACTGGTAAGTTTTATCCAGGCGTATGTTTTCACGCTGCTTGCAACACTATTCATCGCAATGGCTCAGGATAACGGGCATCACGAAGAGAAACATCCACAAGTCGAGCACGCATCTCTGCCTGATCCGGACAATGATGAAAAGAAAGACGGATCAACGCAAGTGGTAGCTTGATATTTATCTTTAGAAAATATAAAACAATAATAATTTAAAAATTTGGAATTATGTTATCAATGATTTTAGCAGCAGTTGCTCCTCTCGCAGCTCTTGGCGCAGCAATCGGCGCAGGTATCGCAGCCATCGCAGCAGGTATCGGTATCGGTAATATCGGTTCTTCAGCAATGGAAGCCATCGCACGTCAGCCAGAGGCATCCGGTGACATTCGCTCTAACATGATTGTAATCGCAGCTCTTATCGAGGGTGTAGCTCTCTTTGCAGTGATTGTATCAGCTTTGGCTCTCTTCCTTTAATCAAATCCGACACAACTTCTAAAATCCTGTAATAATGGAATTATTCACGCCCGAATTAGGCTTGGTATTCTGGATGTTTATCGCCTTTATCATCCTGTTCTTCGTTTTGGCGAAGTGGGGATGGCCGATAATCATCAAGAATATGGAGGAGCGCGCCGACACTATTGATAAAGGTGTCGAATATGCCAAAGAGGCTAAGGCGCAGCTCGACTCCGCACGTGCTGACGCACAGAAATTTCTTGATGAAGCACGTAGACAGCAGGCTGAAATTTTGCGTGATGCAGCAAAGATGAAATCTCAAATCATCGAGGAAGCTAAAAAGGAAGCTTCTGAAGAGGCAAAGAAAGTAATGGACGCTGCCAAAGTGTCGATAGAACAATCACGCAAGGAAGCTGAACTTCAGTTCAGAGATGAAGTAAGCAAGTTCTCTCTTGATATCGCTGAAAAGATGGTAAGAAGCCAACTTAAAGGCGACAAGGCCCAGACGGAGCTTGTAAACAAATTGTTGGACGAAATAGAGAATAATTGAACCTGATGGACAACGGTCTCATACCACACAGATATGCCAAGGCGCTTTATAAATTTGCGTCTGAAACAGGCAAGACAGAGGAAATCTACAATCTCATGAAGACGGTTATCAAATCATTTACTGATAATCAAGGGATGAAAAAAACTTTGTCAAATCCATTTGTGACGCCACAAGACAAGGAGAAGCTTCTTCTTACGGCCGCCGGCAATGAGGCCGACAATGCTTATGAACGTTTTGTCAAATTGATAATCGGTCATAATCGTGCGGATTTAGCGTATGAAATGATGCTTGCTTACAGGGATATTTACCGAAAGGTAAATAATATAATGCAAGTTAACATTACCACCGCTGCAGAATTGCCTGCAGAGCAAATGCAAAAATTGCGCGATCTTGTAAATAAAGCGTTTAAAGGTTCGGTTCTCGAATTTTCTGAATCGGTTAATCCCGATCTTATCGGCGGGTTTGTTATCGATGTGGATTCTGTAAGGATGGATGCATCGATAAGCAACGAACTCGAACAACTACGTCAAACCCTATTAAGAAGCAAATGACAAGATGCTTAACCCAAGCGAAATTTCTGATATTCTAAAACAGCAGCTCAAAGATGTTACTTCACAGGTAAAGTTTGAAGAAGTCGGCACAGTTCTTGAAGTTGGAGACGGTGTGGCTCATGTTTACGGACTTGAAAATGTGAAATCTAACGAGTTGGTAGAGTTTGAAAACGGCGTGAAAGGCGTCGCTCTCAACCTCGAGGAGAGCAATGTGGGTGTTGTGCTTCTCAACAACGTAAATAAAGTGACTGAGAACATGTCGGTGCGTCGCACGGGTGAGATCGCGTCTATTCCCGTTGGGGAGGGGCTTCTTGGCCGAGTGATCAATATTCTTGGAGAACCTATCGACGGAAAAGGACCCATAAGCGGGGATCTCATTAATCTTCCTCTCGAGCGCAAGGCTCCGGGAGTAATTTTCCGCCAGCCGGTAACCCAGCCGCTCCAGACAGGTATAAAGGCAGTCGACGCCATGATCCCTATCGGCAGGGGTCAGCGAGAACTTATTATCGGCGACCGACAAATCGGTAAAACAGCCATTGCAATTGACACTATCATCAATCAGAGGCAGAATTATCTTGACGGTAAGCCTGTTTATTGTATCTATGTGGCAATCGGACAGAAGGCATCTTCCGTTGCCGCTCTTGTGCACACTCTTGAGAAGTATGGAGCAATGGATTATACCGTAGTGGTTGCTGCAACTGCGTCTGATTCAGCCTCCATGCGTTACTATAGTCCGTTTGCAGGAGTTGCCATTGGAGAATATTTCCGAGACACCGGCAGGGATGCACTTATTGTTTATGATGATCTGTCGAAACAGGCAGTAGCATATCGTGAAATCTCTTTGGTGCTGAAGCGTCCTTCAGGACGAGAAGCTTATCCCGGAGATATCTTCTATCTGCATTCGCGTCTGTTGGAAAGAGCTGCAAAAATCATAGACAATCAGGAGGTTGCTGAAACAATGAATGATTTGCCTGAAGTTTTGAAACCGATAGTCAAAGGAGGTGGTTCTTTGACAGCACTCCCGATTATCGAGACTCAGGCGGGCGACGTTTCAGCGTATATTCCCACTAATGTAATTTCGATTACAGATGGTCAGATATTTCTTGAGACAAGTCTGTTCAATCAAGGTATCAGACCTGCAATTAACGTAGGTATTTCAGTGTCTCGTGTTGGTGGTAACGCCCAGATTAAGGCAATGAAGAAAGTTGCAGGTACGTTAAAAATCGCCCAGGCTCAATTCAGGGAACTTGAATCATTCACCAAATTCGGTGGAGATATAGATCCTGTCACCGCCCGTGTGATCGACCGAGGTAGGAAAAACCAGCAGCTTCTGATTCAACCTCAATATAAGCCGTGGCCTGTAGAAAATGAGATCGCGGTGATATATTGCGGTGTGAATGGTTTGCTTGAGAATGTTCCTCTTGAGAAGGTTCATGAATTTGAAGAGCTTTTTATTCAGCTTCTCAAAGCTAAATATCAAAAGGAGGTGCTCGACGAGCTTCGTGCCGGCAAACTCACAGATGATGTTCAGGAAAAGTTGAATCAATGTGCATCTGAAATTTCATCAAGATACAAATCTTAAAACAATGCTGCAGCGGCGGGGGGTTGCTTCCGCCTCTGTGGCGTCTACATTTACGACAGCAATCAGTTGTCGGATTTAATAACAACATCAGAATAATCAGCAAATGGCAACTCTAAAAGCCTTAAAGACTCGTATCGGTTCAGTATCGTCAAGTGAGAAAATCACAGGCGCGATGAAGATGATATCTTCTGCCAAGGTTCATAAGAATGAAGCGGAGTTAAGGAAATTACTCCCGTTCAAGAATCAGGTGAAATCGATAATGGGACATCTTCTTGACACAGACATGGAGTTTGATTCTCCGCTTCTCACAGAAAGAGAAGTAAAGAAAGTGGGTGTTGTCGTTTATGGCACAGACGATGGTCTTTGTGGTGCCTACAACCTCAATATCTTCAAACATTTGTTGATCGAGATGAACAGATTGCATCAAGAATATGGAGACGAAGTAGAGATCTGCATATTCCCGGTTGGCAAAAAAATTTCGAAAGCGGTTTCAAGAATTCAGACGAATAACGTTAAATTAAAGACAATTCAGGGAGTTGATTCTAAAATGCTTCCGTCAGTTGTCAATAATTTTGTGCATGAACTCAGAAATTCTTTTGAAACCGGAGATCTTGATTTGATTGAAGTTGTCTATATGCAGTTCAAGAGTATGAGTAAACAAATACTTACTGTTGAACAATTGTTCCCTGTGAGCCGACAAGCTTTGGAAGGAAACAATTCAAATGCAGAATCCGACAATAAACTATATATTTTTGAACCCGATGCAAATAGCATTTTCAATGAGGTTCTCCCGATGTTTGTTTTGTCTACCATGCAGGAGATCACAATAGAAAACAGGGCATCGGAACAGGCTGCGCGAGTAATGGCGATGCAGAGTGCAAACGACAATGCAAAGAAACTTCTTGAGTCGTTGCAACTTGAATTCAATAAGCTCCGTCAGCAAGGAATTACAACTGAACTATTGGATATCCTGGGTGGTCAGGTAGAAAGGTAGGTTGTAGAAAACGCATCATGAAAACGAATCAAAAGTTTTGACTAAATGAGTAGTATAAAGGAATATTTTTCGGAAGCCGGAAAGGGGCTGAAAAGTCTCATCGACGGCATGGTGGTGACAGGAAAGGAGTTGGTCACCCCGAAAGTAACCGAATGTTATCCCGAGAACCGCAACACACTTCAGATTGCGGACCGTTTCAGGGCTGAGCTTACACTAAAATATGACAAAGAAGGACGTCACAAATGTATAGCTTGTGGTATCTGTCAGATGAATTGTCCCAACGGCACGATTCAGTTGTCAACAAAAATGGTTGACCTTCCAGACGGAAAAAAGAAGCGTAAGCTCGATAAATACATGTATGATATCGGTAGTTGTACATTCTGCATGCTTTGTGTCACAACTTGTCCGCAAGACGCACTTGAATTTTCGAACGATTTTGAGCAGGCGGTGTTCACGCGTGGAAGTTTACTTAAGCAGCTCAATTATCGTCCGGAACCCAAAGATGATGTAGCTGCGCCAGCTCCAAAGCCAGCCATCGATCCGGAAAAGCTCGCAAAGATTAAGGCGGAAGCGCTTGCAAAGGCTGCTAAAATAAAAGCAGAGAAAGAGGCGGCTGCCAAAGCTGTTTCCGAGGCGCCTTCGGCAACTCCAAATGCAGAGGATTCTAAAGAAGAAAATAAAGAAAAATAAAACATAATGGATTCAGTAGGAAATATAATCGTGTATTTCGTGGTTGCCATTGCCATGGTGATTTTTTCATTAAAGGCAGTGACAACGGGCAAGATATTGCGTGCCGCGACCTACCTTCTCTTTGTGCTTCTTGGCACGGCAGTGTTCTATTTTCAGCTCGGCTATCAATTTCTTGGAGCTGTTCAGATCGCTGTCTATGCAGGGGGTATAATGGTATTGTTCGTGTTTGCGATATTACTTACCCATAAGCCTAACGATGCATCAGGAATGATTGAGTCTCATCGCAAGTTTATCGGTGTTGTCCTGTCGGGGGCATCTGCTGTGCTTCTTTTGTTTGCGATCTTCTACATGCCGCTCCTTCATGGAGCTTCATTGATGGAGTGTATCCAGGCAGGAAATCAAATAACAATGCGTGAGATTGGAGAGGCCTTTACAGGCAGTGGACGATTCCAATATTTGCTTCCCTTTGAGGCTATCAGTGTGTTGTTGCTCGCATGTATAATCGGTGGCGTCACAGTTGCCCGCAAAAGATAAGTAGATATGGATTTAAGTATGTTATGGTATCTTGTGCCAAGTGTGGTAATGTTCGCATGCGGCATTTACGGTTTTATCACTCGTAAAAACCTTATCGCAATTCTTATTTCTTTGGAATTGATGCTCAATTCAGCCGACTTGAATTTTGTGGTTTTCAACCGCTATCTTTTCCCCGGCTCTATGGACGGCATGGTGTTTACTCTTTTTGCAATCGCTATCGCGGCTGCCGAAACAGCAATTGCCATTGCTATCATCATTAATATTTACAGGTCGATCGGAAATACTGATATTTCCGAAATTAATAATATGAAATTCTAAGATATGGACATTACACTTCCAATTTTGATTTTGGCGATTCCGATCACAATGTTCCTCGTCTTAGGAATAGGCGGGGTTAAGATGTCGCGTAAGCTTGCCGGGGTGCTTGGCATTCTCGGAATGGGAACTACCGCGACTCTCGCCTACATTGTGGCAATCACCTATTTTTTCAGCGGTGACGCTAATTTTATCATCGACGGAGTCCGTCAGCAATATCAGGTGTTTGATGTCACCTGGCTGGCGTTTACTCAGACTTTAGTAGTCAACCTCGGCTTCCTTTTGGATCCTATCTCGGCAATGATGCTTGTGGTCATAACCACAATCTCATTCATGGTGCATCTGTATAGCTGGGGTTATATGGAGCATGAACCAGGGTTCCAGCGTTATTATGCTTTTCTTTCTCTCTTCACATTCTCTATGCTTGGTCTTGTGGTGGCGACCAACATTTTCCAGATGTATATTTTCTGGGAGCTTGTGGGTGTCTCCTCTTACCTGTTGATCGGTTTCTTCTATAAATTGCCGTCAGCGGTTTCTGCATCCAAGAAAGCATTTATCGTTACCCGTTTTGCCGACCTCGGTTTCCTGATTGGTATCCTGATACTTTCATTCTACACAGATACATTCAACTTCGTAGACATGACTTCCAATCCTGAAGGGGTGCTTGCTTCTACAGGAGGTGCAACATTCATGGGTGCGTCCGTTCTCACATGGGCTATGGTTCTTATCTTCACCGGAGGTATGGGTAAGTCAGCAATGATGCCTTTGCATATATGGCTTCCTGATGCTATGGAAGGTCCGACGCCGGTATCCGCACTCATACACGCAGCGACAATGGTTGTTGCCGGTGTTTATCTTGTGGCAAGAATGTTCCCTGTTTATTGTGTGGTTGACGCTGCGATGACCTTTATTTGTGTTATCGGTGCCATCACTGCATTCTATGCAGCGGTTGTTGCCTGCGCTCAGATCGACATCAAGAGGATCCTTGCATTCTCCACAATTTCTCAGATCGCGTTTATGATGGTCTCTCTCGGTGTTGCGTACGATAAACCGATAGAAGGTGTTCATTACTCAGGACTCGGATACATGGCAGGTATGTTCCATCTGTTCACTCACGCCATGTTCAAGGCTCTTCTCTTCCTTGGTGCCGGTGCATTGATCCATGCCGTTCATTCAAACAACTATACTTCAATGGGCGGATTGCGCAAATACATGCCTATCACACATTGGACATTCCTGATCGGATGTCTTGCGATTGCAGGTATTCCTCCGTTTGCAGGTTTCTTCTCTAAAGACGAAATGCTCGCCGCGATGTTCGCACGTCATTGGTTCTGGGGAGCATGGATGACAATGGTTGCAGGCCTGACAGCATTCTATATGTTCCGTATGTACTTCCTCGTCTTCTGGTGGGAAGAGAATCCTCATTATAAAGAACACAAACCACATGATGCTCCATGGCAGATGTCGGTTCCTCTATTGTTCTTGGCAGCTGTGTCTGCTGTAGTTGGCTGGGCTCTTCCTTTCGGAGAACTCGTGACATGGAACGGTGAACCTTATCATATCCACATTGAAACCTCAGTAGCTGTCACAAGTATAATCATTGCCGTAGGGGCAATCGCTCTGGCTGCAGCGATGTATATGAAGAAGAATGCATTCCCTTCAAAGATGAAGAATATGTGTCCGGCTCTTTGGACGGCGGCAAACAGGCGATTCTATTGGGATGAAATCTATATGTTTATCACACATAAGATTATCTTCAATATCATATGTAAGAGCATAGCATGGTTTGACCGTCATGTGATCGATGCCACAATGGATGCTTTTGCAAAGGTTACACAAAAAACATCATATGCAATCCGTGGAATGCAATCCGGTGAAATTCAGGCATATGTTGCCTGGTATATCGCTGGCGCAATCGCAATTGCAGCCATTACATGGATTTGTTTGATTTAACATTCATATTGCAACTAAGAAATAACTTAACATTATGTTCGGAAATATATTAATCTGGTTCGTTGTGATTCCAGTCATCATGATGGCAGGATTGGGTTTGTGCCGCAACAGCAGTATGAATGCAATCCGTGCGGTGATGGTGGTCTGCTCAACCGTATTGCTCGGACTCTCCATCTGGCTATGTGTGGATTTCTTGCGTCTACGCGAAATGGGTGTAGACGATGAAATGCTCTACACCGGGAGCTGGATGTGGTATGCACCACTCAATATTCATCTCGCAGTCGGTGTTGACGGAATATCCGTATTGATGCTGATGCTTTCAGCCGTAATTGTGTTTGCTGGCACTTTCGCATCATGGAAAATTAATCCGCTTCCCAAGAATTTCTTCTTGTGGTTTGCCCTGCTCAGCACCGGTGTGTTTGGGTTCTTTATCTCAATCGACATCTTCACGATGTTCATGTTCTATGAGGTTGCACTTATTCCGATGTATCTTCTCATTGGAGTTTGGGGTACTGGACGTAAGGAATATTCTGCAATGAAACTTACACTCATGCTTATGGGTGGCTCAGCGTTTCTTATGCTCGGTCTTCTCGGCATCTATTGGCATAGTGCACCGGAAGGCGGTCAGCTCACATGGAATATTCTTGAGATTTCTCGTAATGCCTCTATTGCCCAGGAATGGCAAAATATGCTCTTCTGCTTTACATTTGTCGGGTTTGGTGTTCTTGGAGCAATGTTCCCGTTCCATACATGGAGTCCTGACGGTCACGCATGTGCGCCGACAGCCGTTTCAATGCTTCATGCCGGTGTGCTTATGAAACTTGGTGGATACGGATGTTTCCGTATTGCAATTTACCTGCTTCCGCAGGCGGCAAACGAACTTGCTTGGATTTTCATAGTCCTTACAGGTATAAGCATTGTTTACGGTGCCTTCTCGGCTTGTGTTCAGACCGATTTGAAATATATCAATGCTTATTCTTCCGTTTCACACTGCGGCATGGTGTTGTTTGCTATCCTTATGCTCAATACCACAGCAATGACCGGTGCAATTCTTCAGATGCTTTCACATGGTTTGATGACAGCTCTCTTCTTTGCATTGATCGGTATGATTTACGGACGTACCCATACACGCGACATCCGCCAGATGGGAGGATTGATGAAGATTATGCCTTATCTTGGTGTCTGCTACATGATAGCAGGTTTCGCTTCTCTCGGTCTCCCCGGTCTTTCCGGTTTTGTGGCTGAGATGACCATCTTCTTCGGATCGTTCCAGAATGCTGATCTGTTCCACAGAATTTTTGTAATAGCCGCCACCTGTTCTATAGTTATCACGGCAGTATATATTCTGCGTGTAGTTGGAAAGCTTCTGCTTGGTCCTGTACAGGACGAGCATCACCTCCAACTTACAGATGCAACATGGTTTGAACGCTTCTCGACAGTGACATTGATTCTTTGCATCGCCGGAATCGGATGTTTCCCGAACTGGATCAATGAAACCATCCAACACAGTTTTGCACCAATAATGGCAGCCATCCAATCTGCCGCCCTTTAATATTAATGTTGAATAAATAAAACAAGCAAACGACAATGGACTATTCTCAATTTGGATCTATGATTCCTGAACTAATTGTTCTTGGAATATTCATGCTGGTCTTTTTATTCGACACATTTTCTAATGAAAAGGGTAAAAAGTTCCTGACACCTTTCACAACCATCTTGTTCGGTTTGGGCACAATTGCCATTTGGCTTCTCCCTGCTGACGGAGAAATGGTGTTTGGTGGTATGTATGTCAACGACACTGTAACAAATGCATTAAAAGCAATTCTGAATATCGGTGTCTTCATCGTGTTTCTTCAAAGCGCCAAATGGGTGGAAAGTGATGAAGTCGCAATACGAAAAGGTGAATTCTACGAATTGATTCTTGTGACACTTTTTGGTATGTACCTGATGGTGTCAGCACGTCATTTCCTATTGTTCATCATCGGTCTTGAATCAGCCTCCCTTCCTTTGGCAGCACTTGTCGCATTCAACAAAAAGCACTATGAAAGTCATGAGGCTGCTATCAAATATATTATGACAGCTGTCTTTTCATCTGCAATCCTTCTTGCAGGACTGTCATTTGTTTATGCGTTTTCAGGGGGATCTCTTTATTTCGACGACATCGCAATTTCGATCGGACAAGGAGAAATGAGCGGATTGCTTATAATGGCGCTTGCATTTGTAATTGCCGGTATCGGATTTAAGCTTTCACTTGTTCCGTTCCATCTTTGGACTGCTGATGTCTATCAGGGTGCGCCCACAGCAATTACCAGTTATCTTTCTGTAATATCTAAAGGTGCGGCTGCTGTTGCATTTTTCATCATCTTTGTTCAGTGTTTCGGTTCTGTCTACAGCGAGGCATGGGAGTGGATGCTATATGCAGTGATTATTCTTACAATTACTGTAGGTAACCTTTTTGCAATACGCCAGAAAAACATGAAACGTTTCATGGCGTTCTCATCAATCTCGCAAGCCGGTTACATCATGCTCGGTGCGATTGCTGCAAATGGTCTCGGACTTGCAAGCATGTTGTTCTATATCTTTGTGTATGTTGTCAGCAACTTGGGAGCATTCGCAGTTATCTCCACGATTGAAGAAAATAGCGGAAAGCTCAGCATGGATGACTACAATGGTCTTCACAAGACAAATCCATGGCTGTCTTTCGCAATGACACTTGCCATGTTCTCTCTTGCCGGCATACCTCCCTTTGCAGGATTCTTCAGTAAGATTCTTATCTTCACGTCTGTGACAGGAACAGGATCATGGGCTTTATATATGCTTGTGTTGATTGCATTGATTAATACAATCATATCTCTTTACTACTATCTGTTGGTAGTAAAAGCAATGTGGATCAGTCCGGAAGAGCCCAAGATTGGTTCATTCAGAAGCGCATGCAGCAGTAGGATTGCGCTATGGTTGTGTATTGCAGGAATCGTATTCTTCGGTATTGTACCATACATTTATCAATATTGCTATGATGCCGTCTTGAATTCACTTTCGTTCCTGTTCCTTTTCTGATAAAGTCATTAAGTAAATATTCATTACTTATAAAGAGAAATCCGATCGGTTTAACCCCGATCGGATTTTTTAATGTTCTTGTGATAAAATATAATGATTAAAAATGTGTAAAAGTTAAGTAGATTATGTAAATTTGTAAATTGTTCGAATCTTAAAATATGCTGCTGAATTGTTTGATTTGTCAAAGTGATAAATTTAGCAATCATATAATGATATTTTGAGAGAATATTTTAAGATAATTAGTAATCAGGCTGCACGATTTTGTATATCTTGTAGCTTGCTATATATTTTAGGTATGACTGAATACGGATATTTGCGTGTAGGCGCTGCGGTGCCCAATGTACGGGTGTCGAATGTGGAGTTTAATCTCAATGGCATTTTGGATTTGGTGAAAGATGCCGATTCCAAGGAATGTGATGTATTGGTGTTTCCGGAATTATCTGTCACCGGTTATACTTGTGGGGATTTGTTTGAACAAACTCTTTTAATAAAAAAAGCAACGGAGGCAGTTGTTGATCTTGCAACAGAAACAGCATCGTTACCGGTCTTGTTTGCTGTAGGATGTCCGGTGGTTGCCTATGGAAAGCGATATAATTGTGCGGTAATTATTGCAGGTGGTAAGATATTGGGAATAGTTCCAAAAATTCACATCCCCAACTATGGTGAATTTTATGAGAAAAGATGGTTTGAATCCGGTGAAGGGATTATAAACCAGGAGATACTTTTCGCCGGCAGGCGTGTGCCATTTGGAACTGATCTGCTTTTTGAATACAAAGGAGCTAAAATTGGTGTGGAGATATGTGAAGACCTGTGGGTACCGAATCCTCCGAGTACGTCTTTATGTCAAGCCGGTGCGGATATTATACTTAATATGTCGGCATCGGATGAACTAATCGGCAAGCATGCTTACTTGCGTGCCCTAATATCGCAGCAGTCGGCACGTTGTAGATGTGGATATGTATATTCATCTGCGGGATGGGGGGAGTCTACTACAGATCTTGTTTTTGCAGGGAATGCCATTATTGGGGAAGATGGCTCATTAACTGAGCCGGAGCATAGATTTTTTACAGCACCTACGATTATTGTTAAAGATGTAGATATCGAAAAACTTAGGAATGACAGGTTAAAATATTCCACATATTACGATTTCTGTTCAAGACAATCGGATTATAGAGTGTCGGCTATGGTTTGTCAAGAAATCCCTAAGTCTCCTCTCGAAAACGAATGGATAGATCCGGAGCCTTTTGTTCCTAAAGATGCAGGCAAATTAAAAGATCATTGTGAAGAAATTGTCAATATCCAGGCAAGGGGATTGATGCAACGTCTTAATGCCATCCATTGTCATAAGGCAGTAATAGGGATATCAGGAGGTCTTGATTCCACTCTTGCCATACTTATTGCAGTGAGGGCATTCGATTTTCTTGATCTCGATAGAAAAGATATTATAGGGATTACCATGCCCGGCGCGGCAACAACATCGCGCACTCATAATAATGCTGTCTCCCTTATGCGGGCATTAGGTGTGACCGAGATGGAGATTCCCATAGGTAAGGCCGTTGCCCAGCATTTTGCTGACATAGGCCAAGATCCTGCTAACTATGATATAACCTATGAAAATTCTCAAGCAAGAGAAAGGACACAGATATTGATGGATGTGTCGAATAAAGAGAATGCAATAGTGATCGGGACAGGAGACATGTCGGAGCTTGCTCTCGGCTGGTGTACCTATAACGGTGATCAGATGTCGATGTACGGGGTGAATGCATCTGTACCTAAAACATTGGTTCGGCATCTGGTCAAATGGTTTGCGGGAGAATTGGGTGCAAAGGCGGAAGAGATACTTCTTGATGTGGTAGACACACCGATAAGTCCTGAACTTGTGCCGTCAGGCAGTGATGAGATTGCCCAAAAGACAGAGGATATTGTCGGACCATATGAATTACATGATTTTATCATGTATCACATATTGAGAAATTCATACTCTCCAAGAAAAATATTCTGGCTGGCGACAAGGGCATTCAAGAACAGGTATAACGCCAAGACTATAATAAAGTGGATGCGTAATTTCTATAAGCGGTTCTTTACTCAGCAGTTTAAGCGTTCATGTATGCCGGATGGTCCGAAAGTGGGTAGCGTATGCTTGTCGCCGAGAGGGGACTGGCGAATGCCGTCTGATGCTTCTTCCGCATTGTGGCTTGAAGAGGTTGACAAAATTGAGGAAGAATTGCTGTCAATCAAATGATTCTATCTGTGCTTTCAATGCTTAAGATGGTGAGATAAAATGGTAAATAAGAAGATTCTCAAATATAATTTGTTGAAAAAATGACGTTTGAAGAAGATATCAAACAGGCAGTGGATTGTTTGAAAAAAGGGGGTATTATATTATATCCCACAGATACAGTCTGGGGAATTGGATGTGATGCCACAAACCATGATGCCGTGAAGAGGATTTATGATCTCAAGAAACGGGAAGAGAGCAAATCAATGCTGGTGCTTGTTGACAGTGACGGTGCTCTTGAGAGAATAGTGGATGATATTCCTGAAGTTGCATGGCAATTGATAGACGCAGCAGTTGATCCATTGACAATTATCTATGATCATCCCAAACATGTTGCGTCAAATCTCTTGGCTAACGACGGATCTCTTGGAATAAGAATTACCGGTGAAAAATATTCAAAGGAATTGTGTAGGAGACTGCGCCGACCATTGGTATCTACCTCAGCCAATATCAGCGGGGATAAAGCAGCGGGAATTTATAGCGAGATTTCAGAAGAGATAAAGGGAGGAGTGGATTATGTGGCAGCCTATAGAAGGGAAGATTCTGAAGCTCCTTCTCCCAGCAACATAATAAAAGTTTCAGAAGGTGGATTGGTGAAGGTTATTAGATGAGAGAATCAAGTGTTACGAAAAGGAAGCAACAGATAAAATACTTCGTTGGTGATTTGCTGACGGGAAATTGTGCGTTCTTTTTGTTTAACATAATGAGATTCAGTTATCTATGTGATAATTCGTCAAATGGGAGTGTTTGGGTATATGTCTTTTCTGACAAGTTGTTGCTGGAGCAGTTGGTGGTTCCATTAGTAATGTGCGGTGTTTTCTGGCTTTCCGGTTATTACAACCAGCCTTTAGGGAAATCTCGCCTGCAGGAACTATCGACCACTTTTTTTTCAGCAGTCTTCAATACTCTTATAATCTATTTCGGATTGCTGATCAATGATGTGACAGGGCAGCGCAGTCTTGACTATGAAATGTTGCTGATGTTGTTTCTGATCCTGTTTGTTTGCAGTTATTCTATACGGATTGTATTGACTCAGTCTGCATTAAAGAATTTCCGCGAACGTCATTGGAGATTGAAAACGTTGATTGTGGGAAATTCGGAGACGGCACACTTGACCTCTCTTGATCTTTTGAATAGCTCTTCGAGAATAAGTTATGAAATTCTTGGATTTGTAAGAATTCCGGGAGAGACGGATTGTAAAGAAGTGTTAGACAAGGTTTATGACCTTAATTGCATAAAGGAAATATGTTTGAATCGCAATGTGGATAATCTGATAATTATTCCTCAGACGATAGATGAGAAAAAAGTGCTTTCTCTCTTATATCATCTGTTTCCTCTGAATGTCTCCATTCGCATTGCCCCCGACACATTTTCTTTTGTCACTTCCGCAATAAGATTAAAAGACATCTACGGCGAACCGTTTGTCGACATCACAGCACCTGCAATATCCGAATCATCTAAAAATTTGAAACGAAGTTTTGATGTTTTGATTTCATTATCGGTGATGGTAATTCTTTCACCTATATTTTTAGTGATAGCTTTAATGGTGAAAAGGGGATCTCCGGGCCGGGTCATTTTTAGGCAGGAGAGGATAGGATTGAAGCAGCGTCCGTTTATCATGTATAAATTCAGAACAATGATAGATGCTGCTGAAAAAAACGGACCGGAATTATCATCAAGAGATGATGGAAGAATAACACCGGTGGGCAAATTTCTTCGGAGATATCGGCTTGACGAATTGCCACAATTCTGGAATGTGGTGAAAGGAGACATGTCGATTGTCGGTCCGAGACCGGAGCGGAGATATTATATAGAAAGGATAATAAAATACGCACCTTACTATGCATTAGTGTGTCAGGTTAGACCCGGCATTACTTCGTGGGGAATGGTGAAATATGGTTACGCTTCTTGCGTTAAGCAAATGGTGGAGCGAACCAGATATGATTTGATCTACCTTTCAAACATGTCACTCACACTTGATATGAAGATTCTAATCTATACGGTAAAAACAGTGTTCAGTGGTAAAGGAGTGTAATTACTAAATATTGAAAAATGGCTTATACGGAAAGACATAACAAGTTTACGGAAATGTGGATGAAACTTGTGACCTGGCGAGAGCAACATATAAAGGAAAGAAATTTTGTGCTTATACTTGCTCTTTTTGTTGGTATAGCATGTGGTTTCGCCGCACAGTTGCTGAAATATCTGATCCATCTGATTTCGGGTCTTCTGACGTCGCATATGAGCACAACAACAGCAAATTATCTGTATCTGGTATATCCTGTCGTCGGCATCTTGATCGTGTTGCTGTTTCTAAATTTTGTGGTCAAAGACAACATCTCGCATGGAGTCACGAAGGTGTTATACGCAATCTCTCGCAACAAATCTCGCTTAAAGAAGAAAAATATCTATGCCTCACTTGTGGCATCGTCAGTGACAATCGGGTTTGGCGGTTCTGTCGGTGCCGAGGGTCCTATAGTGTTCACAGGCGCGGCAATCGGTTCCAATGTGGGGCAGGCTTTCCGGCTATCCCCCAGGATCCTGATGGTTCTTGTGGGGTGTGGAGCGGCAGCAGGTATTGCAGGAATCTTCCGCGCCCCGATCGCGGGTATGCTTTTCACTCTTGAAGTGCTTATGATCGACCTTACCGGGGCAACCGTAATGCCGTTGCTGATTTCTTCTATTACGGGTGCAACAGTGGCATATGTTCTTGAAGGGTATAGCTCGGAATTCTTTTTTTCACAAAGTGAACCGTTTTCGGTAAATAAAATACCATACACACTCATGTTGGGAGTGTTTTGTGGAATAGTTTCCCTATACTTCACCAGGGTTATGTTTATGATGGAGACTATGTTCTCCAAGCTAAAATACAGAATGCTTAAAGTTGCCATCGGTGGAATAATTCTTGCGGGATTGATTTTTGTGCTCCCCCCTTTATATGGTGAAGGTTATGGCGCGATAAACAATCTTCTTGAAGGCGATTATTCAAAAATTGTCGACGGGACATTTTTTTATGTGGATCGAGACAATATTTGGTTTATTGCATGTTTTATCGGAGCGATAATTCTAACTAAAGTATTTGCAACGAGTGCTACAAACGGAGCCGGAGGTGTGGGGGGAACATTTGCACCTTCATTGTTTGTGGGCGCTATGTGTGGCTTTTTGTTTGCTTTTGTGCTGAACAATATGTTTGATGGAGGAGTGGGTATATCCAATAAGAATTTCACCTTGCTCGGGATGGCAGGATTGATGAGCGGAGTCATGCATGCCCCTCTGATGGCGATCTTCCTCACAGCGGAAATGACCGGAGGATACAATCTGTTTCTTCCGCTGCTTATAGTGTCTACATTGTCGTATATGACGATAAGGATATTTGAACCATACAGCATCTACACAATGCGTCTTGCCAAACAGGGAGACCTTCTCACTCATGAAAAAGACAAATCTGTACTCACTCTTTTGAAGATAGATAATGTTATTGAAAAAGATTTCAAATGTGTGAGTCCGGATATGAATCTTAAGGAGGTGGTTGATATAATAGCCACGTCAAACCGTAATCTTTTCCCGGTTACCGATTCGTCCGGCACGTTGGTCGGGGTGGTGCTTCTTGATGACATACGCAATATAATGTTCCGTCCGGATCTTTATAAGAAAATGCACGTGACCCGCTTCATGTCGATGCCTCCAGCAAGGATAGAGATTAATCAACCGATGGAAGAGGTTATGAGAATTTTTGACAAAACCAACGCCTGGAATCTGCCGGTCGTTGATAATGGAAAATATATCGGATTTGTGTCAAAATCCAAGATATTCAATTCCTATAGGCGAGTGCTCCGTCATTATTGTGATGACTGATGATCCATTGGATATTGGATGGGTGCCTTGTGGAGTTATT
Source organism: uncultured Porphyromonadaceae bacterium (assembly GCA_947073495.1). Classification (GTDB taxonomy): domain Bacteria; phylum Bacteroidota; class Bacteroidia; order Bacteroidales; family Muribaculaceae; genus Lepagella. The sequence continues at coordinate 38,412 of CAMTMX010000017.1, forward strand.
GTAGCCAAAATATGAAAACAGTATGAGTGAAAAGAAATTGAAGATAGTGTTTTTCGGTACTCCCGAATTTGCTGTGGCAAGCCTTGATCGTCTTCTAAAAGATGGTCAGGATATAGCGGCAGTTGTGACGATGCCCGATAAGATAGCGGGTCGCGGTCATAAACTTATACAAAGTGACGTGAAGCAATATGCGGTTGCCAACGGTTTGAAAGTATTGCAGCCGGAAAGGCTTAAGGCTCCTGAATTTGTTGAGGAATTGCGGAATATAAATGCAGATCTTTTCATAGTCATAGCTTTCAGGATGTTGCCTGAAATAGTGTGGTCGATGCCTCCTATGGGCACTTTTAATCTTCACGCTTCGTTGCTTCCGAAATATAGGGGAGCCGCCCCTATAAACTGGGCTGTCATAAAGGGAGAGACAGAGACAGGAGTCACCACATTCTTCCTTAAACATGAGATAGACACGGGTGATATCATAGAACAAAGAAAAATAGAAATTCTTCCGGAAGATAATGTCGGACATGTCCACGATAGATTGATGATACTTGGAGCCGATATGGTATCCCATACGGTTAAAGAGATAGCCGCGGGAACTGTAGTGGCGCAGCCACAGCCGGAAGGAGAATTTATTCCCGCACCCAAAATATTTAAAGACACCTGCAGGATTGTATGGAATCAGCCGGCTGAGAGAATACATAATCTTGTGAGAGGACTCGCGCCATATCCGGCTGCGTGGGCTGCATTTGAAGACTCAAGGACAGCGGGTGTCAATACTGATGTCAAGATTTTCGAAACAGCTCTTGTGTCAGGCAACGATTCCGCAGGGTTAAATCCCGGTGATGTCGTGATAGAAAAGTCCCGTCTTTTTGTTGTGGCATCAGATGGATTGCTTGAGATAAGGTCATTGCAACCTGCCGGAAAAAAACGTATGGACGCCGATGCATTCCTACGAGGTTATAGACCGGAAAAATTTGTATGAAAGATATGATTCAGGACACAGATAGAAATTTTTGTGCCATTCTTCTTGATGTTTTGGAAAGGGGGGGCGTGAAAGACGTGGTATGTTGTCCCGGATCCCGAAATGCTCCTTTGCTTATTGCCGCCGCCGCAAGAGAAGGGCTTAGGAAACATAACGTTGTAGATGAACGCTCTGCTGCATTTATGGCTTTGGGAATTGCTGCTGTCAGTAAGAAACCTGTTGCCATAATTTGTACTTCAGGGACTGCATTATTAAATTTTTCCCCTGCCGTAGCCGAGGCTTTTTATCAGAGTGTTCCGTTGATAGTCATCTCCGCCGACCGCCCTGAACAATGGATTGATCAGGATGATTCGCAGACATTGCGGCAATTTGAGGCACTCTCTAATTTTGTGAAGCGAAGTTACGAACTTCCTGCGTGGGGAAATGACGACAAGGAACTTCTTTGGTATGCCAACCGTATAGCAAACGATGCAATGATAGAGGCATTGTCCAGAAGAAAGGGACCGGTGCACATAAATGTCAGATTGGGAGAACCGTTGGGCAATAAAATTCAGAGAGAATTGTTGTCACCACGCATGATCGAGATGATCCCTTCAGATGGTATTATAAATAAGGAGGTGGTTAAAGGGTTGGGCGAACGCCTTGCCTCATCGAAAGTGATGTTGGTGGCAGGGTTTATGCAACCGGATTCCCGGCTGCATAAAGCCGTGGGAGAGTTTTGCTCATTGCCAAATGTTGTAGCCATGACAGAGACACTTTCAAATCTCCATCTTTCGGAAAACGCGTATAGTGTCGATTCTGTGTTGACGGCATTCTCAAATGAGCAATTGGACGGAATGGCGCCAGACATAGTCGTTTCAATCGGCGGTTCGCTTGTATCAAGAAAATTGAAGGAATATTTGAGAAGAAACAGCCACAGATGCGAACATTGGGCATTGGGGTGGGGACACACCACCTCAGATTGTTTCATGGCTTTGACAAAGAGAGTTGAAGCTGATCCTTCCAGACTGTTGCATCAGCTTGCCGGCGTCGTGAGGAAGCAGCTTTCAAAACATGAAGGAATCGGTAAATGTGGATATGGGAAGATGTGGGGAGAAGCGCGGATAGCGGCACGCGATGTGAAGCACGGTTTTATTTCCTCTGCACCTTGGAGTGAATTAAAGGCATTTGAAATAATAAAGGAGTCTTTGCCGGCAGACGTAAACCTATTTTTGTCTAACGGCACCACTGTGCGTTATGATCAGATAGTAGGGGAACGGACGCCTCATGCCACATATTGCAACCGTGGAGTGTCGGGAATAGACGGCAGTTGCTCCACTGCCGTGGGGGGCGCGAAAATGTATAATGGGATGACGGTTATGATCTCTGGAGATATGTCGATGGCATACGATATTTCATCGTTGGGTTTGCCTGAAATCCCGGACAGGATGAAGATTATTGTAATCGATAATTCCGGAGGGGGTATATTCCGTTTTATTCCTTCAACATCGTCGTTGACAGAGAGGGAACGTTATTTCTGTTGTGCGCCGAATTTGCCATTGCAGCATCTGGCGGAAGGTTACGGATGGGAATATGCTGAAGCTAATGATGAAAACAGCCTCAGAAATAACTTATCGCAAATGTTGGCTTCTAAAAGTAAAGGAATATTGAAGGTTGTGTGTGACGGAGAATTAAGCGCGCAGCTTTTAAAACAATATATGGCGTTGAGAGTTGAGGGTTTTGAGTTAATCCCGACCGCCAACAAATGAACATGAAAATTTTAAATCAAAATAGAGATGTATAATTGGAAGACTATTAAGCAATACACAGACATACTTTTCGAAGAATTCGAGGGTATAGCCAAGATCACGATCAATCGCCCTGAGGTCTACAACGCATTCCGTCCTCTTACCAACAGGGAGATGCTTGATGCAATGGCGATTTGCCGCGAACGCCAGGATATCCGTGTGGTAGTCCTTACAGGCGCAGGCGACAAGGCATTCTGTAGCGGCGGCGACCAGCATGCCAAGGGTAGGGGTGGATATGTTGATTCCGACGGTGTTCCCCGTCTTAATGTGCTCGAACTGCATCATGCAATCCGTTCGTTACCAAAACCGGTGATCGCAATGGTCAACGGATATTCAATCGGCGGAGGGAATGTCCTTAATGTTGTGTGCGATTTGTCGATAGCCTCCGATAATGCCCGTTTCGGACAGACCGGTCCGAAAGTGGGAAGTTTTGATGCAGGATTCGGATCGTCATATCTGGCACGTTGTGTAGGTCAGAAAAAAGCACGTGAAATATGGTATCTTTGCCGTCAGTATACTGCGGAAGAGGCACTTGAGATGGGGATGATCAATAAGGTTGTGCCTTTCGACAAGCTTGAAGAGGAGGTTGTGGAGTGGTGTCGTACAATAATGAAACGTAGTCCTCTTGCAATCAGAATGATCAAGCGTGGCCTTAATGCCGAACTTGACGGACAGGCAGGACTCATGGAATTTGCAGGCGACGCCACTTTGATGTATTATCTGATGGACGAGGCACAGGAAGGTAAGAATGCGTTTCTTGAAAAGCGCGATCCCAATTTCGAGCAATTTCCAAAATTCCCTTGATCATGCGTCTTGGATTTGCACCATATCTCTTGCATTTCAAAGAACCCGGCGGCACATCGCGCGGGGTTATGACAGAAAAACCGACTTTTTTAATCAAGGTGTTTGATGAAAACGATCCGGGTCATTTCGGTATCGGAGAGGCTGCGGTTTTTCCCGGATTATCTCCCGAGGCTGACGGCAATTATGTTTGGAAACTTACGGAATTGCTTGCAAATGTCGCCATAGGGCAGCCGACAGACCTTACCCGGCATTCGTCGATTCAGTTCGGGTTTGAACAAGCGTTGCTTGATTATTCCAACGGTTGCAGGGGGATCTATTATCCTTCATCCTTTACTGACGGGAAAAGCGAGATTGTTATAAACGGTCTTGTATGGATGGGAGACTTCGATCGTATGATCGAGAGGATAGACGACAAAGTCAAAGCCGGGTTCAGATGCATCAAACTTAAGATCGGAGCTATCGACTGGAAAAAGGAAGTGGAAATGATCGAGTATATCCGGAATCGTTACAGCCCTGCTGAATTAATGATCAGAGTGGATGCCAACGGAGGATTCTCGATGGAGAATTCATTACCCAGGTTGAAGCGTCTCGCTGATTTAGGGGTTCATTCAATAGAGCAGCCCATTGCTGCGGGTAATCCAGAGATGATGGCTTTCCTTTGCCGAGTATCTCCGCTTCCTATCGCTCTCGATGAGGAATTGATAGGGAAGGGGACGACAGAGGAAAAACTGGCGACTCTTGATTCGATCAAGCCAGCATATATCATTTTGAAACCGGCGTTGTGCGGAGGTTTTTCAGGAGGCGAGGAATGGATATCGCTTGCTGAAGATCGAGGCATAGGATGGTGGGTCACATCCGCTCTTGAATCAAATGTAGGTCTTGACGCAATTGCCCAATGGACCGCATATTTGGGGGCTAAAGGTCCGCAGGGGCTCGGAACGGGTGGAGTGTTCACCGATAATTTTGTAACCCCGATAAGTCTTGAGGCAGACAGATTGAAATTTTTACATTCAGAGTCTCTCGATTACTCACAATTTGCAGACTTGAAGTGGCATTTATAAAACTAATAATAGAACAAAATGAAACAATGAAGGAATAAATATACTTGATAATCAGGAATAGAGGTGCTTTATTATCAAGTGTTTCAAAATAAAATATAAACTGTTCCAAAAAATAAAATTTTGTTTCATAATTTAGAAAAATGACATTTGAAGAATTTTTAGATGAGTGGAGGGGAGACTCGCCGTATATTGAAGCGAGGACATCAGGATCTACAGGAGAGCCGAAAACAATCCGGCTCTCCAAATCTTTTGTCACGGACAGTGCATTAAGGACCAATCAATTTTTCTCGATAACAAAGTATAGTAGGCTCCACTCGTGCGTTGCAGCCGATTTCATAGGTGGAAAAATGATGGCGGTGAGAGCAGAACTTGCGGAATGCGGGTTCAGTTTTGAGGTTCCGTCTAACCGACCGCTTGCTGCGTTTGGTGTGACCGAGCGGATAGACCTTCTTGCGGTGGTACCCTCGCAGATGATTCATATTTTGGATAATATCTACGAGATGCCTGTTATACGCGCCATAATAATCGGAGGGTCGGCAATCGATCCGTTGCTAAAAGATAGGATAATTTCGTCAGGACTAAATGCATACGAAACGTATGGCATGACAGAAACCGCATCCCATATAGCATTGCGAAAAATTGCTCCGGATCAAGAATGGTTTGAGACATTGGGGGATATAAAGGTAAGCCTTGACGACAGGGAATGTCTTGTGATAGATTTCTCCACCGGAGAGCATATCGTCACCAACGATATCGCCATTATAGATTCGGATTCAAGATTCAAGATTACGGGGAGATGGGATCATGTTATCATCACCGGGGGAAAGAAACTAAATCCATACGAAGTAGAAAACGTGTTATCCCCTTTGATAGATGCGCCCTTTATAATAACATCGAAGAGTGATATGAAGTGGGGCAGGAAAGTAGTATTGAGAATAGAGGGAGATCATTTCTGTAGAGATGAGGAGCTTATGGGGAGGATGAGAGATTTGTTGCCGTCATGGAAATTGCCGAAAGAAATAGAATGGGTAAAGTCTCTTCCGCGAACACTTAACGGAAAGCTTAAAAGATGATTTCTCCTTAGAAACTGTTTAAAATTTATTTTGTCTTGTTATTGAGGTCTTTGCCGGCATCTTTATGATATTTATTCAGTCATTAT
>CAMTMX010000018.1 GCA_947073495.1 uncultured Porphyromonadaceae bacterium
CTACTAAGGTAGTCATTTTTTGCCTTAGTAACTACTTCCTATTTTTATTTTTGCCCAAAACGTTTAGGACAATATTGATATTTACCCTACTCGAATCTTTAAACAATATGACAAAGGTGACCTAATCAATCGAGAAACAAAAGAGAAATCTGAAATAGAGTTCACCTAATACAGAGACCTTAAATTAAAAACTAAAAATATGGCAAAATTAAGAAGAACGCTTCTTATAGGACTCGGAGGGACAGGAATCACTTCGATACTCAACGCTAAAAAAATGTTCTATGAGAATTATGGGCAAATACCTCCTATGATAGGGTTCATCGGTATAGATACCGATACTCCGGGCTTGAGGAATGCTTTTGTAACAGCTGATGATGGCACACGAATTTCCTTAAACGCTTCTGAGCAATTATGCATATCTGTGCAAACTCCTACGCAGATATATGCAAACAATAGAAATAACAATCTTTTTGACTGGATGCCTGAATGTAATGTGTCGGGACTTAGAGATCTTTCTATAGGAGCAGGTCAGATGAGAAGCAATGGTCGTTTTGCTGTGACAGTAAATGAAAATATTGTTAAGCAATTCATCACCAGAAAAATGGCAGAAGTCAATAATGCAAGCATAATTGATAATTCGGATTATGACCTATTGGGGAAAGAGACAGAGATACATATCGTGTTCTCATTAGGAGGTGGCACCGGAAGTGGAACATTTTTAAATATTGCTTATTTGATTAAGCGGATGTTTCCTAATGTTAAGCTATCGGGTTACGCAGTCCTTTCTGATGTATTCCGACACATGGTGACGGGAGCTATGTCTGCAAGAGTTAAACCAAATGGAAAGGGTGCAATCATTGATCTTGATTATCTTGCTCATCTGACACCTGATTCAGATCCGGTAAAGATCAAATGGTTTCATACGGAAGACGATGTTAAAGACAGAGCCTTTGACGCTCTTTATTTTGTAGATAACACAAATGAAAATAATGACATCTTTGATAAGATTGAGCCGTTATGTCAGATGATAGCACTCGCAATTGTCACTTCTGTGGGAGAATTAGGAGTTGCATTAGATTCGGTCAGCGACAACGTCAGCAAATTGATAGCTGATGGTACAATGGACATCAAGAACAAAAAAGCCTGGGTAGCTGGATTCGGATGTGCAGAAATTATTTTTGATTCCGATCGGTTATCTAAAATTTATGGATGGAAAGCTGCGTCGCAATTAGTAAACAAGATGTTGAATGGAGGGTGTGACGATCCTACAATTATTGCCAACAACTGGTTTGACGACACTAGAATACGAGAAAACCAAGGAAAAGATGATGTGATTGATTATTTCATGTCGCAGCTTCCTCCTCATACCCTTACAGACATAGATAATCCTGACAATCCATTGTCAGAATGTAAAGAGTACATTGCTAAAAGAGCTATTGAACCACAGGCTAAACTTGAAGAGAAACTTGACTCGCTTAAACTTCGAGTGGATGATTCATTAACGCGGCTGATGAAACAACAGGCAGACAGGGAATGCGGTATTTATTTGTGTTCACAGATTCTGTTGACTATTTTGCACCAGGTGGAATTGTGTGACGGGGAGATGAAGCAGGAAATTGAAGAACTTGAAGAGCAAATGCCAAGGATTGAATCTTCATTGACCACAGCATGCAAAGAACTGGAAGATTGCATGGGAACTTTCTTTAAAAGAAATAGAAAAGACTATGAAGCCGAGGTTGTGAGTCAAACGATGAAATCGGCAATTGCCTGCAGGGAAATTGGTCGCAGAAAGATGGCTCGCCAATTTTATAGTTGGCTTAAAGTTAGGATTGGACAATCTATTGATCGCGTAGATATAATTATAAGAAATCTGCAGACTCTTCGCAATGAAAGTAGCAACGAGATTCAGAAACTCATGAGAAATAATGGGAATACGAATTTCTTTCAGTTTGATTTGTCGTCAGATTATTCATCACGTGTAGAATGTCCGATGAACGACATCGTGTTTAATGATTTCGCTTCAGCAATGCAATCTGAGGGAGGTGTCGCTTCTTTGTCGGGTTTGACCTCCAAACAGACAGAAGAAACGATAATGCGATTCATAAACACATTGCCCAAAGTCAAGGAATATAAATCGATGACTGTAGATGATGCTCTTGACAAATTGAGTAATGATGAATTTAGGAGCCTTGTGGATAATGCTGTCAAGAAATCGCTGCCTCTTTTGCCATATACCTATCGTGGATTTGATGCAGATTTAAAAGAAAGACCAGTTGAATGTTATTATGTCGGTGTCGCTGATAAAAAGAGGTCAAGACTTTTAAAGGACAATCTGTTCCAAAATCTTGTCGCAGGGGCAAAAGATGTTCAATTTTCAGAAGTCGGATTTTCCAACCGTGTGATTATTTATAGACAATTGGGAGTAATTCCGGCATTTACCGTGAAATCTCTCGACAACTATGATCAAGAATATAAAAGATGGGAAGAGGATAAGCCACACGGATCACATTGGGACGAATCATTATGTGTCAGAATGGCAAAAGAGCGATACTGCCTTTACCCGAAAGATGAAGTTTCATCCCGCCATCTTCTTGAAACCTGGGTAAATGCGATAGTTTATGATTTGATAAAATATGATGCAATTTCAGGTCAGTATCAAATTAAAAGCCGAGGAATGGGAGGAAAGGCGTTGAAAGGATGGCTTGTTGACATGGGTAAAAACCGTAAGGACGCTTTCGGGTATTTTGAAGATAATATCGATGTACTTGAATCGGAGATTCGGCAAACCATTCAGGGTATGGATATCCCGGGACCTGAAAATCCAATACGCATGCTTGCAGAAAAGGCTGTGAAATCTTGTAGGGAAAACACGTATCTGCAGACTGTTTCGAAATGTCCTATTTCAATTGATGCAATCGAGCATTATCCCGATGAAATGGATCTCATAGAAAAGGAGATGGAATTTATACTCGATAATAACGCTTAAAAGATGAATGCATCCATAACGGTGTGGACATCTCACACAACTGATATCATAGAATCGCAGGTGGCACGTATCATACGTGCCACCCGCAATTATGCGTCTGTTTACGATTCAATCACATCTTATAGTTGTGATTCTTCGGAAGTAGAGGAAAAGATAAATGACGCTTTTGACCGACTTGTGAAATTAACTATGGCGGATGCTACGCTGCATATAGTCGCGATAATACCGTTATGGGATGATGATGTAAATACACAAATCAAGACACTCACAGATTCGTGCGCAGCCATAAAACATAAAATTACTTTGCATGTTATAGGATTATGCCAGGGATTGAGTAAAGTCTTATCTGCTCATTGTGAAAATACCCAATCGAATTTGGATGAATTTGGTATATCCGAATTAAAATTATCAGCATCTGAAGCCACATTTGGGTTCTCATTTTCGTTGATAGATGATTATGCTTCGAATGGGGCTCCTATGGGATTTAATGTTAATTCGCTTTCCAAGTATCTTGCCTTATTTGAATTATCTTTGATTCAAGATTATCATAGCGTATTAACTCCTTCTTTATTGACCTCTCATCAGGGATATAATATTTCGGTGGGTCTTTCCTCTTTGTCGTTCGACAAAGATATGATTGCCAATCAATTGTTGGGCCTCGGATTTTTATCGGCTCTTGATGAGGTCGGAATAAACAATAGGGAGGTAGATGCTCAGAAAGCTGTTAATATTTCAGAAAGATTTCTATCTTCAATAGAAAGCAGATATTCCAAGCTTTATGAGAGGAGTATAAAACCTCTATATCGTGAGAAAGGCATGGACTATGGAGAAGCTGTAGCCAGCGCTTCTGAAATATTAGATCAAGATATTGATAATCTTAAGGATGAAATTATTGATGTTGTTAGGTCTAAAGATATATCTCTTCCTGAAAAGCAAGCTTTCATTGCCCTTACTTTGGGGAGAGATGATGAAATTATCAGAGGCATACAGTATGAACACGAAGGGAAATTGCTTGATGATGCCTGTGATGATCCGATAAATCTCTATGTAGAAGCCTTCAACAATAATTGTAGCGATTCGGGATTACTTCCTGTTAGGGGTGATTTCGCTATGTTGAAAAAATATATATTTAAAGAAGAGGATGCAAAACCTATTGAAAGTATAGAGAACAAATGGGCAATGAATCCATTGCCGGAAATAAAAAGATTAAAGCAAACAATACTTAATACAACTGCATTTATCCGAGGAAAATCAGATGAGCTTAATGCCTTGATTGATGCCGAAGATCATAGAAGTAAGGTAGACAAAATTAAACAAAAATGGAATAGACCATCCGGATCGTTGGCGGATGTTGAATATAAGGAGCAACCTCTTGAAGAAAAATATGAACCTTCGCCTTCAAACAGACCAAAGGGGACTGTTGACTTAAGAAAATTTATGTCTCCTGTAAGAAATCAAAAGGATTTGGGTTCATGTTCATCATTTGCAGTTGTCGCAATGTATGAGGCGCTCATGAACCGGTGTGGAAGTAACGCCAATAATGAAATGAGTCCTGCCTTTTTGTATTATCATACTAATATTATTAAAGGAAGACCGACGGGTGGAAGTAATTATTTTGAGCAATTTGAGGTACTCGGGAAGCATGGTGTATGTTATGAGCATCTTTGCCGATATAATTCTGAAAATCCATCAACTGTTCCAACCAAAGAAGCTCATGATGATGCAATTAATCACAGAGTAATAAAAGCAAAACAAATTCCTATAGTAGCTGGGGCTGATAAAAATGAAAGTATAAAGAGAAACCATTTTTTATTGACAAGTGCTCTTTCTGAAGGGTATCCCATAGGAATTTCATTGAAAATATATGATAATTTTGGCAAGGATGGTGCATTTATTTCTCATCCTGATGATAACCATGATTCAAAGGAAGATGGCAGGCATGCAATGGTTATCGTGGGGTATTCTGAGGAGAATGGTTTTTATATTGTTAGGAATTCGTGGGGTGAAGATTTTGGAGAGGAGGGATATTGTTATATACCAATGACATATATAGACGATTCCGATTATATGGATTTTGCCTGTATAATAACAGAAATTAGTGAGACGGCCATAGGAGAAGTAGTTGAGATTCCTACGACTTTGGCTAATTTTGCGGCAACTGAATCGGAAATAAGAATCGCGGCAATACGTAATGTTATAAGCAAAGCAAAGCTGGAATTAAAGAATGATCAGAAATTATATTCTGAATATTATAAATATTACCAGAAACTAGTGCAGTGTTTGACGATGCCAAAAGTTCAAAAGGAGATTAGAGAATACGCTGAAATTGCAAAAGCTAAACATTATGTAGACATTGAATCAACGAAAACAGAACTTGAAGAAAGTTTCGTTTCAAAATATAAAGAGTTTAAAAAGCTTTTAAAAAAATCTATTGTTGTTATCTTTTGTTTAGCAATCATATCAGGCATAATAAGTTGGGGAGTTAATAGTAAAGCATTCATGATATTAAGTGTCTCTCTGTTGACTCTGGGCATAATGGCATGGATGGGATATAAATGGAATATCAGAATGCATAGGAAGAAACTTCAAGATGAACTTGACGATGTTGCCGTGAAAGCAAACAGGCAGAAATTAGAGCTGTTGGAATTGCAAATTAAATTTCATGTGGCTGGAATGTGGTTGAGCAAATTCCATAAGTTATCAATTGAAACCGGTAGGTTATACGAACGTCTCGTTAGTTTTAACAGCACTTTGCGGGGGTGGCAAAAAGAATATACATCATTGATAAAAAATGAAGAAAAAGATAATGAGGTTATGTTCCGTAAGTTAGATTCTACCCCTTTGCTTCCTTCATTTTTTGATAGTAATAGGAATGAGATTGTTGGAAAAATAGATTTGATAAAGGTTTTTCAAAATTACCAGGTATCAGAGAATAGTCTTGAAGAGTCTCATAGAGATTTACAAAATGAGGTGAAAAATGCTTCAATTTCGTTGTTGGAAGATTTTAAAATATCGGAATTCCTTTTAGGTAGGAATTATGCTTATCTACAACCTGTTGATATTGAAGAAGAAATCACGCACATGTTGTCTGTTGGACAACCTTCTTACAGGTGTAATCTGTCAGGGGATGCTTCAACGGTGAAAATATTGATGGTTAACGTGTCGTCTGACAATTTGGTTCAGTGGGATTCTAAAGTTTCAACTCTTTTCCCATTACAGCCTATTAGACTTAATCTTGAAGATGATTCAAATATAGTCTTATTTACGCTTCAGCCAATGGCGGTATAGCGGCTTAATAAAATAAAAGGATTTCAGGAATTCTTTAGGAATACGTATTATGCGGCTGGAACACTATGTTTTGGCTGCATAATATTTTTTGTGGGAGTTGAGGATGGACGTTGTTAGGTTGGATCTCTTTATCCTTTTGTCGTTTTTTGTTCTATCAATACCTTTAATTTATGTATCCTTGGCAGTAATAAAATATTGAGAAATATTCCAATCTTGGCATTTAGACTCTTTTCGTAAAAATGATTCTCCATCTTTTACTACTGTAAAATCTTCACGACCGCCTTTCACTTTCCCAACTTGGTTATGTTGTCTATATTCATGGAATTTGTCAGAAGGTATTAAAAATACGCCCGCATAGTCCGCAGCAAGACATAAATAGTCAATATGTTCATCTCTTATGATAGCTGGATCAATACTATACCACCAATTCTTATTTGAGAATCCATAATCTTTAGAGCCACTATAGTATAAGCGTCCAATTGGAGTGGCGTATATTCGTTTCCTTCCAATTTTCTTAATATCTGAATATTTCAGATGCAATAATCCTATTATTTGCTCAAAAGTGAGTGCGTTCGCTTCTTTCGACATTATAAATGGAATTGAGTAAATTTTGCAACAAATATACAAAAAATAATTGTTAATATCTCAAGATTTAGTTATTTTTATAACAAATTTTAGCAATTAAAATAGATGATTATAGCTGGATAATCTTATTGGCAATCGGCTTATCTATCTCAGGTGTTAAGTATAATTTATAGTTTCGTAAATGCTGGCTCTTCAATCATGCTGAAGTTACATCTATTCCGCAGATGTTCCATGCAGCTGTCGGCTCTGAGAATCCAATGACGCCATATGAGGCAACATTGCTGTTCTCGATATTCGTATGGACACACTTCTGGTATATGTTCAATGCCCGCAGTTTTGAAACTGGCGAAAGCGTATTCAAACTCAAAATGAGCCAAGGCTTCTGGACTATTGTTGGCATTATCGTTATCGGCCAGCTGTTTATCACCGAGATTGCATACGAGTTCTTCAACGTAGAGCCGATGCTTCATACCCTTGACTGGAGTTTTAATCCGTCAGGAGCACTTGACCTCCTAATTATTGTGGCAACTTCTTCCTTAGTCCTTTGGGTTAGAGAAATCTATCATCTTTTTAAGAAATAATATATTGTTGCAGTCCAATAAAAACTCGACTTGTGAGTAATTTTATTAGATGACGATATAATTTTATGGAATATGATATTATGCAGCCGGAACATTATGTTTTGGCTGCATAATATTTTTGTGGGTAGTTGGGGATGGATCTGGTATGGTGAACCCTTTGATTCCATTTGTCCTTTTGTACTTTTGTTACATCAATTTCTCCTGCTCTTTGGTGCTCAGGGCAATCCAATAATTATGTTTGGCCTTAGTACATTTGTTCTATCAATCTCTCCTGTTCTTTGGTGCTCTGGTCAATCCAATAATTATGTTTGGCCTTCGTACATTTGTTCTATCAATCTCTTCTGTTCTTTGGTACTCTGGTCTATCCAATGATTTTGTTCATTCATTTAGTCTTTTGTTTGATCAATATTCAATTTTACATGAATTATATGGGATTTTAGGTTGTAAGGAGGATCTTGCAATTGGAAAAACGCTATTGTTTCAAAATAAATGGTAGCTGTCGCGGTTAGGTGTCTCCATTATGAAAATATTATTGGTGATTTTGTCTTGAAATTTAGAGTATAACGGATTATTGGATTATGAGTGGAAGATTAATGCCCATAATTTAGATAAATTACGAATTATTTTTGTATATTTGCGGAGCCGGAACAGATGAATATCTGTAATATTAACCTAAAATCTGAAACCTACCAAGGTTTAGCTAACTATGAAAATGAAACAACTCTTGCTGGGAGACGAGGCTTTCGCCTTGGGCACTATCAATGCCGGACTCTCAGGTGCTTACGCTTATCCGGGCACTCCATCTACTGAAATAATGGAATTTGTCCAGTCTAATCCTGTGGCTAAGGAGCGTGGCGTGCATTCTCATTGGTCGTCTAACGAAAAGACGGCTATGGAGGAGGCGCTCGGCATGTCGTTCTGCGGAAAGCGTGCCTTCACTTCCATGAAACATGTCGGCCTCAACGTTGCCGCCGACCCGTTTGTCAACTCTGCAATGACAGGAGCTAACGGCGGACTGCTTGTGGTAGCCGCCGACGATCCCGGGATGCATTCATCTCAGAATGAACAGGATTCCCGATTCTATGCCGATTTCGCGATGATCCCTGCCCTCGAACCCTCCAATCAGCAAGAAGCTTACGACATGGCTTCTTACGGATTCGGGTTGTCGGAAAAATTGAATATCCCTGTGTTGTTCAGATTTGTGACGCGCCTGAGCCATTCGAGAGCGGTGGTTGAGGTGGACGATGCCCCCGCCGACGAGAACAGTGTAAGCTATCCGAAAAACGCACGTCAGTGGGTGCTGATGCCCGCCGTGTCGAAAGTGCGCAACCGTCAGCTGATTGCTGACATGGAAGAATTTGTAAAAGCTTCCGAGAAATCACCGTTCAACCGCTATGAGGAGGCACCTCGCCATGAGATAGGCATAGTGGCAAGCGGCATAGCATATAACTATCTGAAAGAGGCGTTCTCAGGTAATGTCCCATTCCCCACTGTCAAGGTGAGTCAATACCCATTGCCTAAAAAATTGATTAAACAGCTTTACGATTCCTGTGATTCCCTGCTTGTGCTTGAGGAGGGTCAGCCCTTTATCGAGTCAAGATTGCGTGGACTTTTAGATGTCGGAAAGAAGATTTACGGCAAACTGTCGGGCGACGTTGTCCGCGACGGTGAACTTACCCCTGATGACGTGAAAGCCACCATGGCAAAGATAGCCCCTGCTATTTCGGGTATTAAGAATGTGGAGAAGAAGAGTGTGTCGGAAAAGGTCGTGGCACGTCCGCCGGCATTGTGCCAGGGTTGCGGACACAGAGACGTCTACTGTGCGCTCAACGAGGCTCTGGAAAGCTATGTGAACCCGAAGGTGTTTGGCGACATAGGGTGTTATACGCTCGGATTCCTCAAGCCGTTCAACGCCATCGACACTGTTGTTGACATGGGTGCGTCTATCACAATGGCGAAGGGTGCCGCCGATGCCGGGCAACATCCCGCCGTGGCGATTATCGGAGACTCCACTTTCACCCATAGCGGCATGACAGGACTGCTGGATGCCATAAACGAGAACTCCCCTATCACGGTCATTATATCCGACAATCTGACCACGGGCATGACAGGAGGTCAGGATTCCCAGGGCACAGGTAAGCTCGAAGAGATCTGTCTGGGTCTCGGTGCCTCACCGATGCATGTGCGCACGATAGACTCTCTTCCGAAAAATCATGACGAAATGGTGAGACTGTTTAAGGAGGAGATCGAATATCAGGGACTTTCTGTAATCATATCGCGCAGGGAGTGCATACAGACGGCACGCCGTCATGCCTCGGCAAAGAAATCGTAATTTACAAACCTTAAATCTATTAAATATGAAAACAGATATAATCCTTGCCGGCGTGGGAGGCCAGGGGATCCTGACAATCGCCACAATACTCGGCGCCGCCGCATTGAAAGAAAATTTATACCTCAAGCAGGCTGAGGTGCACGGCATGAGCCAGCGTGGCGGCGATGTGCAGTCTAACCTGAGAATCAGTTCTGACCCGATACATTCTGACCTTATCCCATACGGCAGCGCCGATCTTATAGTCTCTCTCGAACCGATGGAGGCACTCCGTTATGTCCCTTATCTTTCAAAAGAGGGATGGATCGTGACCAACACAAATCCATTCGTGAATATCGACAATTATCCCGAGATGGAGGAGGTGGAGTCGGAACTTCAGGATTGTGGAAATGTGGTGGCTTTCAATATGGATGACACCGCAAAATCCTTGATGTCGCCAAGAAGCTCCAATATGGTGCTATTGGGTGCCGCCTCCCCTTTCATTGATCTGAAAACGGAGGAAATAGAACTTGCCATCTCCAATCTTTTCGCGAAAAAAGGGGAAAAGATTGTGGAGAGTAATATCGGCGCTTTCCGTGCAGGAAGAAAATATACTGAAGATCTGCTTAAATCACGACCTTTAAAATCCTGATGTTATGTTTCCGATAAGTTCAGACTTGATGGCGGATGCTATCCGCAAGGTTTCGATCATAGACCTCTCTTCTGCCACCATACGACAGATATGTGCTCTCGCGGTGGAGCTTGAGCGCGAGGCTGAAGACGCCATGGTGCACCTCGAGATAGGTAATCCGGGACTGAATTCAGAGAAAGTCGGCGTGGAGGCGGAGATCGGTGCCCTGCGTGCAGGTATCGCCAATAAATATCCCAACATTGCGGGAATACCCCAGCTTAAGCATGCGGCAAAAGATTTTGTGAAAGCGTTCATGAATATCTCTATTTCGGAGAAATGTGTGGTGCCTACGGTAGGATCGATGCAGGCGAGTTTCACCATGATGCTCCTTCTGTCGATGAGACTTCCGGGGAAAGACACAATGCTTTTCATTAATCCCGGATTCCCTGCTCAGCGTCATCAGGCGAAGCTGTTGGGGATAAAGCAGGTGTCGTTCGACATTTACTCCTATCGCGGAAAGGCGCTGGAAGAGAAACTCGAGAGCGTGCTCAAAGAGGGGAATGTGACAGGATTGATCTATAGCAATCCCAACAACCCTGCCTGGACAAACCTCACGGAGGAGGAACTTGAGATCATAGGACGTCTTGCCACGAAATATGACGTGATCGTTCTTGAAGATCTCGCTTACTTGGGGATGGACTTCAGAAAGGATATAAGCACGCCTTATCAGGCACCATATGTCCCGACGGTTGCAAATTATACCGATAATTATATTCTTATGTTGTCGGGGTCTAAGATATTCAGCTATGCCGGTCAGCGTATCGCCGTGGTATGCATGGGTGACAAGGTCTACGACCGCCATTATCCCTATTTTGAAAGTTTCTTCGAGATGCCGGCGTTTGGCGATGCCTATATCTACGGGGTGCTATACTGTTCGTCTTCAGGCACAGCGCATTCTGCTCAATATGCGTTGGCTGCCATGATGGAGGCGGCTGTGAAGGGTGAGCTCAACTTTGTGGACCATTGCAGCGAGTATGCCCGTAAGGCGGCAAAGGCTAAGGATATATTCCTGCGCAACGGTTTCCATATCGTGTATGAGAAGGATGGAGACCAGCCTATATCAGACGGGTTCTTCTTCACCGCCGGATATAAGGACATGAAGGGAGACGAGTTGCAGAGTGAGCTTTTGCGTTATGGTGTGGCAACTATCACGCTCGATTCCACGGGGAGCACCCGCGACGGCGTGAGGGTGTGCGTCTCGATGATTCCTGATGAGGATACGTTCAGCCGCCTTGACACGTTCCTCGGCAGATTTCATGCGGACCACAGTGTTTAATGCATAATTCATAATGCATAATTTGTAGAGGTGTAGGATTTAATTATCTGTGAATTAAAATTACACACTCAAATTCTACACACAACTCTCGTACTCAAATCTTACACTAAAATCTCACAACTCAGATCTTATGAATTATAAATATATGTCAGCTGAGGAAGCTGTGAAACTGATAGAGAGCGGCGACCATGTGTATGTGCAGGGCTCTACGTCTATCCCGGAAGTATTAGTTGAGGCTATGGCGAACCGTGGCGACGAGCTCCGCGATGTCACTGTCTATTCCGGATTTGCCGTGGCACGCAGACCTTCCCCTCTCTGCCAGCCAAAGTATAAGGATTCTTTTCTGATAGACTCATTTTTCGTATCGAACGCTTTCCGCGAATGGATCGCTCAGGGATATGGCACCATGACCCCGAGATTTCTCGGGGAAGTGCCCGACCTGTTCCGCGACGGCACATGCCGTGTAGACGTGGCGTTGATAAATTGCTCCCTTCCTAATGAACAGGGGGAGGTAAGCTTCGGTGTCTCGGCAGACCTCGCCACGAGTGCTGTGGAATGTGCCGACAGGGTGATTGCGCAGATCAACCCTCATGTGCCGTTCACTCCCGGGGATGCGGTGATACACCTGTCGCAACTCGCGGCTGCGGTGGAGGTTGACGAGCCCCTTGTAGAGGTGCCAACCGCCGTTCCTACCGAGGAGGAGATAAAGATAGGTAACTTTATCGCGGAACTGATCCCCGACGGAGCCACCTTGCAGATCGGTGTGGGGGGTATCCCAAATGCCGTGATCCGCGCGCTCGGCTCCCATAAGCATCTCGGGCTCCACACCGAGGCAATGACCGACGGTGTGCTTCCGTTGCTTGAGAAAGGGATCATAGACAACTCTTTAAAGAAGGTGATGCCGGGGAAATCCGTGGCCTCCCTGGCTTTGGGGTCAAAAGAACTATACAGATATCTGGATCATAACGAGGATGTGGTGTTTAAGGATGTGGCGTGGACCAACAATCCCTACACTATAGCACAAAATCCGAAAGTCATGTCGATAAATTCATGTCTTGAGATTGATCTCACGGGGCAGGTATGTGCGGATTCCATCGGCAGGAAGATTTTCTCGGGAGTTGGTGGTCAGCACGACTTTGTGTTCGGCAGTTCCAAAAGCGAGGGTGGACTGTCGTTTCTCGCCATGCTTTCCACTACGGCAAAGGGTGTGAACAAGATCAAGCCGGTGCTTACGGAAGGTGCGGGGGTTGTCACCACCCGTTTCCAGACCAACTATATTGTGACGGAACATGGGGCGGTCAATCTCAGGGGCAAGAACCTTGCCGAGCGAGCCAAACTGATGATCTCTATTGCCGCGCCACAATTCCGCGAGGAACTCGAGCGAGAGGCAAGGGAGCGTTTCGGCTACGCCTTCTCCCGCATTTATTGATCGAACCGACAGATATGCTAAAACGAGAATGGATCTTGATCCATTCTCGTTTTAGCATATCTGTCATAAGTTATCAGCGGGCTTTGTAGGCGGCGAGGGCTGCTTCGAGGGTGTCGAGCGCGCCGGCGAGGTAGTCCACGTTGTGCACGTATGCGAGACGCACCTGGTTCTTCCCTTCTCCGGGTGTGGTGTAGAATCCGGAGGCGGGAGCCATGAACACCGTGTGTCCGTTATGGCTGAACTCGTCGAGCACCCATTTGCAGAAGTGGTCGGCATCCTCCACCGGCAGTGACGCCACCGTATAGAACGCACCCATCGGCATGGGGGAATAGACTCCCGGAATCTCGTTGAGTCGCTTGATAAGGAAATTGCGACGTTCCAGATATTCGTCGTAGACGTATTTCATATAGTCTTCGGGAGTGTCGATCGATGCCTCGGCAACAATCTGACCGAGAAGAGGAGGACTGAGACGTGCCTGACAGAATTTCATCACGTTGGCGCGCAACTCCTTATGGCGAGTGACGATCGCCCCGATCCTGATTCCGCATTCATTATATCGTTTAGACACGGAGTCGATGAGCACGACATTCTCCTCGATTCCCGGCAACGACATTGCCGAGATGAAGGGGGTGTCGGTGTAGCAGAACTCACGGTAGACTTCATCAGAGAAAAGAAAGAGATTGTGTCTCTTCACTATTTCCGCTATCTTCAGCAGTTCCTCTTCAGAATATATATATCCGGTGGGGTTGTTGGGGTTGCAGATGAGTATCCCTTTGGTGCGCGGCGTTATAAGTGCCTCGAAGTCTTCCACCGGGGGGAGACGGAACCCGTCTTCGATATTCGCGTTGACGCTTTTGATCACTGCGCCTGCGGATATTGCAAACGCCATATAGTTGGCGTATGCGGGTTCCGGAATGATTATCTCGTCACCCGGATCAAGACATGCCATAAAAGCGAACAGCACAGCCTCGGAACCGCCTGAAGTAATGATTATTTCATCCGGAGAAATGTCCATTCCGAAACGTGCATAATAATCCGACATCTTACAGCGGAGGGATTCGATACCTTCGGAAGGTGAATATTCAAGCACTTTACGGTCGATGTGACGTAGTGCCTCGATTGCCTGGGGAGGGGTTGGGACATCAGGCTGTCCGATGTTAAGACGGTATACGTGCGTGCCTCTGCGTTCGGCATCCCTGGCGGCGCCAACAAGTTTGCGGATAGGCGACGAGGGCATCTCGTAGCCACGGTGTGAAATTTCGGGTTTCATATGTTCGAAATTGTGAATGGTTGCAAAGTTACAAATTTTGTAGCATTATTATAACGCTTAATGCGGTTTAAATTCCTTTTATTACTGATATTTCCAAAATATTCATACAAATTGCATTGTGGGTGATTACTTTGCGGCTGTTTGAACGTTAACCCCATAACCATCAATTTACCGGTGTAAAAGCTAAGATAAGAAAAATAGTGGTGGTTAGATGGTTATAAGGGATGACTGCAAATATTTTGCAGTCGTCCCTTATAAGTTAAGAATATTTAATGCGATATTGGCTTATTTAAATGGCGAAAAATTATGACTTTAGCCATTCATTTTATTAACTTTGCATAAATTAATTCAGAAAACAAATAAAAACTACGATATATGGCAAAGAAAAAAGCGGCAGCTGCACCGTCTGTTGGACGTATCAGCGATATGGACGCCAAAAAGAAGGCTCTTGAAATGGCGATGGCTCATCTTGAAAAAGATTTCGGCACCGGCACGGTGATGCGTCTTGGTGATGATGCTGTTCAGGATGTGGAGACTATCTCCACAGGTTCTATCGGTCTTGACTTCGCTCTCGGTGTGGGAGGTCTGCCGCGTGGTAGAATCACCGAAATTTATGGTGCTGAATCATCCGGTAAGACCACACTTGCAATCCATGTGATCGCGGAGGCTCAGCGCCAGGGTGGTATCTGCGCGATTATAGATGCCGAACATGCGTTTGACCGTTTCTACGCTGAAAAACTTGGAGTGGATGTAAATAATCTATGGATAGCACAGCCAGACAACGGCGAGCAGGCTCTTGACATAGCCGAGCAGCTTATAAATTCAGGTGCGATTGATGTGCTTGTGATAGACTCTGTCGCCGCTTTGACCCCCAAAGCTGAGATAGAGGGTGAAATGGGGGATAAGAACGTTGGTCTTCATGCCCGACTCATGAGTCAGGCAATGCGCAAGCTCACGGGTTCAATTTCCCGTACACGCACATGCTGCATCTTTATCAATCAGATACGTGAGAAAATCGGTGTGATGTTCGGCAACCCGGAAACAACCACCGGCGGCAACGCCTTGAAATTCTATGCTTCAGTCCGTCTGGAGATCCGTCCCTCCTCGTTCATAAAAGAGGGAGAACAGGCAATCGGGCGACTTGTTAAGGTTAAGGTTGTTAAAAACAAGGTGGCTCCCCCGTTTATGAAGGCTGAGTTCGAACTCATGTTTGGCGAAGGTATTTCCAAGGCTGGTGAGATTATTGATATGGCTGTGGAATATGGCATTGTCAAGAAGAGCGGTGCCTGGTTCTCATATAATGGCAACAAACTCGGACAGGGCCGCGATGCGGTGAAGAGGGTGATCAAAGAAAATAAGGAACTTGCCGCAGAGCTTGAAAAGAAGATTATGGAGACTCTGAACGCAAAGCGAGAGGAGGCACGCAACAAGACCGTCAATCCGTTCCTTCCCGGAAAAGAGTCGACCCGTTCTGATTCAGACTCTGACGATGTGGCAGGCGATGTGGACGACGACTTTTCAGCGGATCAGGCTGGCGACAGCGACGATCTTTTCGGCGATGATTTCGAGGTGGATATCGAGGATTAATGCATTATGCATAATTCATAATTGATAATAATTCTTCGGGAATTTAAGAATATTGGCAATCATGTGATTGCCAATATTTTTTTTCATATTAATTCTGAATTGTTTTCAAGGGTACGGCACTTTCTTCGGAACATCGTCGTAACAATGCATAATGCATAATTCAACGGGCAACGGACCATACGGGCATGGAAAAGGATGGCGCTTTTTTCACAAAAACACCATCCTCCCATAACCAAAATTCAAGTATAAATTCAGTGGAAACATATCCCTGCCAAACATATGATATGATTGGCAAGAACGACCTCCCCTCTTTCACAAGATAAGAGATGCGGTCTCCTGAAAAGCAATTATAATCGATAGTTTCACAACTGTAATGACTTAATCGCTTCGAAGCAGTTATCAACTTGCGTATGTAGGTACTTCTGAATCTACTTGAACTTTAGATCTGCAAAAATCAGGGGACCTTGAAAGTGACCTAAAAATTGCAGATATGCAAATTTAGAGAAAAAAACTAATAGTTTGCAATTTATAAACGTTAAAAACGCATTGCTGAAATGTTAAAATGCTTAATTATGGCATTTTTTAAAATAAAAATGAGGTAAAATAAAATCGACTTATATAATAAGCCGATTTTAATATGCTCGTTTTATTTTCAATAAAGATGTCAGAATATAGATTCCCGGGTCTTAGTGGTGAGTAGTTCAAGAGCCTTCATGCCCATTATTGAATTCCCTTTCTGATTCAATCTTGGGGACCATACCACAACTGAATATCTCATGGGATATACTGCCGCTATGCCTCCCCCTACCCCACTCTTGCCGGGCAGTCCTACGAGGAAAGAAAATTCTCCAGCCTCATCATAAAAACCGCAGGTCTGCATTATTGCATTGATTCGTTTCACCTGTGATGATGAAAGATCCACGCCGTGGAATGAGAAGTGGGTCTTATGGTCTGCGAAAGCAAGGAATGCTTTTGCAAGATCTTTGCATGTCATCTCTACCGAGCATAAAAGGAAATAGAAATGCAGCACCTCTTCTATTTCTCCATCCAGATTGTGGTGATATTTTAGAAGGTTGGCTATCGCTGCGTTAAGATAACCTTTTTCCCGTTCCGAATGTGCCACTTCCTCATTATAGTTGATGAGAGGGTTGCCGGAGAGTTCCCTGATGAATTCAATGAAATCTTCTTTCGGATTCGGGAGTCTCCCCAAGAGAATGTCTGCCACAACTATGGCGCCGGCATTGATAAATGGGTTGCGCGGTTTCCCATGCTCAACTTCCAGCTGTATAAGCGAATTGAATGATGTGCCGGATGGTTCTTTCCCTACCCGCTCCCATAAATCGTCGCCCATAAGGTTGAGCGCCATGGCGAGTGAAAAAACTTTAGATATACTTTGAATGGAGAATGGCACATCCGCGTCCCCTTCCGAATAAACGTCTCCATGAATAGAGTGTATGCATATTCCGAATTGATCGGGATTTACTTTTGCAAGCGCCGGTATGTAGTCAGCCTGTTTGCCTTTCCCCGCCAACGGTTGCACTTCTTTATAGATAGACTCGAGCACTTCTTGATATTTCATAACCAAAAAAATTAGTGGTGCAAAATTAATATATCCTTATGAATCGAATGATAATTTTAAATGAAAATTTTGGGGGCCATCGATTGTTGTTGCAAAATGATATAAATCGTGAATAAAAAGCCAATAATTTGCACTGTTATGCAAATTATTGGCTTGAATGACTAAGCGATAATATCAAATTGTTTTGACTTGAATAGACGCCTGACGGTTGGCGGAGGATTATGCTTCAGCCAATGCCTGGAAATAGCAATCGGCGATAGCTGTCCATTCTTCAAGAGTGCCCTGCACGGTGTAGCCTTTCACCGCGTTCGGGTCGCCAAGGTCTTTGAGGGCGATATCTTCAGTCAATGTCACTACTGTCGGGGCGGCTTCCGTGTCAGGATTCCAAAAATCTTGAAATCTTATGGGGGCGCGGTCTTCCTCGATCAAATATAACACTCCTTCGTAACGGTATAATCCCATGATCTGAGCCACACGGGTTTTACCCGGTTCTTTCTTTGAATGGCATACCACTTCGGGAAGATAGGGGAATCCTGCTGTGGCGTTATTCCAAATAATGGCGCCGATGCCACGGCTTTTCATATCTTCAAGCATAGCTTGTTTAGCATCGGCAAAGGGAGCTGCCGATTGTTTGTTTGTGTTTTCCATAAAGGTTATTTATTTGTTACGTAACATAAAAAACGGACATATGGTCCGGTTTTATTTATACGTTCAAGCGTTCATATTGGTTCAATGAAAAGCGGTCGATTCACATCGACCGCTTTCAATACTTTTTCGAACTAACCTAACATCATGAAACGATTTTCTGATATTAAGACAAATTAGATGTTTGTTTTGTTCACAGAAAAATTTGATTTTTTTGAAAAAAATTAAATTTTAATGGATAAACGGGGATATCTTGGAATATTTGCCGTGATGTAGGCTTGCAACAATAGAGTGATATAAAAGAAGTTGTTTAAATTTTTTTACGGAGATTGATTTTATTATGGATTTTTACCTAAAAAGAAAAAATTTAAACAACTTCAAATGTTTATAATCAAAGAGGCGGTCCACAGGGATTACTTTTTTTGGCAGAAACTTATCCACTGTGTCCGTATGTATTTCCATGGAATAACTTTCCCGGAGGAAGATCCTTGAGGTGTCTGATATGGCATCGAAACCCAACTCCCGTTTAATCTGATCGAGACGAAATGCTCTCCCGATTTGTCTTTAAGCAGGACTATCATTACGTTGGCTCCCAAAGGCGACACTTCCCAGTCTTTCCATTTCCCGGATATCTCATTGGCATTTCCTGTTGGTTCGTAACATCCCGGCAGTTGCATGAGGGCGAAGAGCGGCATGACGGTTTCGGCATGTCCGAAACGGAGTTTACCAACCAGATTGCCGTTGTTGCCGTTTGCCGCTGAATCGGTGGTGTTGATGATGTCTTGAAGCAATGTGCGGGCGCTTGCAGCCGGAAGGGTTGAAAATTTGCTTGCCGACCTCTGGTAATAGTGTTTGAGATTGCCTGCCTCCCAGCATGTGCGGTATTCAGATTCAGAGAACCATTTTTCGGGCTGCCACGCCAATTGAGCGGCAGGTAATGACTGAACCACTCCATACATGTCGAGAGTCAGCTTCTTCATCTTTTCTGGTTCCATCACTTTGGTGAAGAGGGATTGAGCGGGATTGACAGGTACGTTTTCAGCTACGAAAGAGTCGTATGCCTTCAGCCAGTCGCCGTGTTCAAGATATTTCATATATGCTGAATCTGTGGAGAAGAAGCGTAGCATCGGATTGAACTGTCTTCCTTCTGACGCAGAGACCTCGATATATGAGGAATGGCGTGTGAGCTCGTGGCAGAGTTCATACATTGTCATCACCACGCGGGGAACGTATGTGGCGATAGCCTCCACCCTACCCTTTTTCAAGAGGTCAGGGACTATTGCCGCCATCTGTTTCCCGAGACGCTGTTCCTCATATTTGCCTACGGCGTTTAATGCTCCCCAGTTCCCGTCGGTGACAGAGTCCACGCTTTGAAGAAGAATCAGGAATTCCTCACCTTTGTCAGACAGATAACCTTCTGATTTAGCTTTTGCTAACTCTTTTTGGAGTGCCTCCACTTTCTTTTCGGAAGATAGGAACCGCGCACCATGGCGAGCCATATAATTTATGAAAACGGGAGTCATGGAGTTATCCCAAGGGGCAATTGTGTCGCATTGTGAGAAATCAAACGGCATCATGGTGCCGTTTAGTTGCGGAGGAAATGATTGGGCATATGTGGGAAAGATAGCGATCATCGCTATCAACAACGGGATACAATGTGTGATAAGTCTTTTCATAAGGAAACGGAATTGTTTAACTCTTAAACAATTCCGTTTCCTATAAGTTTATGTTACCTGATTTAGTTACGTCAATAATTACGCTATATGTTTTTTATTTCTGTCTGGTAATTTCATAGATGCTGGCTATGTTGCGACCTGTCCATGCCTGGGGCAGTTCTATGCCTAATATATTGGCTATGGTGGCGGCGACGTCATATTGCATCATAACGTCTGTGATTTTGTTCCCTTTTTTAATATCCTTGCCATAAATAATAAAAGGGGTCTCCATCTCCATCATTGTTATGCCACCATGATTCTTGTTTATCCCTCCATGATCGGCAGTCACGATTATGACTGTGTCATCAATGACTCCGGCTTTTTTGACTGCATCTACAATTCTGCCTACGTAAGAGTCGAGCCGGGTAAGTATGGAGTAATATTCCGGAGTGTCGTGCCCTGCCGAATGTCCGGTGTGGTCTGGTTCGTCGAAGCATATGGCTACCAATTCCGGACGTTTCTCCACAATATATTTTTCTGCCATATCACACAATGCCCCCGGATTTTCTGCAGTCGGGAATGCTTGCTGATGATGGCTTAAAGACAAGGTGTCTACAAGATGCTTGATGCCGTCCCATTCATAAAGCACACCGATTTCAGCATCCGGACGGGCATCTCTTGTGATACTGAATATAGTTGGGAAAATACCATGATTGTTCACTACGGGAGAGGGTATTTCCGGAGTCTTGGAGCCCCATGTGGTGTAGCCGTGTATTTCAGTCGGGGCACCCATAAACATAGCAGCCCAATTGGGGGCGCTTGAAGAAGGTAGCACACTTCTTTTCGCAAGGGTAAAGCTCCCTTCTTTCATAAGATTCTTCACATTGGGCATGTCAGCCTTTTCAACACTGTATGCCCCCCATCCATCGAGACCAATGAGGACAACATGCTTTGCCAGAGGAATGTTGTGTGTTTCAGCAATTGCTGTGTTCAGATTTGCTGCCAACGCGCATAAAAGGGAAATAATCAAATTTTTGGTGTTCATGGTTAGATGTGTTAATATACTGCAAATATAAAACCATCATTTTTATCCGGAAATGATTTTTCAGATAAAAATGATGGATTATTTTACGGTTTCAGCTTTGCAGTATCAGACCGGAGTGGCGGATTCCATTGCCGAGAGAATGGATAGAGCCTCTGTGACGGAAGTCACCTTGTCTATCAGGATGGATCGTTTCCCTTTCACGTCGCGGAGTTCACAACGGAGCGGGTTTGACTGGAGATAAGACAGCACTTTCCCGAAAGCCGGGCTTTGATAGTATGCCTTATTATCGTCGCCGACAAAGTAGACTCTCAGTTTGTTCCCCTTCAAGGCAAGACGCTCGATGCCGAGACGACGAGCTGACATCCTTAAGGGAACCACCTTGATAAGTTCTTCTGAAATGGCAGGAATTGTGCCGAACCTGTCTTTAAGATGGGTGCGGAATTCTTCGATCTGTGCGGGGGTCTCCATATTGTCAAGTTGTTGATAGAGACTGATACGCTCGCTTTCCTGCGGCACGTAGTCCGGGGGGAGACGAAGTTCAAGGTCGCTCTCGATAGTACAGTCGGCAACAAACTCCTCTTCTTTGCCGGCGTTGAGATCATCAAACTCTTCGGCAAATTCCTCCGTCTTCAATTCAAGGACGGATTCCTTCAGGATTTTCTGATATGCCTCGTAACCAAGGTCTGCTATAAATCCGCTCTGCTCGGCTCCGAGCAGGTTGCCGGCGCCGCGGATGTCAAGGTCTTGCATGGCGATATGGATTCCGCTTCCGAGATCGCTGAAATTCTCGATAGCCTGAAGTCTTCTCCGAGCCACAGGGGTGAGAGGGTTACCCGGAGGTACAAGTAGATAGCAGAACGCTTTCTTATTGTTGCGCCCTACCCTTCCGCGCAGCTGATGAAGCTCGCTCAGACCGAAATTCTGTGCATTATTGATAAGAATTGTGTTTACATTCGGCATGTCGATACCGTTCTCTACGATGGTGGTTGACAGCAACACATCGTAGTCGTGGGCTGCAAAATCAAGGATCGCTTTCTCAAGTTTTTCCGGAGGCATCTGTCCGTGTGCTGTCACGATCCGTATGCCGGGAACCAGTCTGCGCAAAGTGTTTTCAATCGTGGCGAGGTTCTCGATACGGTTGGAAATGAAGAACACCTGCCCGTTTCTGCTTAATTCAAACGCCACAGCCTCCTTTATCACATCGTCGTCAAAAGTCGACACATTGGTCACGATCGGCTGACGGTTTGCCGGAGGGGTGTTGAGGGAAGAAAGGTCGCGCGCCCCCATCAGAGAGAACTGTAGAGTCCGTGGAATGGGGGTGGCGCTCATTGTCAGGGTGTCGACATTCACTTTAAGCTGTTTAAGTTTCTCCTTTACGGCAACCCCAAACTTTTGTTCCTCGTCGACAATCAGAAGACCGAGATCTTTGAATTTCACCCCCTTCCCTATTAGTTTGTGGGTGCCTATGATGATATCCACTTTCCCGGCTTCAAGGTCTGCGAGAATTTGCTTCACCTCTTTCGGTTTCTTGGCGCGTGAAATAAATTCCACTCTCACGGGGAGATCTTTAAGACGTTCGGAAAAAGTGTGATAGTGCTGCATGGCGAGCACCGTTGTGGGTACGAGCACAGCGGTCTGTTTGCTGTCGGCGGCAGCCTTGAAGGCGGCGCGTATCGCTATTTCCGTCTTCCCGAATCCAACGTCGCCACAGATAAGACGGTCCATGGGACGTGCCGATTCCATATCGGCTTTTACGTCTTTTGTGGCTTTAAGCTGATCCGGGGTGTCTTCATAAATGAAACTTGCTTCCAATTCTTGTTGGAGGTAGGAGTCGGGAGCGAATGCGAACCCTTTTTCCTGACGGCGCGCGGCGTAAAGTTTTATAAGGTCGCGCGCGATATCCTTCATCTTGGTCTTTGTCTTGTCTTTCAGGCGTTGCCATGCTCCGGAGCCAAGTTTGCTGATTTTCGGAGGGACCCCTTCCTTTCCGCGATATTTCGACAGTTTGTGGAGCGCATGGATGGAGACGAGCACCATGTCGTCGTTTTGGAACAGGAGCTTTATCATCTCCTGCGGGCGTCCGTTGACGTCGGTCTTCACAAGCCCGCCGAACTTGGCGATGCCATGATCTATGTGCACGATATAGTCGCCCGTTTCGATCTGCTGCAGTTCCTTAAGCGACAAGGCAAGTTTTCCGCCGCGGGCCCGGTCGCTTTTGAGATTGTATTTATGGAAGCGGTCGAAAATCTGGTGGTCTGTGAAAAAGCAGTATTTTGTTTCGTGGTCAACAAATCCTTCATGGATTGTATGATCCACGGGAGTGAAGTTGATTTTGTCGCCACGGTCTTCAAAGATCGCTTTCAGACGTTCGTTCTGGTAGGGTGTGTCACTAAGAATCAGAATCTGATACCCTTCGGAAAGGAATTTTGTGAAAGATTCAGATATGAGATTGAAATTTTTGTGGTATATGGTCTGGAGGGAGCAGTCGAAGTGCAGGGTGGCGTTGGGGTTTAGGGTCGAGGGTTGAGGGTTTAGGGTCGAATGATCATCGTCTTTGGGTATGAGCGGGGAAAGGGTCGAATTGCCGAACTCTATCAGTTTCATCTTGCCGAGACGGTTTACGAAAGCATCGTAGTCAACCACATTTTTCATTGCGTCAGTCTCCCCTTCGCCTGTGACAACCACCGCGTCGGAAAGAGTTTCGGTAGAAATGGTTTTGATCCGGCTTGTCAACCAGTCGACCGACTGACAGATCACAACCGTGGATGAGTCAGTAAACTCCAGCAGGCTCACTCCGTCGTTGGTGTCCGCACCCATTCCTGCGGGAATTATCGAAACTTCTTCAAGTCTTGTTTCAGAGAGTTGGGTCTCGACATTGAACGCACGGATGGAGTCGATCTCATCATCGAAAAAGTCTATACGGTAAGGGAGTTCTCCGGAAAATGAATAGACGTCGAGAATTGATCCGCGCACGGCAAACTGACCCGGTTCATACACATAGTCAACTTCTTTGAAACCTAATTCACGCAACCTGACCCTGACCTTCCCCATGTCGGCTTTCCTGCCTGAATGGAGCTCGAGGGTAAGGTCGGAGAGAGTCTTTGCCGGGGGAACTTTTTCGGCAAGCGCCTCCGGGCATGTCACCACCCATGTCGGATGGTCTTTCCGTTTCCATGAATCGAGGGTCTCTGTTCTCAAGATCCTTGACGGGGCGTCCGGCTGACCGTATTTTATGTCTCGCCGATACCCGCTCGGAAATATCGCGGCGCGATCCTCGCCAGCAATCTGGCATAGGTCATGATAGATGTAGCCGGCGGCATCAATGTCGTCGGCTACTATGATATATGGGGTTTTACGAGGTTTAAGGGCTGCGAACAGCATTGCCGGTGCGCTTCCCTTCAAACCGGAGAGCGCGATGCGCTCTGTTTTCTTGTCGTCAATAAGGGTCTCCAACGCTTTTATGCGTGCGGGAGTGGCGAAAAGACTGTCAGCTTCTCTTAGTTTCACTTTTTAGTCTCCGTTTGGTTTTGCGGTGTCAGGATTTTGGCGAGGGCTGTCTTATCTGAAAGTATTTCCTCGGCTTTCTTTAACGCCGGATCGCTTTTGAGATCCTGGATAAGTTTGCCCTTGTCGAAATAGTAGCGGCTTGCAATCTCGGCGCCGAGATATTCTGAAATTTCTTTGCGCTTTGTGTCCAGGTCTTTGTTGAGGTTATGAGTGAGAAGGGGGGTAAGCGCGTCGATCGCAGCTTTTGTCTCATCGTTCATATAACCTTCCTGTTCGGCAACCTCACGAAGCTTCTTCACAAGTTCCTCACACAATTTGTCATACTCAAGTTTTGTCGGATCGATGCTCTTCTTGAAATCTTCATAGATCTCGTCTGTGACTTCAAATTGCCATGCCGACGGGATAGTAGGATGAGTGTTGGCATACTTGTTGGCGTAGTCGAAAATCCAGAAATCGCGCATAAGATTATATGAAAGACGGCTCACATCACCCCATTCAACCTCAATGTCGGGTTTCAGACCGCCTCCGTCGCGCACTTCCCTGCCGTGGAGAGTCTTGTAGACATTTGTCAGAGAGTCGGGAGTGCGTGCCACAGATCCGTCGGGATTGCGGTGGGAATAGTCGAGAGCCTGTATCAGGCGTCCCGAAGGGATGTAATATTTAGCTATTGTCACTTTGAGCAGACCGTCGTAAGGCATTGGCATTGTGCTTTGCACGAGCCCCTTGCCGAAGCTTCTGGTGCCGATAAGGACCGCACGGTCAAGATCCTGCAGCGAGCCTGCAGTGATTTCGGAAGCGGAAGCCGATCCTCCGTCGATCAGCACGGCAAGGGGGATGTCGGGGAAAATCGGGGTCCGGGTGGTTTTATAAATTTTTTCGGTTGAAGCGTCCTTCCCTCTGGTGCGCAACACTTCAGTTCCTTTTGGAAGAAAGTTGCCGACGATGTCTACGGCAGCCTCAAGGAGACCGCCTCCGTTTCCGCGAAGGTCGAGCACAATCTTGTCGACAGCCGGATTTTTCTGGAAAGCCTCAAGTGCCTCCCGCACATCCTTTCCGCTGTTGGCGATAAACTGCGTGAGACGTATGTAACCGGTGTTGCCGTTAATCACATCCCAATATGGCACGGACGGCTCCACATATTTGCTTCGTATAATATCGAAAGTAAGGATAGAATCTGTGACATACGGACGGTTGACCGTCACCTTCACCGGAGTTCCAGCCTGACCTCTCAGAAGCTTTGTGACAGCAGACGAGCCCATCTCTGAAGTGTCGACTGAATCCACACGAATAATCCTGTCTCCGCTTCTCATGCCGGCTTTTGCCGACGGGGTCCCTTCAATCGGTGCCGAAATGTAGGTCATGCTGTCGCGTTGCATGACGAAACTGCCGATTCCTGCATAATCCAGTTCGCCGGTAGTCATCTGTGTAAGCTCGGAGCGCGATTCCGAATCGTAATAGACGGTGTAAGGGTCAACAGTGGAAAGAAACGCCTGAATGGCGGCGTCGAAAGCTTCCTTCGGACGGATTGTGTCGACGTAGGTCATTTCAACATTTTTTACTATTGAATTGAAAGTGTTGAGATTCCTGCTGACGGCGGCGTCGTGGCTGGTCTTCGGAGTCTGTGCGGCTATCGGAAGAATAGCGGCTCCTGCGGTGATTATTCCTGCGATCGAAAGGATATGTCTGCGGATTGTCATTTGTGGAAAATTATCGTGGTGAAAGATAAAAGAGTGAGACACAGCAAACGTCTCAAAAATGTTAACGTTTGGCTGTGCCCCGCGGTTTATCTTAAGCCGGATTGTTGTGAGAATGTGGGGTCGGCGGATAGTCTACGGTGTAGTGCAGTCCGCGGCTTTCCTTGCGCTCGCGTGCCTGACGCATTATCAGGTACGCCACGTTGATCATGTTGCGAAGCTCACAGAGCTCGCGGCTGGGTTTGCTGACCTTGAAGAGCTTTTCAGTCTCCTCATACAGGATGTCGAGACGGTTCCATGCACGGTCAAGACGCAGGTCGCTGCGTACGATACCTACATAATATCCCATTATCTGGTTCACCTCCTTTATACTCTGGGTGATAAGCACCATCTCTTCGGGATGTGCAGTGCCTTCGTCGTTCCATTCGGGCACATCGTTGCGGAAGTCGTAACCTTTGACAGCTTCTGTGGCATGTCGTGCGGCTGCATCGGCATATACCACAGCCTCGATCAATGAGTTGCTTGCAAGGCGGTTGCCTCCATGAAGACCTGTGCAGCTGCATTCTCCGAGAGCGTACAGGCGTTTGATCGATGATTCACCGTTGAGATCCACCTTTATGCCTCCGCAAAGGTAGTGGGCTGCGGGAGCCACCGGTATCATGTCTTTTGTAATGTCGATTCCAAGAGAGAGACATTTTTCATAGATTGTGGGGAAATGACGTTTTGTCTCTTCGGGGTCCTTATGGGTTACGTCGAGATATACATGGTCAGTGCCGTGCATTTTCATCTCAGAGTCTATTGCACGCGCTACGATGTCGCGCGGTGCGAGGGAGAGGCGGGGATCGTATTTCTGCATGAATTCCTCCCCGTCGAGATTACGGAGCACGGCCCCGTATCCCCGCATTGCCTCTGTGATGAGGAACGACGGGCGGTCGCCCGGATGATAGAGAGCTGTGGGATGGAATTGAATGAATTCCATGTCTTTCACAGTCCCTTTTGCACGATAGACCATTGCGATGCCGTCTCCTGTGGCGATTAGCGGGTTGGTTGTTGTGGTGTATACTGCCCCCACGCCGCCGGTAGCCATTACCGTGACTTTAGCGAGGAACGTGTCGGTCTGACCGGTAAGTTCGTCGAGTATGTATGCGCCGTAGCAAGTGATGTCGGGGGTTCGGCGGGTCACTATTTTCCCGAGGTGATGCTGTGTAATGATCTCGAGGGCGAAGTGATTGTCGAAGATATCGATGTCAGGATTGTTTTTCACCTCTTCCACAAGGCTTGTCTGGATTTCGGCCCCGGTGTTGTCGGCATGATGCAGGATTCGGAATTCGGAGTGTCCCCCTTCGCGGTGCAGGTCGAAATCTCCGTCTTCTTTTTTGTCGAAGTTCACCCCCCACCCTATCAGTTCCTGAATTTGAGAAGGGGCGTTTTTTACAACTTTTTCAACAGCGGCAGGATCCGACAGCCAGTCTCCGGCTATCATGGTGTCGTTGATGTGCTTGTCGAAATCGTCGACCTTAAGATTTGTCACGCTTGCCACGCCCCCTTGAGCGAAATAGGTGTTCGCCTCATCGAGAGTGGATTTGCAAATGATCGCCACTTTTCCTTTTGAAGCGGCTTTAAGGGCAAAGCTCATTCCGGCGATGCCCGAACCGATTACAAGATAATCGTATCGATAAACCATAATCAGATCAATTATTCGTTTAGTCAGATCAGTTACTTTTGAGAGTTACTGGGTAAGCGCCGGAACGTACCAATTTCGACGGATGCCTATCAACAAGCAAAGTTAATAAAAAAATATAACAAAAAACCGGGTAAACACTTGAAATCAGTGTTTACCCGGTTTTTAGACCGAATTTAATGGAGAGATATCAGTTGATGTCGTCGAAGCGGGCATTTTTGTCGAGGTTCTGATAGCCGGATCTCACCTCCATCTGTCGCTCCATATCGTCTTTGAGCTTTTTGAGATTGTCGTCGTCGAGCACGGGATATGTCCCCTTATGGGTGTCGTAATCCTCTATTCCGGGTTGAAGAAGGTTCTTGCATAATTTGCCGGGGAATTTATCTTTGATTGAATCATAAAGCCTTTCCTCGATATGTTTTAGCTCTTCAGATTTCTCGAATTCTTCGCGGGTGCCGTCAAAGGGGACAATGTATTTGTCCGAATCCCCGAAACTTAAGATGAATGCTTTCATAGTAAAGTTGTCTTTTGGGTACTATCTTCCCTAAGGAAGCTTATAGTTAAATGTCTTTCTAAGATTAAACACTGCCGTGCCCCCATGGGTTCACCGTTTTAACGGTAATCCCAATTTACATTGACAAGTTTGCGCCTACCTACAAAACTTAAAATTGTTGATTACAAATTGCCAACAGATATTCTTCCTTTCGTGGAGAATCACTACCTTTGATTCTTGCTTTCAGCCTTTTCTTACGGCTGTAGACCGCCTCTATTTTGGTCTCTTTAAGAAGCAGCATCATGCTGCTCGTAGATAGTCCCATTGCGGAGTAAAGAAACAGCCGATAGTCGATGTCCTTGAGGTTAGGGAAATCTGCCTTGAAATTTGAGCATACGTTTCCGTGGGTATTGTCCATTTCCTTTTCAAGTTCGTTTATCTTATCCCCGGATATGGAGAGGTTCTCGATAAGGTTTGTCACAGCATTCACAATTTTTTTCTGTGCCGTTTTTGAATCGGTTGAGGTCACAACGAGTTCACAAAGCTCCTGAAGCAAAGAATAGCGGGTGGAGAGGATTTTCTGGAGCGCCTCTTTGCTTTTCCCGTTTTCTTTCAAGGTAGATTCCAATTGGTCGGCGAGGACTAATTTTTCTGAAGCATTTCTTCGCAATCTTAAGATCAGATTACGTATAATCCAACCGGATATGACTAATATAATCAAGGCGGCAGAGACGGCAATAATAAACTGCCATTTCCTGAGACTTAATTGCAGTCTGTTGTTCTCATCCACCAGTTCAAAGTAGCTTATCACTGAAGAGGAGACATTATTGTCTATTATTTTCATAAGTCTTTCATTGTCAAATTTTACTGAAAGCTCTGCATAATGCAAAGCTTTCTCGTAATTCTTTTGTGACTCATAGATTAGATAATAGATATGGGTTTCAAAAAAAGAATCTATATTAGAAATAGAGTCTTTTATCCGGTAGGCATCATCTATCATCCCGAAATGTGCATATGTCATGGTAAGATGAATAGAATCCATCTTGTTGGCAAATGGTGATTGACACACCTTTTCATAATCTTCTATAGATTTATCAATCTTGCGCCAGAAGTAATAGGATAAGGCTCTGGCTCTCAGGGCACCGTATTCAAGATAGCTGTCTTGATGCACACGTGCGGAATCAAGTACGTCATTTTCAAGCTTTACGGCTTTTTCGTAGTCTCTTGCCGTATGATAAGCTTCGGCAAGATCAAGGAGTGCATAGTCGATATATTGTTGCCTGCCGCTTTCTTTCATGTTGGTGTATGCTATCTGTGAATATTTCACGTCATCTTTCCCCTTGAAGGAATCTCCATAAACGTCGGCTATTCCCCGCGCGGTCATTCCGATCCAGAATTTGTCGTCAAGTTCGGTGGCGATGTGATATGCCTGCAGATAAGAGATGATAGCCTTATTATTGTCATTGAGACGTTCGCGCCGGATGTTGCCTTGATAATTCAGGGCTTTCATGGCGCGTTGTCTGTCACCTGTTTTAAGGAAGTATTCTGCAGCGTCAGTGATCAGTGAGTCATTTTCAATTGCAATAAAGTTCTTCTCTTTCGCTTGCGTTATCAGCAGGTTGTAGATGGCTTTGTCATTCTCTCGTGATAACGATGAGGTGTCGATATTTTGTAGAATAGTAAGAGCCGAATCTGCATTTTCATCAATAATTGCCTCGGCTGTTTCAAGTTGTCGGGTGGCATGGTTTCTCTTGCATCCCTGAAAAATAGTTGTTATGGCTAAAAAAACGCAAGATATGGAAAGACAAATAATGAAATGGAATAATAATTTTCGGTTCATTTCAGACAATCTGCTTAAGTGGAGGCTTATGGTTTGTAAGTGATTTGGAATAGTGATGCAAAAGTAATAGAAAAAAGCCGGATTGCAAAATTAAAGAATGTGACGGTGTGTCATAATTGATTTCTATATTTTGGAGTGTTTGATTAAATTTGTGATTTTCAGATATAATTCATTATCAGAGAGGCTGTGTCGTAATTGAATTTATGTAGGGACATGCCTTTGGCATGTTAAATTAAGATTCCGATTATCATATGCAACATCGCAAAGCGATGTCCCTACATTCTATCAAACGTCAATATATAAGGATTCATCTTCAGAGCAAGATGAAAAGATAGCTACGAGAGAAAGTAGCATAATTATATATTGTCTCATAATACTTTGGTTAATATGATTTTTGTTTGGGTTGATGGTGTCTCAGGGTTATTTGAAAGAATCATTTCTTTTTCGGAGATGGAGATTATCCACCAAAATCCGTCCAATTCATCATTATCAGATTCTCTGATGTTGATAACTCTTCCCTTTAGATTATAGAGAAAAGCTGTAGATTGACTTTCATCCTCATCGCCGAGCAGATAGGTACCACCAAGTTCAGAGAAAAACGTAATCGTTATTTCCGATTTTTCGGGATCGTCAGAAATGGCAGGTTCAAAATGTCCCTTCCAGATAGTTTGCGACAGATAATCGGCGGGTAAAGAAAGATCGCCTAAATCGGGTTCATCATCTTTTGAACATCCGGTCCACGAGGTGAAGCACAAAAGGCAAAGCAATAATTTTAATAAATACTTCATACTTGAATTAGGTGTTGGTTACGGATGCAAAATTACAGGTAAAAATCCGATAAAAGGGTAAAAAAACGGTATAAAAATTAGACTTTTGAGATATGCAATACTCTGGCTTGTAGTGAATTATGGTATAAGACTGATAAAAAATTGGTCCTTTTGTTTAACTCATTGAAAATTAAATAAATAAAAGCTTAATTAGTTGAAATTATATAATTTATTGAATATCACTGCAATGGCTTGAAATTTTAAAATCTTGTCCCATCCGGGTTGAAAATCTAATTGAGCCAACCGAAGGTTGTTTATTCAACTTTTGCTTGCGGAAGTTGAGGGTTAGAGGATTATCAAGTCGTTAAAACCAAGTCCGCCGTGCCGGTCGGCACAGCGGACTCAATTAGGATAGGAATAATGGAAAGATTAATTGAATTATGATTTTGATAGACTGGTTATTGATTATATATTGAAAGTATATTGAAATGCTGTCATTGGTCTTTGGTTGTTGGTCGTTAGTTAATTAGTCGTTGGTCGTCGGTCGTTGGACACTGCGGACGCGATATATCGCGTCCCTACGGCAGTTTGATGTCTGTTTCATTTTATTCTTAAACGATAAACCATCAACTATAAACCATCAACTATAAACTATAAAACCATTAAACTGACTTGCGAAAGTTGAGTTATTTGCCATATTCGTTGTAGAGCATGATGAGATGCGAGGCGCTCCAACTGAAATGAGGAGCCTTAAGACGCTCTCCTGTGTGCGTGCCGTAGTTCTCATGAATTGGAGCACCTTCTTTCAAGCCGTCGAGACGGTCAAACACCTGACGGGTGTATTCGTCTGCAAGCTCGTTATATCCGTAATTGCGCAAACCGTTGATGGCGAAATAGGTCTGGTCAAGCCAGATAGGTCCTCTCCAGTAGCCTCTCGGATTATACTTCGGATTGTCGGCTGCAATTGTCGGGAAGGGGATGTAGGTGGAGAATTTCTTCTCATCGCGAAGCACAGGCATCATCTCTTCCACCTGCTGTGGAGTGGCAAGACCTGTCCACAGCATAGTGTATGCCTCACAACCCGGATCACCCACGAACTTTCCGTCGAGAGTGCGGTCGAAGAAGAACTTACGCTCCGGATCATAAAAATAAGCCGCAAGTTCAGAAGTGTGGTCGGGAGCGTCAAATTTCTCACCTAAAATCTCCGCAAATTTTTTGAGATACTTACACTCATTTGCGATGTAGGCATTGAGGTCAACACTTTCCTGATCCATGCTCCATGCGTCTTCAGAACCGTTCTGAAGCATCTTGGTGTCGTCGAAACGGATTGCATTGTCCATACCGCTCTCCCATGCCGCAGCCTCGAGAGTGCCGTCGGTGGCACCATATTCGCAGATGCCGTTGTGGTCATGGTCGCGTTTCTCGAACCACCATTTGTAGTACGAAAGAAGCTGGGGATACATTTCGGCGAGGAAAGCCTTGTCGCCTGTCGCCTCCCAGATCTTGTCTACACACCAGCATACCAACGGCGGTTTGCTGTTGCGGGCATTATTCTCTGCAGGGTCTGTATAGATGCAGTCGATAATCATGCCGTCGGGCTGCTGATAGTCGAACATGGCACGGACATTGTTTTTGGCGAGTTCGGGGTCGAATGTGGCGGCTCCCGCGCAGAAGCGCCAGCTATCCCAAGCCCAGAGACCCACAAAATACCCTACTGCATGACTCGGAATGATACCGTCGTGGAGCAGTCCCCCGCGTGCGGCGCGGTGGTTTGATACAAGGGTCGTGATAGCCTTAACAGCGATGCGGTCATAGTCATCGGGCATGTCGTCACGGAGAGTGTTGGAGAGATACCCCTCCCAACGTTTACGGTTGTCAGCGAGAGCTGTGGACGGGTCGGATATGATCCCTTCTACAGCGGTCAATCCTGTGGCGAGAGCTTCCTTGGAGTCAAACATGCTTATCACTATGTAATCCTTCTCGTGAGCCGGCGCCTCCGCACGATAATTATTGCCATCCATGGAAATCTCCACGTCCGGGCTGAAAGTCAGCGCCACCGCCTCACCCGAGGGGTGCGACGCCACCACAGTGTTGCCCTGAAGGGAAAGGGTCATCTCGGGAGCCCAGTCAATGGCGGTGTATGAAAGTTCCTTTCCGGAAGGATTCTCGATTGTGAGGAGAGCAGAATTGGCGTTGATGAAATTAAGACGTTGCCCGACTTCACCATCCCGGAATCCCGAGATCATGCGCAACTCTCCGGGATAATAACATACGGAATCTGTCTGCGCTGCAGGTTTACCGTTTTGGGGAGTCACCGCAACAGCGGTCTTGGCAAGCCACTGGCGACGGTTCATGTCGAGACTGAACGGACCGCAGAATCCGTTGGTCCATGCTTCCTTTTCCGGAGCGGTGAATCCGAACCAGGCGCCTGCATCGGTAAACCAACCTGTGCAGCGGTGAAGGGTGTCGGGAGTGTAGGATATATCGAAAATATCCGGATATGAGTATCGCAGTTCCTCGGAAGCTGCCGCTTCAGTGCAAGCTGCAGGAATAATTGCCGCGGCAGTCCCGAGTGCTGTTAGGGCGAGATATAATAATGGTTTCATATATTTCAATTAAGGATGAATTGCGCGGAGAGAGAATTTATAGTTATACTCTTTCGGAGTGACGGTATATTCCGGATGAACCTGAGCTCCCCAGGTGTTGTCGCCCCCTACTCCCATCATGCGGTGGTCGATGTTGAGGGTGACCATATCCTGTTTTTCAATGCTTCCGCCATGTCGGCGCTCGATCATTGCCGGGATGTATTCCAAATCGGATTGAGGGAAATTCCATGCACCGACGTTGAGAGGCTGCTCGCCGCTCACCATTATGCCGTTGCCGGATTCATCGGCAAATGCCATCCAGCGCACGTCGCAATGGTTGCCGGATTCCTGGGCGCGTACGTATGGGTGATATTGCTCCCATACTGTAGACTCGTAGAGACCTATGAGAGACGCGGAGTTTCTGTCGGCGTAGCTTTCACCCGGTCCTCTTCCATACCATTTCATCCTGTCGTATGCTCCCGGCATTGTGAGGGTCATGCCGAGACGCGGAATCTCCGGGAGAGCGACATTCCCGGGAATGAAACGGCAGTCCACATCAAGAGTCTCGTCATCACCGAGGCGGTAAGCCATTTCCATTCTGATGTCGAGGTCTTTATTGACCAGCTTCACGTTCACTCCGGCAAGACCGTTCTCATTTTTGACAGTCTCGATGTTCTCAAGTTTGAGGTTTGATGCAGCATTCTTCCATACACTGCAGCGTTCAAGGTGTCCGTTGGGGATATCGTTGTCAGTGAGAGGACGCCAGAAATTAGGACGCATAGGGCTTTGGATCATCTCCCTTCCTGCGCTTTGCCAAGAGATCAGGCTTCCGTCTTCGCGGGAGAAGGCAAGTGAATATCCTTTGCCTGACAGCACAATACGGTCTGCTTCTTCGCTCACTTCGACATTGCCCGAACCTGAGGCTCCTTGCCATATAGAGAAATCGTTGAGCGCCCATTGAGCTGTGGCTGCCTCATGGTTCGCAGGAATCATTCCATGTTCAGTCTTTGTGAATGCGCGAAGGGTGAGGATATATTCACTGCCGTTGTCTATTTTCCCGAACGGGATCTCCATTGCCCCCTTCTTACCTGGAGCAATATCTGGGAAAGCCATGTCACCCTCCTTTTCAATCTTGCCGTTGCGGAGCAACTGCCATCGGAGAGTATAGTTGTCAAGACCGGAGAAATCGTGCCAATTGCTCACCTCCACTTTATGGCAGTTGAAAGCCATAGGTTTGAAATGGATATACTGGAGCACCTTTTTCACTTCCGCGAGATGAGGGTGAGGGATGCGGTTGCAATCCACAAGTCCGTTTGCACAGAAATTTGAGTCGTTGACTATTCCGGCAAATCCCATGTCTCCGCCGAATGCCTGAATCCTTTTCCCCTTTTCATCTTTCTTGTTGAAAGTCTGGTCTACCCAGTCCCAGATGAAGCCACCTTGAAGCTGGTCATATTTATAGATTAGATCCCAGTAGTCTTGCAGGTTGCCGACACTGTTGCCCATCGCATGGGCATATTCGCACATGATGAGCGGACGCGCGTCGCGCTGGTTTACATGGCGGGTAAGCGACCATATGCGTGCATACATCGGACAATATATGTCGCTTTTTGCATTATAGCCGCCACCCTCATATTGCACGGGGCGGGAAGGGTCTACGGAATGTGTGTAGTCGTAGAGGGTTTCGAAATGTTTGCCATAGCCTGATTCGTTGCCCATTGACCATGTCACGATGCAGGAGAAGTTGCGGTCTCGGGCTATCATGCGGCTCATTCTTTCCATAAACGGCACTTCCCAGCCCTGCATATTGGCGAGTGTCCCGTCGGGGTGAGCCTCCATTCCGTGGCTCTCTATATTTGCCTCGTCTACGAGATAAAGTCCGTATTCGTTGCAAAGTTCATACCATTGCCAGTTGTTTGGATAATGGCAGTTGCGCACTCCGTTGAGGTTATTGCGCTTCATGAGGGAAATGTCGGTGAGCATGGATTCGACCGTGATTGTCCGTCCTTTGTCAGCGTCGTGCTCATGACGGTTCACACCCTTGAAGAGTACTGCCTTGCCGTTGATCAGCTGCTGCCCGTTGCGCATCTCGACTGTGCGGAACCCGAAAGGATGGGTGAATGATTCTTTCTCTTTCCCTGATGCGTCGCGATGGGTGACTGTAAGTGTGTAAAGATGAGGATTCTCGGCATTCCAGGGAGTGGCACCGGCGACTAAATGGTGGAAGCTGAATGCACTGTCGGCAACGGATGAGATCTTATGGTTTCCGCTCCAGATTTCCTTGTCGCCGTCGGAAAGTTTCACTTCCACGTTTTCTCCTGCCACCGGGGCATGCATCTTGAAAGAGAGACTCATGTCGCCGTCGCGATATGCGTTGACAAGTGGTGATTCAAGCCTGAAATCGGCGATACGGGATTTAGGACGTGCAGTAAGAGCCACATTGCGTTCGATGCCACTGTATTTCCAATAGTCCTGACCTTCGAGATAAGAGCCGTCGCTGTAGCGATACACTTTTACTGTCAGACGGTTGTTCCCTTTCTTTGCTTTTCCTGTGATTTTGAAAACAGATGGAAGACGACTGTCTTCGGCATAGCCTACGAGCTCGTCGTTAAGCCATACATAATATGCTGATTCCACACCCTGAAATTCGAGGAATATATCGAGGTCTTTCCAGGCATCGGGTACGGAGAAATTTCTTTGGTAAACGCCCACCGGATTATAATCGGAAGGGACGTATGGAGGATTTGCAGGGAACGGATATCGTGTGTCGGTATAGATAGGCGCGTCAAACCCTTGAAGTTCCCAGCTTCCGGGCACTTCAATCGATGCCGGTTTGCGTAGGTTTGATTTGTAGATGTTTTCAGGGCATACGGAGTCATTGCGGAAATAAAGGAATTTCCAGGTCCCGTTGAGCGATACCCTGCGTTGCCCCTCGGAGGAGGCATAACGTGCGGAAGCCGGAAGATTGCGGTTTGCCACTGCTCCCTTCTCAGTAGTGAAGGGGAGGAAATGTGCCGCCATGGGTTCACGGTTTATGGAATTGACCAATGGATCCTGCCATGGCACAGATGCCAACGCTCCCGCAATAGGAAAAATAGATAAAACAATCGTTGAAAAAAATGATTTCATGACATTGAGAAAGGCTTTATCAATTATCAATTAGCAATGAGCCATAAGCAATTAGTAATTAGCAATTAACAATTAGTAATTATCAATAAACTACGTTCAATGCCCGATGATAATGATTTATATATGATTGAATTATGAATTATACATTATTTTAAAATTATGCATTATGAATTGTGCATTATGAATTATTAATTATGCATTGATTCAAAGGCTGCAGAAGAAAGTCACCAGGAAAGGGACACTGAAATCTACAGTGAAACCATGGTAGATTGAAAGAATTACAAACTCTTTGCCCGAGACATTGCTGATTATTGGCAATGTTGTGTCCATGCTGGTGGCGCCTCCGGAAGAGATGGGGGCGAGAGGTCCGGAAAGTTTCAGAAGCAAAGGTGCGCCTAAAAGGGTGATTATCTCGCGAGAGATGTTAGCCAAAAGAGCAACCGTACCTAATTCCGGTCCTTTATATTGTGTGATGAATATGCTTGAGAGAGAGTAATATCCGAATCCGCTGCCGACGGCGAGGGTTTCGGGGATTGTGCGCCAGGGCATGAAAAAGCCCAACACCGCACATCCGGCGAGAGTGCCGAAGATTGTGACGAGAGGGAGCAGCAGCAGTCTTGAATCGAGAGTGCGCAGATTTCGCAAGGCACCGAGGTCACTACCCACGCCTATGCCT
The DNA here is from genome assembly GCA_947073495.1 of uncultured Porphyromonadaceae bacterium. Classification (GTDB taxonomy): domain Bacteria; phylum Bacteroidota; class Bacteroidia; order Bacteroidales; family Muribaculaceae; genus Lepagella. The sequence goes on from CAMTMX010000018.1 coordinate 37,298, forward strand.
ACGCAGAGCATCAGGAGCGCAAGTGCCGTGAAACTTATGTCGAAGCCTGCAGCATCAATGCTCAGCCATCCGAGGCGTCCTGCGATTATGCCGAGGATGAAAAATCCTACGATTATTATGCTTCCTTTCATCTTTGTGCCGCCTCCTTACGGCTGCGTGCCCATCTCCACAATCCCCAGGCAAGCAGACAGCTCCCAGCTACTCCGGCTGTGGCAACAACCAGCGCTTCGACCCCAAGGGTGGCTATGCCGTTGACGATTCTCTCATCGCCACCGACTTCCACTCCAAGAAGAAAAAGGAGCACCCATATCAGGAAGTTGGTTATTTTCCCAAGAAAGGGAAGCTTTTTGCCGCGAAGGAGCCAGCCCAAACCGATTCCCGCCGCCATTATGAGAATTATGGTAAACATGGTTTAAATGGTTGTGATTAAGTATGGGGAATGTGATGAGAAGAGAAATAATCAAGGGGTTAAAAGGTTTCGCTATGCATTAAGCATCCTGAACTAAATCCACGAATAACATATAATAAACCTTCTATAACTACAATAACCTTTTAACCCCTTGATTTATTTTACTTCATGCCTGAGTTTCAGTTTGAGGCAGAAAGCTTGTCGTTGGCGTTGATCTCCATCAGAGGTACAGGATAGAACGCACGAGACTCGTCATATCCGGATCTGCCTGCGGCGTCGAGAGCGGCTTTGGTATTGCCCCAACGGCGGAGGTCATACCAGCGCCAGTTTTCGAGAGGGAACTCGATCATACGTTCATGCTCTATCTGGGCACGGACGGCATCCTGAGAGGTGCCAGTCATGGCGGGCATATCTCCGTGCACGTCTCTCACCTCATTGATCAGAGGAATGGCAGCTCCGGGGTTGCCTTGTTCGTTGTATACCTCCGCCTTCATGAGAAGCACGTTTGAATAACGCATGAGGGGTATGTTGATGGCGCAATAGTTTGCTTCCATCCCTTCCATATCTCCCGGAAGGAACTTACGGAATCCGGCACGGGTGGAACCCTCGCCAAACCAATCGTCGAATTCATATCCATACATTCTTCCTGAGCCATCGTTGAAATAGTCGCAGTTGAAGAATACCGTGTAGTACAGACGGGAGTCATATCTGCCGGTTGTGGCGATTTTCCCTTCTTTCTTGAATTCGTTCATAAGAGTCTCTGAGGGGAGGATTTCATCCCAGCCCCATAGTTCGCTACATCCGATCCAGCGATGGAACTGTGTGCGGTAGTTGGCACCGTTGGATGTGCTCATTGAGGTCTGGAGTTCGAATATAGACTCCTTGCTGTTTTTGTTAGAGCCGTCGAACATTGTGTTGAAGTTTTTCTCCAGCTCATACCCTTTCACGTTGTCGAATGCTGAGAGAGCTTTTGAAAGCCATGCATCTTTCTGTGCCGGCTCCTCGTATGCACGGGTCAAGCAGGCAAAACCAAGGTAAGCGTAGGCAGCCCCTTTAGTTGCACGACCGATATGGTCCGCATCATAGCTCTGTGGGAGAGCGGTTGCATCTTCAAGATCAGAAATTATGAAGTCCCATGCTTCGGCACGTTCTGAAAGGGGGGCGCTCAGATCGCTCTGTTCGGTGATGAAATGGTCGCGCACTATGATCTTCTCCCAATTTAGAAGCAGCTTCAGGTGATAGTATGCACGAAGGAATTTACCCTCGTTGACTATCTGTGTACGGATTGTGGGATCTATCTTTTCGTCGTCCATTCCTCCCACCTTGTCGATCACCTGGTTTGCAAAACTGATTCCTTTATAGTTGTTGCTCCAATAGCTTGTGAACTGGGAGTTGCCGTTGGTGTACGTGAAGTTGTAGAGTTCCATCCAGTTGGGATAGTTGGGCACGTCGGCACCGATTGTCACAACGTCTTCACGGTAAGCCTCGACAGGCCATTTCACTTCGGCGAATTCCCAAGTGTCGACATAATATTCGAGCTGGGAATATGCAGCCGCAAGTCCGGCTTCCGCATCGCTCTGATTTCGCCAGAAGCTTGACGATGTGAGCTTGTCGGGACTCTCGAGGGTGAGATAATCCTCGCAAGAGGAGAAGGATGCCGCCATGAGGAGAAGGGCGGGAATCATTATCTTGGTTTTCATGAGATTATTCAGATTTGAAGATGATTAGAATGAAACCTGAGCTCCGATTGTAAAGCTACGGGTGAAAGGATAGATGAGGTTGTCGATACCGGCGTTGAGCACGTTTGCACGTGAGAACTCGGGGTCAACACCTTTATAACCGGTGATTGTAAACAGATTCTCTGCGCTGAAATAGATTCGGAGATTCTCGATAAACGCCTTCTGTGTGATATGCTTCGGAAGTGTATAGCCGAGCTGGATCTGACGCAGGCGCACGAAATTGCCGTTTTCAAGGAAGCGGTCGCTCTCTTTCAAGTTTCCGTTAGGATCGTTGAATATGGCGCGCGGCACATCGGTGTTGGTGTTTGTCGGTGTCCATGCGTTGAGAGTTGATTTCAGGAAGTTGCTTCCGGCGTTCATGCTCTCGTATAGGTAGAGGTTGCCGTTATACAGCTTGTGTCCCCATGCGCTGCCGATCACGCCTGAAAGGTCGAACCCTTTCCATGCGAGATTGAAGTTTACGTTCACTTCCAGTTTCGGTATGCCGGAACCGCACTCCACTTTGTCGGCATCATTGATCACTCCGTCGCCGTTGACATCCACAAATCTGATATCGCCTGCTCCTGCGAGTGGCTGTAGACGTTCGCCATTCTTGTTGACGTAGTTGCGTGCCTCCTCATCGCTCTGGAAAAGACCGTCGGTCTTATAGAGATAGAAAGATCCGATTGTCTTGCCCACCATAGTCTGTGTCGGGAAGTGTTCAGTCCCGAATTTCAGACCTTCTCCGTAGATCACCTGTCCTTCGTCGGCAAGTTCGAGCACCTTGTTGCTTGTGGTTGCCAGGTTCAGACCGAAGCTATAGTCCCATCCTGCTTTTGAATCCTGATAGTTGATTTCAAATTCCACACCGGTGTTTCTCATCTTACCTACGTTGAGGATCGGGTTGTTGAGTCCGGCTGAATAAGGGAGCACCTTATATATGAGAAGGTCGGATGTCTTGTTGTAATACCAGTTGAGCGATCCGTTGATATGGTTGTTGAGGAAACCGTAGTCGATACCGACATTGGTAGTCTCGGTTGTCTCCCATTTTAGTGAACGGTTTTCAAGAGCGCGGGCGATTGAGCCTGCCCATGCGTTGTCGCCGTTGCCCTGCACGTATCCGCCGTATTTTGTGTTATATGTTGAGATAAGGGCGAGGAAGTCGTAATAACCGAGGGCGTTCTCGTTGCCGAGTTTACCCCAGCTTGCACGGAGTTTCAGGTTGCTGATGGCGGTGTCGTGTGGGAAGAATTCTTCCTCGGAGATACGCCAGCCTACTGCGAACGATGGGAATGTACCCCAACGGTTCTTGGAGCCGAACTTGCTTGATCCGTCACGACGTACCGTTGCCTGGAAGAGATAGCGGCTGTCGTAGTTGTAGTTGATACGTCCGAACACTGACACGCGGCGATATTTCCAGTTTGAGCCGCTGCCTTCGAATGTACCGCCTGTGCCGGCGCCGATTGTCGTGAAATTGTCATCGAGGAATCCTCCGGGAATCTCATTGGTGACGAGCTGACCGTCTTCCACTTTATACACTGTGGTCTTACCGGTGACGCCTACAGAGTTCCAGGTGTATTTGCGAGCCATTGTAGACTGACCGAGAACTGCCTGTATGGAGTGCTTGCCGAAATCTTTGTTGAAAGACAGCACGTTCTCAAGCACCTGCTCTTCCCAATAAGCTGAAGTCTCGCTGTTGTAGGGATATTCCTGTTTTGAGCGTACGTCGGCAACGTATGGAGGAGTGTGATAGTTGTCGCGTTCATGTTCGCCGCGATAAGCGTAGCTTATCTTGTAGTTGAGCCAAGGGGTGAAGCGCATTGTGATGGCTGCGTTGGCTGTAGTGTGGTAGTAACGAGCTTCAGACTGACGGAAATGATTGTCTGCCATCACGTTACGGTTGTTGGGTAGACCATTGAAATCAGTGAGTCCGTAGCCGTATTCACGGGTGTCGTCGTAGATAGGCACGAGAGGAGATATGCCATACATCTCTTTGATCTGATATTGAGGCTGATGGCTCTTGGTGTATTTGAAAGCCATGTTAGCTTCGAAATCGAAGATATATTTTGTGGCGTTCACCTTGATGCGTGCGTTGTCCTGACGGTGGTCGTTGCCGAGGAAGATACCTTTGTCGTCGGCATGATTATAGCTCATGGAGAAGCGTGCTATATCGCTTCCGCCGCGCACGCTCACCATATAGTTTTGAGTGAGTCCGGTGCGGGTCATGGCATCCTGCCAGTTGGTGTTGACTCCGGTGTTTTCAGTGATGTAAGCCGGAAGGTTGAGAGCGTCACCACCATAGTTTGCCACATGGTTGTTCCAGTTTTCATACATCTGTCGGTGCACCTGTTTGTATTCGTTGGCATCGAGCATCTCGAGTCTGTTGGCGATGTTTGTCCAGCTGAAGTAGGTTGAGAAGTCAACTTTCACGTCACCTTTGCTTCCGCTCTTTGTTGTGATAAGCACAACGCCATTGGCTGCAACAGAACCATAGATAGCAGCTGCCGCACCGTCCTTGAGCACTTCGAGACTCTGGATATCCTGGGGATTCACGGCGTTGATGTCTCCGGGGAAGCCGTCGATGATGTAGAGAGGCTCGTTGTCACCGAATGTTTTCACACCACGGATCTTCACAGACACACCTGCTCCTGCGTTACCGCCGCTCTTGGTGATGTTAACGCCGGCGATCTTGCCCTGCAGCGCCTCTGCGGGGTTTGTTGTTGTTCTCTTGGCGAGGTCGCTGCCGTTGACGCTTGAGATTGCGCCGGTCATGTCGCTTTTCTTCATCGTGCCGTAGCCGACTACCACCACTTCGTCAAGAACTTGATTGTCTTCTTTAATAGTGATGTCGAAGTGAGTCTTGCCGTCAACTTTGATTTCCTGGGTTTGGTAGCCCACGTAGGAGATCACGATGGTTGCCTTTGGGTCGACATTGATGGTGAAATTGCCATCGATGTCGGTGGTCGTACCGTTGGTGGTGCCTTTTTCCATAATGGTGGCGCCGATCACGGGTTCACCGTTCTGTTCGATTACCGTACCTGTTACGGTTTGCTTTTGTGCCCATGCCTGAACCGGTAGGGTGAGGCAAAGAATCAGGGTCAGAATATGAAAGACCCGGTCTTTGAGCTTGATTACGGTTGTCATGATAGATAAGGTTAGATGGATTTAAAAATGATTTTTGATGCCCCAAAATTAGAGGTATAATGTGGGGCGGTCAAATTTTAATCATCTAAACTGACTCTACAAAACAATAAAAATCGGCTGTTTTATATCTACAAAATATGATAGCCTATTATTGATAATCAATCAAATACATCTGGAATTGTATCTACAGACAAAAATTTGGACATTTTTTCAGCACTATCAGGCACATCCATCGAAAAAGTCTTGCACTCTCATCCCGAATAAGACCAGAGCCCCAAAGAAGAATAAGACCAGAGTCCCAAAGAAGGACCATAAATATTATTCATTCATCTATTAAGAATCCAGCTTCTCTTCTCATTTGCTCCACGGCAGGAGAGGGAACTTTTTCTTTTGTGGATAACAGGATTTTCGCTTCCCTTAGTGCTGCGGCGGAATCTGTCGGCTCTTTCAGGTAAAGTTTCATCAGAAGATAGTGCGGATAAAGTCGGTTGGGGCACCTCAGCGTGCTGCGGTGGAGATAATATTCAGCACTATCGCGAATATTTAGTTCTGTATAGTTCTTCCCGATGATGTTCAATGGCATCGGGTCGGAGGAGTGAGACAGAAGATCCATCATCACTTCGTTTGATTTCTCCCACTGTCCGCTCTTGTGTAACGCCAATCCGGTCTGGAATGGCAAGTTCTGGTCAAACTTCTTGCAATCTATGGCAAGAAAAGCTGTTGACGAAAAAACAAAAGCAATAAAAAGCAGCTTCAAAAGAAG
>CAMTMX010000019.1 GCA_947073495.1 uncultured Porphyromonadaceae bacterium
TCGCCGTGGCTTCGTTCCCGTTTGCGGTTGCAAAATTACAACCGTTTTTCTCCCTCCGCAAGTCTTTTTATGTTTTATAGCATATTTTTCTGAAATTTTCTTCGCAACTCGCTTCCATTCAACCAAATCAACAAATGTTAAAATATCTTCCGTTTTGTTAATCAATGAACTTTTATCCTTTTTCTTATGTTAATCCCTACCCCTTTTGTCAAGAATATTTGCTGAAAAACCTAAATAAACACATACAATACCTCCTGCCAAAACCAATAAATGAACCAAATTAACAATGGAAATGTTAATTTAATAAAACTCTAATCTTCCTTAATTGGCTCGACTCTTAAAAAAACCGGTGGCACCTTTTGATGCCACCGGTTTTTATATAACCTACAATTTCCGCAACCTATAATTATGGGTTATGCAATTATAATTAATTTAAGTTTCGCAAGCTCACTTAAGGTTTAAAGGTTAAGGGGGTAAAGGGTTATATCTATAGATAATATCTAACGAAACCTGAAATCTATCCACAATTGTAGATTAACCTTTTAACCTCATAATCCTCAACTTTCGCTTGCGAAAGTTGAATAAATTAGTAATCATAATCGAACGAGAGTTGATCTACGTAGAGAACTGCCCCGACACCTCCTGTAAAGAAATCGCCATATTTGGATGCAGCACACGTGATCTGCATATAACTGGGTACCCGCGAAGTGGAACGATATTCAAGTTTTATTTCAAATTCCTGATAATCATCCATCGAGCCACCATATACCAATTCTCCGTATGCTATCACCGATGGAGAGTTCTTATCAAACAGCTGACGGTTGTTAGGATTTGTCCTGATTTCGTATGGAGCGGTCCAATCTGTCAACGCCACATAAATATGACAAGAATCCGGACGACCAAGCAGATCCTTATATTCCGAACTTGCGTGACTTATATCGGCTGTCTTATATTGATAGTAACCTTTAAGCTTCGTAGGACGCAAAGTCCATGGACGACCGAAATCCAAAATACCGTTCGTGCCGTCCACTTTCTTGAAAGATCCTGTGTATATGGAACCCGCGGCAAGTTTGCCAATTATTCCTATACCTACAAACTTTGTGTTCAGTTCCGCCGCCTGTCCGCTCCCTGTAGGAGTATAATCTGTAGGAACCACATTACTTTGACCTAAAGTAGCTGCCCCGGTATTGCCTGTATCCCAATATTGCTCGCCGTTCTCATTCCACGGACACCAAATCTTATCATTTTTTAACCACCACTGGTCGAAATCTCCGTCAGGTATCAATGAAGTGCCCTGGGTAGTGACACGAACCTCATTTCCAAGATCATTGCCGGCTTTGGCACGCACGACATATTCTGTAAGGGGGGTAAGATGTGGGATATAGCAAGAAAATGCACCTTCGGTCTGACTCACAAGATCAGCCGGCACATCCTGCCATGCAGATTCATCTGCCTTTCTATATTGGAACCCGCCTCTCATGTCGGAAGGACAGCTACCGTATGCCCACACCACCTGACTCCAGGCATCGACATTATCTGTTGACACAAGCAATTCCGTCTTCTCCACATAAATGGTCCATTCATCCGTCTCCCCATGTGCCGTGACATCTACACGCACAGGACGGCTGAAATCATATTCCCCGACTGTTATATCCGGGGTTAGAGTCGTTATCCCTGCCGGCCCCAGTTTAATAGAAGTAATATTAAGTCGCGATAGATCAACATTTTCAGGAACACTCACAATGATGCGTCGCCCAACAGCATCTATGGTGGACTCACCTATCTGCCCTTCGATGGTGAAATATCGTTCGATTTCCTGTTCCGCCCTTATTAGCCATTGATAGGTCTGATAGCGTGAGACATTTACCACCAAAGGTTTGGAAAGGTCATACGTACCCTCCAACAAATTGGGGTCAGCCTCTCCCCCATCGCTGACTGTGAATTTATTGAAACGCAGAGCAGCTATATTTGTGGTTTCTTCAAGATAGAGAGTGACCGAAAAATTCGTGGAATCAATCAACGCCGCTCGCGACTCCCCGTCAGCACTGATCGATGTGATGATTTGCCGTATCTTCGGGTAAGGGAGATCATTCTTGATGCAACCTGAAAATAAAAAAACAATAAAAATGAGAAGGGATATATGAGGTTTCGCTATTGACATAAGCGGTAGATGAAGGTGTTAATAAATTTATCTAAGCTACAAAATTAATATAAAATTCTGAAAAATATAGCCTTTTCAAAATATTCCTGACCAGATCCTGAGTGTGGTCCGCACGAAGTAAGGACAAACCGAAGTAATGCCAAACTACATCACCCTCAGCATTTTCTTATCCTCACATTATTCCCATACCAATCCGTCCCGGCAATCCTCGCCGCAATCCGATTCATCTCCTGAGCTTTGCCATACGAAATAGCCTTTGATTCATTCTCATAAGCCATCGGGTAAACAAGAAGCAACCTCGCTTGCATCATAAGCTCAAATTCAAGACCTTGGGGTGAAAACCTACCTTCAAATCCATGCTCACATATCCTGATTATAGAGGCTCCATGCTCTATCGCATAATCACGCATATCTTTCTCTTTCTGATGAATGAAAGGCGACACAAGCACCCCGGTATTCTCCACACACTTCTTCCATTTCACTACATACCTTTCAAATTCATCCTCTCTAAACTTTCGACTGAACCTGACCGCCTGTATGTCGGGATTCTTCAACAAGAAAACATTCCCCATGGCATAAAACTGCCAATCACCAACCGAGACTATCCATACATTCCGATAATATTCCGGAAACATCCGTTTGACAAGATATCGCCTCGGATTGTCATCGATATACTTCTGTTGCCGTTCCCACTGGACATAGTCATAAGCAATTCTATCGTTAAATCCTTTTTGAAAAAAAGGCTGCATTTCAGCCGGTCTCAAATGCTCCGGGATAGCGTCATGTCTGAGCCTGCTGACTCTCCCCATCAAATTACCTATGGCGCTCCCGAGACCTATCTTTAGAAATTCTTTTACATGAATGCATAAATGCACATGATCAGGCATTATAACATATTTAACCACTACTATCTGATGATATCTGCCCAGCCATAATCTCAATGCAGTTTCTATTTGGTTACCGGGTAATAATACATCAACATGAGGCGCATTTGTATCCGGAGACATGCTCATAGGATTCCCCACGACACGAGAAAGAGCGCCCACATAAGATGATTTCATTATCGTGACCATATATCTTGCAGGGCGGCAATAATCATTGCGAAAGCTTCGTCTATGATAATTAGGATGCAAAGGCTCCCTATAAAAAGGATTGGAATCCTTTTCACAGGAAATAAATGATTTATTTTGTTTTGCCATGATAGTATTGATCATTATTGAATATTATTCGGGGGTGCTCGCTTCACTCACACCACAATCAAGATTGTAATTAAATTCTAAATGAGAACTGAAATCGGCAATAAAATCAGAATCAGATTTAGATTACAAGCAATTATTTGGTATTCGACTGCTTTTCCAATCTTGATTGTGATCCGAGTGAAGCGAGGATATTAGGAAGCGAGGATATTAGATGGCAGGGATGCGGACCTGCCACACCCCTGCCTATTTAAAAAAGCGCATTAAAAAGATTCAATTCCTTACAGCCTTCATCTTTGGCTGATGCCCCTATTCATACACCAACTCGAAATCATCGACATACATTACAGAGCCTCTGCCCCCTTCGAAATAATCTCCAAACTTAGATGCAGAACATACTATGATCAAATATAATGGTTGCTGGGATTTTGCCCGCTCATAATACTGTATAGGGATTTTCAATTCCTTTAGAGCTCCATCATCTCCATAAGAAGAATCAAAAGTATATTCTCCATAAGCAAGAATGCAGCTTTCTTGTGGATTAAATAATTTCTGGTTGCTTGATTTAGTTCTAATCTCAACAGGTTCAGTAGATAATGCGACATAAATTTGACCTATATCATAATCTTTACCGGTTAGATTATCCGTTTTTCTATCTGAAACCGAAGCCGGTCTATAATTGACCCATACCGATAATGCAGAAGGATGAGAGCCATCATATTGCCTGCCAAACTCCAAAACCCCATCTGTACCATCTGTTTTTACATAAGAGCCCACAAAAAGATTGCCGGCAGCAAATTTTCCGATTCCCAAAACAGAAGCAAACTTAGACTCCAATCTTGCCGACAGATTTCCGGTATGATGGAAATCAGAAGATGAGGATGTCAATATATCGCCCGCTTTTTGTGCCCCTTCATTACCAGAATCCCAGAACGTTCTTTCAGACCCGGATCCGGGAAAAACAATTGACTTAGATCCATATTCCGACCAATCTTCCATCGATGCATTTGGAATTATAAACTGAGACTCAGTCGTTACGGTCGCGATTTCCGATTCAAACTCGAATTTTCCATCTGTCTCGGATCCTGCCACAACCCTATACTCATAGACTGTCGCAGGATTGAGACCTGTAATGGTGACGACCGTATCTATTGATCTTGTCGCATTGATATCTACGGACTGCCACGCAGACTCCCCTTGCGCACGATACTGCAGCTTGGGATTTTCTACATTATCATTGGTGATTGTCACAGGGATGCTCAAAGATTTGGCACCGACTGCTGTAAGATCCTTTTCAAAATCCTCAATCTGGATTATAATCGGGTCTTCATACACTATCGCCGCTTCTGTATTGGCGATCCTCACATCCATGACACCCTTCTTACCTCTTATCTCCTTATCACTGGTCTCCTTATCACTGGCATCCTTCCCACTGGCATCTACCGCCGTCACAGTAAGTACATACTCGGTATCGCGAGCCGGAAGCGAGTTGAGAAATTTTGTAGAGAAGGTTATAAAGTATCTATGGATATTGTCTTTCGTATCTCCCTCAACAACTGTTATTCCTTTTTCAGACATCTCAAGTATTCCTGATTCTGCAAGATCGAACAACTCAAATTCTGAACCTCCAAGAATGCTGCTTACATCCGGGTCGGTTGTAGTCAGTGTCAGAGAGCTGAAACCGTTGTATGCATACGCCCTGAGAGTCTTGTCTGTCTCGAATTGACCGGCTGTCCCAACGATCTGTGAACCGACCGCGGGGTTGTTGTCACTCCATGAAAATGCAGGTTTACCGACGATTGTAACCACATCCTCATAAAGATTTTCCTCTTTAACAACTATGGTCAGGAACGCACCCCCTTCATTATCACCGCCGGATTTGTATTCAAACGTCAGACGATAATTATGAGCAGGCTGAACATTCTCGATGACTCCCTCTTTGGTAAATGGATTTCCTCTGCCATTCACACCCGAAACAGTATATTTCAAGGATGTGTCACCGTTGGGCATCATGAAATATCCATAATTCATGATACTGTCGGCAGCATACGTCAGTTCACCACGGGAATTACCGATTACAACTTTCAGGTCGTCCATAAAACTCGAATCGATACTCCCTTCATCTATTGAAGCCACAACATTCGCAATCTTGCAATTGATGCTCACCTGTGCTGTTGTGGAATTTGACCCGATATAGAAATCTGACGCACCCTTGAAATATTTCTTTGTAAAGGATGCGCTTACTGAATCTCCTGCCATCGCCTCAGCCACATAACTGCCGTAACGGAGAGGGATACCATCATACGGAATGCTCTGGGTGCCGATAAACTTGTTGAGCACACCCTTCTCATTGCTTATATATATCCTCGCATTAGCCTTGAGATCGTTTTCACCTTCCACAGCGCGGGTCAATCTGGAATCAACCTCCACACGCAGGCGAAGCAAGCCTTCGCCTTCATCTGCAAAAGGAGCTTCCGACTTACAAGAGACGACAGCAAAACAAAATAAAACAGCTGCAGGATATATATTTTTTATTTTTCTAAAAATCTTCATAATGTCATTTATATTATCATTACATTTGTATATTATGAAGTTTTAAAGTCGCCTGAACAGTACCTTTACTATCAGTAACCTTTAATATGAACTCATGATTACCTTCTCCAAGCAAACACAACAATCCCATAAATCCAGAAATATCAAAATCTAAATCATTTTTCCCTTTTACCTCATCTCCAACAGGTAAGCCTAAACCTGATATCTTATCTTTTAACGCTCCCGGATTAACTAAATCCAATTTATCTGAAAGATCAACCTGCGACAATTCGTCTGGAGTAAGAGTATTAGATTTGATCTCAACTAAGAAACCGGTTATTCCGGAATCACTGTGGACTTTGAGAACACATTTAACGTATTCAGGGTCTGCCCCACCTGCCACAGCATCAGGGTTTGTGACAATTTCATTTATCTGGTCAAGATTGATAGGAGCCTCTGCTGTAATCGTAGGTCCTTCTCCGGGATTATTGCCCGGATCGTCGGGTCCGGGTTCGGGATCACCCTCAGAAGGATAGCGGTCGTCTTCCATGTAGATATCTTCATCTGACGGGTCTCCCACGTTGGTCCCTTCTCCGGTACGGTCTTCAAGCTGCACTGTGGCATCTATCTTGATCTCCTCCCCTTCCGCTCCGGGATTTATCTCTCCGGGTTCGTTCGGGTCGATTGAATGAAGTTTGAATGTTATGCGGTAATGATTTCCGGGCTGCACATTGGGATAAGATTTAGACTCTTCCGTTTTGTCACCATCAACAATTCCTGAAAATTCAGCTGCGATAGTATTGCTACCCTCATCATAATGGAAATAGCCGCTTTCATCCGTATTTTTTGTGAATGAAAGAGATCCTTTTTCTCCCACTTTGACTGTCACTTTCGAGTCTTCGCTCATCACCTTAACAAGATTCTCATCGAACAGAATTGTAACCTTCACATTGGCAAGGCTGCATTCCACAGTGCCGATGTTATCGGTTATCTTATTCTCCTCTATAGAGAACTGCACTGATTCACCCTTATAATACGGAGCAGAGAATGCAGCAGTGGCACCTTCCGCACCATATTCACCTCCGAAATAAGCCCTTGCGACATAGTCTCCCACAGGAAGAATCACCACTTCCGGCATCTCCCCATACCGGTAACTCGCCACCGGAGCGTCAAGATTACCGGTGTTCAGAAACTCCACAGTGAAATCATTCACATCCGGCTCAGTAGACGCCGCACGCACCAAGTTCTCCTCCGCTTTCAATTCCACGGCGATTGCGGAAGTCAGGAGGCGCCCCTCGCCGTCAAGCCTCTCCTCTGAGAAAGGTGCTTCCGTAGAACAGGAAGCCAATCCCGCAGCGAGAGCCAATATCAAATATGTATATTTTATCTTTTTCATATCATTCATTCTGTTTCTCATTCTGTTTCTCCCCATAATTAAACTTAAGATCAGAAATCGTCAGGACCGAACCGATACACAGAGCTTTGGCTGAATTTGTCTCAATATCATTGCTATTCAAACCCTTCCCTTGATTAAGGTCACCTCCTGTAGGCCATTTGGTCTCGATGCTTACTCCCTCTTCAAGATCAGAAGAAAGGAACTTTATACACAATTTCCCAGCCTTAATTCCGAATGGATAACGATAAAGCACTATCTTTTCATCTTTCATCTCCTTTTGCTCATCTTCGAGATAGATTTTTCTATGGTTCAATACTGTCGTTCCATCCACAGCATAGACAGTAACTTCAACAGAAGCTCGCGAAGATGTCTGCTGTGGTTCATATTTATATTTGAATGTCATGGAAGTCGGTCTGGCATTGAATGCAACACCCTCAGATCTTGTCTCGGACCCATCAAAATCGTATGACCCGAGGAATAATTCGCCTGAAACACGGGTAAAACTCGAATATGCAGGCGCATCTGTATTGTAATGTTTAGTGCTTGTAAATGATCCTGTTCTTGCCGGCACTGTTCCGGAATGATTATATCCTACAGTTCTTATCACAACATCGCTTCCACTTTTATATGTCGATGCTACCATAAACCAAGTATTTTGGGGATTAGCACCTACATAGAATGTTTTCTTATTTATTGATGCCCATCCCCCAGTGGGTTCAGAATATTGGATAGGACAATCTGTATGATAAGTTATTGCACCACAAAGCCACTCACCTCCAACTCTAAGCTTTTTATTGATAGTCTCAGTGGCTTCGGAAAAATCTCCATTCGGTACAGGTGTTGCTGGGGACGTTGTGATAGTTTCATCACTGCCGAATTTTGTAGCATTCTCAGCGGATTGAAGTGTGGTCTGAACACGATATTGTGTTGACGGCTGAAGATCATATACGGCGATCAAACCTGTGGGCTCGTCACGAGAGAACGTACCTTCGCTTAGACGCGTCCCGTTTATAAACACTTTCAGTTTATGGAAGAACAGCGTTTTCTTCTTCGGATCGTCATGTACGACATTTATACGCAATTTCTGCGTCATGGGGTCAAGCTGAACCTGATAATCCGGATATTCAAATGTTACATCGGTTGTCATATCCGGGCCCATTGCAGTTTCCTCTCCGAAATATGCTCTGACAGTAAACACATCCCTATCTACATCCGGCACTGTTATCCTATAAACATAATCGTATGATTCGAACGCTCTTGTAGATTCTTTCTTAGTAATCGAAATTATTTCGGAATCACTATAGCTGCTGTTACCTTGTACACGGAAAGTAAACGGATTGCTTCCCGGAGCTGTAGGATCAGGACCATTGTAGCTCACAATGATATCTGCATACCCCTCTCCAAACGGTGCAGGCTCCGCGGTCATGCTCATATCGACCGGGATACAAGAAAATCCAACAGAAACGGGATCATTAACTTGTGTATATGAATCTTTCACCTGAAACAATATTCTATATTTCCCTTCCGGAAGATTCCTACACATTTCTGTAAGATCGAGCTGCGCCATCTTTCCGGGATTTCTGAAAAATCCAACCGCCTTGATACCGGCTCTCTCCATCTCCGCCTTCTGTGCCTCCGTTGCAGCGCACAAGTCGATCATCCCGTCTGTAAGGAATGACAGTTTATTCTCAGGATCGTTCACCTGCTCCATCTCTATCGTAAGGTTAGCAGCCGTGATGTTCCCGGGAGCAGACACATTAAATTTTATTTCCCCATCGAAGGTAGTTCCTCTCTGTATTACGAAATTTTGTTCGTTGATAAACCCTTCCGGAGTCACTACCGGGGCAGCGGTATTTTCAAGTTCATCCGTAAGATCAATCAGAATAGGTTCCGTCTCAAGGTTTTCATCGAAAGAGATCTCCAGACGGTCCGCCTTCCCTACCTCTCCGTTATAGATGTTGTAGCGCATCTTATACATGTGCTGCGCCTTCACATCAAAATTGCCGGGACTCAGGGAGATGGTCTTCCCGTTGGGGAGCTCAGCTGAAATAATGACATTCACATTACCGGGCATCACATAACCCAAACCCTCATCGGAACCAAAATCAACAGGAGAAGATCCCGACGTCTGAACTGAGGTAGACCAATCCGTGAAGTAATTTTTAAACGCGTCGGAATATTCAATCACCACAATCGCGTTGCCAAGTGCCGCGCTCAATTGCACTTCGGTAGACTGCCCCTCCAGCACTGTGATGTTTGAAGTCTTACCGTAATAATATGCATGCTCATAATCCTCTTCTCCGGATTTCACAAACCCTTGTGCATTCGGATCACCATACCACGCCTCTATCTGATACGACCCTGCCGGAAAACTCCCTTTCTTTACAAAATCACTTACCGTAGAGAACGATTCTGAATATGAACCGTCTATTTTCGAGACTTTTACCTGAAATTCAGCCACAGGAGGAGCAACTATATCAGTAGATACCGCACGCACAGAAGGAACGGCGGCAGTGACATCACCGTATGCGGAAAGATGAAGATGTATCTCTCCCTCGCCGTTCCCTGCACCCCAAGGGGCATCCTGGCTGCAAGAGGTGGATAGCACCACAGCTGCACCTAAAAGCATACTCTTTTGCAACAATTTCATGATGATATGTTTATTATTTAGTTAGATTCCGTATAGATGGAATCGTCATTTGAATTATATACTTTCTCCGGGACATCAAAGCATTCCCGAAATATGATCATATACTATATATGACATAATTATCAAGACAAAATTACAAAACAATCGTGGAAAACAATAAAATATATTTGAATATTAATAAAGCATGTCCCAATATGACCAATATAGTTCTTTAGTTTAGGGTTTATAGCTTAAAGTTTAGGGTTACATGATATAAGATTATTCTTAAACAATAACTTATAATCTCTAAACCATTAAATATTGACGGCGATTCCAAAATTAATATTAAAAATATTAAACCTGAAATTCGCGCCTGAAGTGAAACGGCTCCCCATATCTTCACCGTCTACCGTCTGCTTCTCGTTTTTCAAACTAAATCCGAACACACCGAATGACACATTGAACGACACTTGATCCATGATGAAAACACACAGACCCGGTGAGAAATTGAGCGACGCCTGAGTGGTGGTGGTGTGCGTCAGTTTAGGCACGCCGTTGTAAGGACGACGGAAATCAGATGAACCCGAACCGAATGCAAGCTCCACCTCATTAAACACGCCGAAACGTCCGCGACGCGCAATACCGAAATATTGGTTGAATGTAATCGCCGCCGTATAGCTTTCGCTCTTATACATTATGTCTTTCAGATTAAAATTCATATCCTCGTCAATATCAACCTGAAACGAATCTACATTAGCTTTACCTGTGGTGTAGGCAAGACGCATACCCACCGACATGTTGTTGCGGATGAAATAGGAGAAATATGGTTTGATTGAAAGGGCGCTTCCTGAAATATCTATGTCTGAGAGAAGGTCGAGCACTTCAAGATCTTTGGTATCGAATTTACCGTATGACGCCGTGATCCCTATCTGCCACATACCTTTGGGGATGAAGAGATAATTAAACAATCCACGGTCGAACCTCCCGAGGTTGCGGTCGCGCAACATCATCGGGATTGTATCTCCCCTGAATGTGACCAATTCCTTTTCATCATATCCGGGCGCATACTTCACCATCTGCGAATTCCCTGACAAGAGATCATCAACGGATTTCGCCAACGAATCAGGCACCCACATATAACTCCCCCCTTCCCTTTCAGGGAGAACAGGGGCATCAGCCACCACAAGTGTAGAGTCTCCCTCTGCAAGACCTACAGAATCCCTCACCTCAAGACTCACCGTATTCCCGGCAACTGAAATTATCCCATCGCCTCCGGGGGAAAATGTCGGGGGAAAATCCACTCCTTTTTTTACAATAGATTGCCCGTTAGAGATTATGATAGTGTCAACGCGCATCAGTTCCTCCACACGTTGGATCACATCATAACGGCGTATAACTTCCTTAGTCATTATCGTGTCGGTGCGGGTGACTGTATCCATTCTCAGAATAGTCTGAGTGTTTAGAATCTGAGGGGAGGCAAAACTGCAGACAGTCGCCATTGCGGCAGCCACAAAGAGAAGCGATATGGAGATGATTCTTTTCATAGCCGTCAAAGATAAAACGCCACTCCAAACTGAATGGAAAACAAGTTAATCCTGAAGTTTGCCGACTGCGAATTGCGGTGTGACACATATATCTGGTCTTTTATCGCCTTCGTAGCCGTATAACTGAAACCGAGCACTCCGATATTGACCTCAAGCGCTGAATAATTGTTGAGGAAAACACAGACGCCCGGAGCAAGACCCACGTCGAGCGAGAAATTTCTTTCATATGTGCCAGACAGAGAGCTGCCGACTCCCGTCGTAATTTTCGACTGTCCGCCGCCCAATTGCAGTTGAAGCTCGTTGAAAAAGCCGAAACGCTTTGACTTCCCTATAGAAAAATAATTGCGCATCATAACCGTGCCATAATAATTATGCGACAGCCGGTAAAGATGATCCACATTATAATTTGTCTCCGAATCGAGCACTATATCGGCATTCTTCAGTTTTGTGAGGGAGCGGGCATAGGAAAACCTCCCTCCCACTGCGAGGTCAGGCGCCAATGCATAGAGCAGCATCGGGGAAATCTTGAAACTGTATGTGTCGCCTGAAATGCCTTCGAATATAAGAAATTGGTATTTACTTTGGTTGGATGTGGCGTAGGATACAGACAATCCTGTGATCCATTGTCCCTTTGGCACGAATACCACCGATTCGATATCACGCTTAAATTCTTCCAACTGAACAGTGTCAGCAGCTTCAACAGAATGGTCTTGTGCAACTGCACTAAAAACAAACTGAGAAAGCATGAAAATTGTCAATATGGAATATAGTTTTGCGAGGTTCATCGCACAAAGTTACAATGAATTTTCAAACAAATACCATAAATGCCTCATTTTTTTCATACATCGCCCTAAAATAACAAATTGCAAACCGGTCTTTCCCAAACGGAAAAACTGATTTGCAATTTGCCTGTTAAAGCCCATTTATAACTACAATCGGGGATTATCCAATAAAGTTTTTAAGTCCGTTTTTTCAAGAGATCGAAAAGCCCATCAAGACCAGTTGACTTTGATGTGGCGCTGTCGGCAGGATTTATAGTGCCGTTTGCCTCACTGCCACCGGTATATTTCATATCAAAACCGATGCACGCACCATCGTAGCTTTCAAGGATTTTTGCCAACGTTTTTGTCATGGTTGTACCAGTGAGACTACCAATGGTCGTGAGCAGTTCCTTAAGTTTTGTGGCATCAAACATTAGATTGAGATTTTTACCCGATTTTTCAATGTAAGCAGTAAAACGTCCAAGGCGCATCCCTGCAACCATGATATTGAAGGCAAATGTGCCGTCACCATCATTTTTTTCAAGCACACCCTTGATGCTTATTTTCTTTACCTTAAGAGTGAAATTACCATCCTTGTCTACCATAAACGGCATACCTATAAGACCATATTGCTCATAATATGGCTTAAGTTTTGTTTCGAGAGCGGCAGCACCGGCAAGACCTCCTGCCTTCTTAAGGAAATTATCACTCTTAAAAGCCACGGCAGGACCGGTCGATTCATATTCACCTATAAGATCAGACACCTCTATATCTGTCTTTGTGAATATACCCTGAAGCATATTGCCGATCGTAGAACCGATTCCGCTCTTCCCTGTAGAGGACTGAGCAAAAGCGGTGGCACCCATAAAGAGCGCCACCGACAAGATTATTAGTTTTAAACTTTTCATTATTTCTTTTTTGTTGTCTTTGAAACAGTCTTAGTAGTCTTGGGGACAGCCTTTTCTGTCGTTTTTTTAACCGCTGTCTTTTTAGCCGCCGGTTTCTTTTCAGCAGTTTTCTTTACAGCACTCTTTTTGACAGGAGCAAGCTTTTCCGATTGCACCTCCTCTTTCTTGACACGTTTTTTAGGCATTGGTTTAACCATGCGCAAAACTTGTGCGGTTCTTGCAGGAAGATACAGTTTCAGCCATCCCTTCCCTGACGGTGAATAAAGGGGATCCGGCATTGTGAAATGGTGAACACTGTCGTCAAGAAGGTCATGACCGCCAAACTTATCTGAGTCGCTGTCAAGAACCACCTCATATTCGCCGGCAGGGGCAAGGAATCCGTAATCCGTGAAACTCGAGACAGGATTCCAGTTGAATACAAAAATCAAATCCCCTCTGCGGAATGCGAGAATCTGGTCATCATCCTTCTCCCAAAGCTTTTCGACCGGAAGAGACTGGAAATTATAATATCCCGACACAAGCTCCACCATTGCATTGTCGAAAGAATTTAAGAACTTGTATTTTAGATCTTCACGGTCAACAAGATCCCACTGACGGCGTGCATATTTGTAGCTCCAGCCGTTTCCTTCACGCGGAAAGTCAATCCATTCCGGATGTCCGAACTCATTTCCCATGAAGTTGAGATAGCCTCCGTTGATCGTGGCAAGGGTGACAAGACGGATCATCTTGTGAAGCGCCATTCCTCGTTCAACAGTAAAATTATCGTCATTGACCATCATATGCCAATACATCTCCTTATCGATCAAGCGGAAGATTATGGTCTTGTCGCCCACAAGAGCCTGGTCATGGCTTTCGCAATAGGAAATGGTCTTCTCGTCGGCACGGCGGTTGGTAAGTTCCCAGAAAATAGAAGTGGGATGCCAATCCTCATCTTTCTTCTCCTTGATCATCTTGATCCAATAATCAGGCACACCCATCGCCATGCGATAGTCAAAGCCGATGCCTCCGTCTTCAAACTTGACCGCGAGACCCGGCATACCGCTCATCTCCTCGGCTATAGTGACTGCCTTGGGATTCACCTCATGAATCAGAAGGTTGGCAAGGGTGAGATATGTGAGGGCATTCGTATCCTGGTTGCCGTCGTAGTAGTCTGCATAAGAGCCAAACGCCTTCCCAAGTCCGTGATCATAATAAAGCATGGAGGTGACACCGTCAAAGCGGAAACCGTCAAACTTGAATTCATCAAGCCAATATTTGCAGTTGGAAAGGAGGAAATGAAGCACAGAATTCTTTCCGTAATCAAACAGTAGGGAATCCCATGCCGGATGTTCGCGGCGCCCGTCTCCATGGAAATAGAGATCATATGAACCGTCAAGCCTTCCCAGTCCCTCCACTTCATTCTTCACCGCATGAGAATGGACTATATCCATAATCACTGCAATGCCGAGTTTATGAGCCTCGTCAATAAGACGTTTGAGATCATCGGGCGTGCCGAATCTGGAACTGGGAGCATAAAAACTGCTTACGTGATAACCGAATGATCCATAATAAGGATGCTCCTGTATAGCCATTATCTGAATGGCATTGTAGCCGTCGGACGCGATACGGGGAAGAGTCTTTTCGCGGAACTCATCGTATGACCCCACCCCCTCTTTCTCCTGTGCCATGCCGATATGGCATTCATATATGAGAAGCGGTTTTACATCAGGTTTGAAATTCTTTACCTTAAATTTATAAGGAGTCTTCGGCTCATAGACCTCAGCCGAAAATATCTTTGTGTCGGGATCCTGCACCACTCGGGTGGCATAAGCGGGAATACGTTCGCCCTGACCGCCATCCCATGTCACAAGCATCTTATACAGGTCGCCTTCATGGATAGCATCTTCAGGCAGATGGATTTCCCAGTCGCCGTTCCCTATGCGGGTGAGTTGATAATTGTCAGAAGTTTTCCAATCAGAGAATGTCCCGATCAGCCAAATTGCAGTGGCGTTGGGGGCGTGCTCACGAAATAACCATCCCCCTTCCTTCTGACGATGAAGACCATAATATTTATATGCGTTGGCGAAGTCTGAAAGAGAACCGTCGGCAGCGGTAAGTTCGTCAAGTTTTCTTTCCACGTCTTCGTGGCGCCCCTCGATAGCCGGAGCGTAAGGTTCAAGCCACGGATCGTTTCTAAGAATTGCTAATTTCTTTTTCATTTATATTTTGGGTTATGTGTTTGTTTTTGAGTCATGTGTCGTAGGTTGTGAGTTGCAGGTTGTATGCCATCGGGATTATTCTTAAACCATAACTATAAACCTTGACATAATCAGTAATGTGCAATTTGAAAGATTCAATTACTAATTAATAATTGTCAATTACTAATTGAACCAAAGGCCATCTATTATTTAACGTTTTTGCGATGCCTTTTGTTATTCGGCGACTTAGGGTTGGAAGGAGAAACCGGTTTGGCATGATTTTTTGGCGCCTTCTGCACAATCTTGGACAATTTCTTTTTCTCGGGTATAGGCTCATCCAACCTGAAACAGAATTTTATTGATTCCCGGATAGCGTCTCCCGTCACGCCACCTTCCTTAAGTGTGGAAATCACACCGGAAACATACTCATCCTTATTCTTGTAGCCAAGCAAACGCGCCACACCGCAATCGCCCAACATCGGCTTATGATTGAACACCTTTAATATTCCAGAATAATTATGGGTTTCGAGAAATTCCTTAAACTGCGCCCTCAGCTCATTATATTGATCACGGGGACGAAGCATATTGACAAGACTTCTGAGATGAGTCTCCATAGCCGTGATACAAGAAAAACGGGCATCGATCTTGCATTCAACCTCTCTTTTCACTCTGTGACGCACGTGCTGAAGAGCCTGCTCATCAAACCGACGACGGAACTCATCTTCAACAGCACGTGCCACATGATGGAACACCTTGTCAGGATTTTTGCCTCTCCTCCGAGCCATGGCTCGGATCACCCCTTCCAAAAGGAACAGATTTTCAACCTCAGCAACATCCGGAACCATCACTGATTTCCGTCGGAGATAATCCACTTCCGGATCTGTGCGCCGGTCACGGTCTACAATCCCTCTACTTTCAAGATGGTGCATGTTTCTCAGATCATTGAAAGTCCGCGTAGACTCTATGACTTTATCACACGAACCAATCGGTCTCACCGTACAATCCGTAAACACTAATGGATATAGTCTGGCATCTATGCTATGACGTGCATCCCCCTCTATGAACAAAACCGGTTTTCTGGTTCCAATGAGATCTACAAACAGTTCATCCTTAAGATTCCCGGGAAGGATTATCTCATAGTCCCAGGCATGCGAACCAACATCATAACTCTTCACCCATATACAGACATTATGGGTGCGGGAATTGACAAATTCCACATCCACGGAGTCATAGACAAAAGTGCAATCAGGACGCAGCTCTTCTATCGAATTCCAAAGATTGGCAAGCACAGTGGGATGCAGAAACAAGGAAGGGGAATCAATAAAAATAACGGCGCCAGGCATTGCATACAACACTGCTGCTGCATAATAAAGCACTGTCTGTTCACTTCGGCTAAGCTTCTTGGCAGAAATCATGTCGGAACCTGAATTGGTGGTAAACATCATGCTCCCGCCACTCCTGACTATTTTGTTGCCGGGGAAAATACGCTCCCAAAGCATCACAATCTTGTCAAGCCGCGTCGGTTTGAACTTCAATGGTGAGCCATTGACCATCTTCTCCTTTTTTAAAGAAAGGAGATATTCAAATTCATCCATCAGAATCATATATGCAAGCTTGTCAAGCTCACATACAGCATCAATCCGCATATAAGGACGATTTGCCACGGCATCCCTAAAAAGGACATCTATACTTCCCGGGCGTTCAGATTCCTCCCTCTCCGGGAAAGGCGCGCTGAGTGCCGACAGACAATAGGCACGTTCCTCATTGAGACGCACAAGTTCCTCCATGAATTTTGTCTTTCCGGCGCCGCTGCCGCCAATTATTGTTAACTGACCCGCATCTGGGAGCATCGGAATGTCGCCGGAACCTGCTATTTTTGGCAATTTGAGTCTATTCATACAAGAAACCCGTTAGTCTGAGAAACTGTTTAAAATTAATTTCGTCTTGTCATTGAGGGCTTTGTCGGCATCTTCATGATATTTATTCAGTCATTATGGACCCCCATAACTCCTTCATAAATATCAAAAATCTACCTGACAAATCCTCTCAATTCCTTCAACAAATGAATATAAACAGTTTCTAATATGTCGTTTTTTATTTTCGCCTTCAAATATAATCATTTTTAACGTCTAAACAGGTATGGTGACACTATAAATTTTGTTAACTAAGAAAAATATGAGTAATTTTGCGGTGTCAAGACAGGAGACCGGAGGATGCCTGAGGCAACCAACCCTGCCGTCTCCAAATTCTAACCACACAATCCTTAATTATATGTTTTCTGGAATAGTTGAAGCCGCTATCGAAGTATGTGCC
Organism: uncultured Porphyromonadaceae bacterium; assembly: GCA_947073495.1. GTDB lineage: Bacteria > Bacteroidota > Bacteroidia > Bacteroidales > Muribaculaceae > Lepagella. Next base: position 17,618 of record CAMTMX010000019.1, read on the forward strand.
CTCAAGCATGATGAGGGAAACCTTCATATCACGCTCCGGTGTCCATTCGCCGATGAGCTCCGTATTGACCAAAGTATCGCCCACAACGGAGTATGCCTTACGGTAGTGGCTCTCCCCGGCGACGGCACGTATACAGTCACTGCTATCAAGGAAACTCTTGAACGTTCAAACCTCGGAGACCTGAAAGTTGGAGACCTTGTAAATGTGGAGCGCTCCATGAAAATTGACGGCAGGCTCGACGGGCATATAGTACAGGGTCACGTCGACACAACCGCGATTTGCCAAGAGGTGGAAACAGCCGACGGCAGCTGGTATTACTCCTTTAAATATAATGTGGACCGTGAAATGGCAAAGAAAGGGTATGTCACAGTAGAGAAAGGATCCGTGACCGTCAACGGAGTCAGCCTGACAGTATGCGATTCGGAGAAAGATTCATTCCGCGTGGCGATCATTCCCTACACCCACGACAACACAAATTTCCATAAAATCGAAAAAGGGACACGAGTGAACCTTGAATTCGATATTATAGGAAAATACCTTGCAAAACTTAACACCTATTGAGTTATGGGTTATGAGTTATGAGTTATGAGTTGTGAGTTATGAGTTATGAGCTGGAAATTATGAACAGCGATATAATATCTCATAACTCAAATCTCATAACTCAAATCTCATAACTCAAATCTCATAACTCATAACTCACAACTCAAATCTCATAACTCAAATCTCACAACTCAAATCTCACAACTCAAATCTCACAACTCACAACTCAATGAATATGATTGATGACGCTAAAAAAATAATTGTGGCGATCGACGGATATTCTTCGTCAGGAAAGAGCACAATGGCAAGGGAACTTGCAAAAAGAGTGGGGTATGTCTATGTCGACTCCGGTGCAATGTATCGTGCCGTGACACTTTATGCAATAAGACACGACATGGTGACCCCGGACAAGAAAATAAAGACCTCGCAACTCATATCCGCATTACCCGATATACATATTTCCTTTCAGGCAGCCGGCGCAGACGGCATTCAGCACACTCTCCTCAATGGAGATGATGTTGAGAAACTGATACGAGACATGGAAGTAAGCAACCTGGTGAGCCCGGTGGCTGTGATCCCGGAAGTGCGCGAGCGGCTCACTGCACTGCAACAGGAGTTTGGCATCCACAAGGGGATAGTCATGGACGGCAGAGACATCGGCACCACAGTATTCCCGGATGCAGAACTGAAAGTGTTTGTATGCGCAAGCCCTGAAGAGCGTGCACGCCGCCGTCTCAAAGAGATGCTCGAAAAGGGGGAAGATGTCTCCTATGAGGAGGTTTTCAAAAATGTGGTGGAAAGAGATAGGATCGACACCACTCGTGAAGTATCGCCTCTACGCAAGGCATCCGATGCCATCGAGCTTGACAACGGAAATATGACTCCTACAGAACAAATGGACTGGCTGATAGAAAAGTTTCAGGAAAGAGTGGGGTGAAAATTTAGGGTTGATGACTTAGAATATGATCGTAGAGATTGACAGCAATTCCGGATTCTGCTTTGGAGTGGTCACTGCAATAAGGAAAGCGGAAGAGGAACTTGACAAATCCGGACAACTATATTGTCTGGGAGATATTGTCCATAATGCCGGGGAGGTGGAACGCCTCTGCGGCAAGGGGCTTGTGACTATAACCCATCAGGACCTCGGCAACCTAAAAAATGTAAAGGTTCTTCTACGTGCACATGGTGAACCTCCTCAAACCTACGGGATAGCCTCTAACAACAATATCGACATCATAGATGCCACATGTCCTGTGGTGCTACAACTCCAGCGACGCATCAAAAAAGCATACCACGACGGAGTAGAAGCGGAAAAATGCGGAGGACACAAGCCTCTAATCGTGATATATGGAAAGAACGGGCACGCAGAAGTGAACGGTCTTGTGGGGCAAACCAACGGAGAGGCGGTGGTGATCCAGGATCTCGAAGGCATTTCTTCGCTCGATCTTGGACGTGATATAATGCTTTACTCACAAACCACCAAGTCGCTTGAAGGGTTCCGCCAGGTAGTGGAAGAGATTAAACGGAGAAAAACTTCAGGCAAGTTCGAATATTTCGACACTATATGTCGACAAGTGGCAAACCGAATGGAAAAAATGCGGGAATTCGCACGTAACCATGAGGTGGTGATCTTCGTGAGCGGTGCGAAAAGTTCAAACGGGAAGGTCCTGTTTGAAAAATGTCGCGAAGTGAACCCGCGTACATATCTTATTTCTGACGAATCTGAACTTGACGATGCCTGGACCTCAGGAGCGGAGACCGTAGGCATCTGCGGCGCCACCTCCACCCCGCTCTGGCTTATGGAGAAAGTCGCCAACAAAATACGCAATTCAAATGCAGGCTTCTGAAGAGATAATTGATCCGCGGGATGAATATTATATGAGACAGGCACTCCTTGAGGCGGCAGAGGCTGCACGAATCGATGAAGTGCCTGTCGGAGCAATTATCGTGGTGGGCGACCGGATCATAGCACGCACACACAATCTGACCGAGACACTTAACGACGTCACAGCCCATGCGGAAATGATGGCTATCACAGCCGCTGCCGATGCATTAGGGGGAAAATATTTGCCACAATGCACACTTTATGTGACTGTTGAGCCATGTCCGATGTGCGCCGGGGCGCTCGGATGGAGCCAGATAGGGAGAATTGTCTACGGAGCCTCCGATCCAAAACGTGGCTTTTCCAGATTCTGCAATGACAACCTCTCGCCTCTTCATCCTTCAACAATAGTCACAAGAGGAGTGCTCGCCGAGGAAGCGTCAAACCTCATGTCTTCATTTTTCAAAAAAAAGAGGAAGAGAAGGTAGAGAATGCCGGGGATACCGGAAACTGATCCGGAGTTTATTTTAACAAATTATTTTTCTTTTCTCAAATATTTCACTACCTTTGCAGTGATACATATATCTTTTTTCTTTCAAAGCAGAGGTTGACTGCGGCATCTCGTATAAGTACCTCATGTCGGCTGCTCTTTAGATTTACACTATTATCATCTACCTAAACTTATGGACTTATCTATCAAAGAAAAAATTTATGGCGCTATCTTCGGATATGCTGTCGGAGATGCCCTCGGGCTTGGCGCTGAATTCATGTCCGCCATGGAGGTGAAACGACGTTATCCCGGCGGTCTGAAAAACTATTCACAGATCGTAAGAGATGCACATCGGTCGCAATGGAAACGCGGAAATTGGACAAACGACACTGAAATGGTGCTGATAGTGCTCGAAAGTTTCTTGCGTTGTGGCAATTTCGATTATCTCGACATTGCAAAACATCTGAAAGAATGGTATGACAGCAATCCTGTCGACCTGACAATAAATCTCAGGCTTGTGCTAAAACAGGTGGATTTCACGAGCCGTCCTTTTGAGTCCACTCTGGAGGCATGGGACAAATTAGGAACTTTCGAAAATTCAAGTGAATGTCTTGGCAGATCTCTTTTCGCTTTCCTTTCAAAAGATCATCATGAATCAGCTTCCAACCTTTGCAGGCTCACCCATCCGAGAGGGCGCACGATAACATCTTGCAAAGTGATAGCCACAATGGCTAACACCCTGATGTGGGATAACCGTGCGTCAACTTATGAAGAACTGGTAGCGATCGCCAAGCAAAGCAATGAAGATGTGGCGAGATATATCGAGACCGCCCGTTTTGGCACAATCGAGGATTTCCATCTCGATGACCCCGACACATGCTGGTTTGTTCGCAAAGCTCTCGGAGCGGCGCTATGGAGCGTGTGGCATTGCAAATCATTTGAAGAGGGCCTTGACACCATAATCGCACAAGGTGGCGACGCCGATACAAACGCAGCTTCCGCCGCCGCGTTGTTGGGAATCAAATTTGGCTTCTCTTCCATTCCTAAAAACCTTGTAGATGATCTTATCTGCAATGAGAGACTTTATAAAAACGCAGACGGGATTATCAAGTATATAGAATCAAAACAATAAATCGCATGACCCCCTGGATAGAAGCAATGAGATTGCGCACCCTCCCCGTGAGTGTGGCGGGAGTGCTGGCGGGAACGGCTTGCGCGGCATATCATCATGGCTTTGCAATCGTTCCCATGATGATCTGTCTTGCCTTTGCAATAATCGCACAGATCGCCTCCAATTTTGCCAATGAATATTACGATTTCAAAAACGGTCTTGACAAAAAGGGAAGAGAGGGATTTCGACGGGGAGTCACTGAAGGCGATATATCTCCTGCGGCAATGAAGCATGCCACCTACGGACTGCTTGCCGTCGATGCCGTCTTAGGCTGTTCTCTCATAATCTGGGGGGGATGGTGGCTGATTCCTGTAGGCGCGGCTATTGCTGTCTTTGCCGTAGCATACAGCGCCGGTCCATATCCGCTTTCCCACCATGGTCTCGGAGACATTGCGGTTGTCATATTTTTCGGACTTGTGCCTGTAGTTTTCACCGAGTACGTACAGAGACAAGTATTCCAACTTGATTATGTCACAGTCTGCGTAGCGTTTGCAGTAGGGTTAATGGCAGCGAACGTCTTGATTGTTAACAACTACCGCGACTTCGAAGACGATAAAGCCGTAGGAAAAAGAACCACAGTGGTAATTTTCGGTAGAAAAACGATGGCAAACGTATATCTGATCAATGGAATCTTAGCCGCCACACTGATAGCTACAGCCACCTCTACCATTCCGACTCTACCGGCTCAAGGTTGGGTGGCATATCTCACCTGTCATCTGATATATACGTCATATTTGCGACATCGGCGTGGATCCGAACTGAATAAACTATTGAAATTCACTTCAATTTTACTCATGCTGGTGTCTATCTATCTCTTGATCGTATTCTCCGTTTATCCCGCGTGATACAAACTTAATTGAAAACTTTTCTACAATCCACAATCAAAAAGGAAGGGTTGCGTTAAAATATAGCAACCTTTCTTTTTATTTTATCAACATTTGACAATGGCAAAGAAACCGGAATTTCGTCAGGAACTGACCGACCCGACAGGTAAACTCCCACCCCGCGACACAGACCTCGAAGAGGTTGTGCTCGGAGCGTGTATGCTGGAAAAAGATGCATATATGAATGTGTGCGACATTCTCGTGCCCGACAGTTTCTATGATCCGGTTAATCAGAAGATATTTCAGGCGATCACAACCCTCGGATTCAACCAGCGCCCCATCGATATGATGACCGTGACAGAGCAGCTGCGTCATGACGGTGTGCTCGAAGAGGTGGGCGGCGCGATACATATCACAGAACTCACGGCAAGAGTCTATTCTGCCGCCAATGTGGAATATCATGCCAGGATAATTGCTCAGAAATATCTCGCACGCAGGCTTATAACCTACGCTTCCACCATTGAGACCAAGGCTTTTGACGAAAGCAACGACGTAGACGATCTCCTGCAGGAAGCCGAAGGTCAGCTCTTCGACATCTCCCAGACTCAGCTAAAAAGGGAAGTGACACAGATTGACCCGGTCATCAACCTCGCCCTCGAACAGATCCAGACAGCCGCGAACAATGAAAGCGGTCTTTCCGGACTACAGACCGGTTATACGGAACTCGACAGAATGACTTCCGGCTGGCAAAGTTCAGACCTTATTATCATAGCGGCACGTCCCGCCATGGGTAAGACCGCATTTGTGCTTTCCATGGCTAAGAACATGGCGGTAGACTATAATACCCCGATCGCAATATTCACCCTTGAGATGGCGAACGTGCAGCTTGTGAAGCGTCTTATCAGCAACGTGGCTGACCTTGAAGGTGAAAAGATCAAAAGCGGACAGCTGAGCCCGGAGGAGTGGGACCGTCTCAACTCACGTATACGCACCGTCTATAGCGCGCCTCTCTATCTGGATGAAACACCGGGGCTTTCCATCACAGAATTAAGGACAAAAGCACGCCGTCTGGTAAGAGAAAAAGGGGTAAGGATGATCATGATCGACTACCTTCAGCTCATGAACGCCACTGGCATGAAGCTGGGAAGCCGCGAACAGGAGGTCAGCACAATCTCCAGATCACTTAAAGCTCTCGCAAAGGAGCTCAACATTCCGATAATCGCACTTTCTCAGCTCAACCGAAGCACAGAAACACGCGAAGACAAACGACCCGTCCTATCCGACCTCCGCGAATCCGGAGCCATAGAGCAGGATGCCGATATCGTATGTTTCATTCACCGTCCTGAATACTATACAAAAAGTTCTGAAGACGCCGAGGGGAACGACATCCGCGGTCTTGCCCAATTGATCGTGGCAAAGCACCGTTCCGGTGCCGTAGGCGATGTGAAATTACGATTCGTCTCAAAATATGCAAAGTTTGAAAACTGGGAACAGGGATACAACATGCTGCAGGAAACACTCTCCGAAGCACCTGTAAAACTTGGGTCGAGAATGAACTCGACAGACACCAGGGAGCCGTCGCCCTCCCCTTTCTCATTGGGGGCACCGCTGTCGTCGGGACCAATGCCTGACATAATGCCGGGACCTGGAGAACAGGATATACCGTTCTGATATTCCCGGCCAAACCGACCGTAAAACGGCGACTTAACAAAAAGTAACATTTTATTATATTCTGTGAACCACTTCGCATGTCTTAACGTTTTATTTTCAAACATTAAAATAAAGGTTATGGACAGCAAGGAAAAACATATTAAAGATAACGAATCGGTCAATGCCGACATGATCGCCAACTCATTGAAAGCTGAAGGGCGCGAACGTCACCGTGAAAACACCCGTAAAATCAACCGTCTCTGGCTATGGCTCGGAGTTCTCGTATTGATTGCCATACTTCTCTATTGGCTATTCAGCATGGGATTGATGAAAGGTATTGCAGGTTAATAACAAGACCGACTGATTATGAAAGAAAACGAAAGGCATGAATCAAGCGGCAAGAAATGGAGCCGCATCTGGTTATGGCTCGGAGTGATCGTCTTAATAATAATTCTCCTCTGTTGGCTCTTCGGGATTGGCACTGCCGAAGATATCACGGGAGTCTCCAACGGATAATCAGATAATAATTTATCACCCGGCAATTCATAGTCCTATTCAAAGGGCTCACCATGTCTCAATAGACCGGGATGACTGCCCCCTGAGTTCACACTCCGGGGGCTTTTTGGGATATATTTGAATTTTGAATGTTTTGTATTGTGGGCATATACCTAAAAAAACAGGCAATGAGCCAAGCTCATTGCCTATTGTTCATTGCTAACCGGGTCTCCGGATTACTTGCTCGCGATATGGTCAGACACAGTAAGTGAAGCGCGACCTTTTGCGCGACGACGAGACAAAACTTTGCGACCGTCTTTAGTCGCCATTCTCTCACGGAAGCCATGTTTGTTTACCCTTCTACGGTTTGAAGGCTGGAATGTTCTTTTCATTGTATATTGATTGTTTAATTTCTGATTTTCGGAGTGCAAAATTAGGAAATATCTTTCAGTTTCACAAATTTCTGCCTATTTTTTTATGGTCATCAATCGTTTATAGCCATCTATCTACCGTTTCTCTCTTTCTTTTTATCCATTTTTTTATTAATTTTGCACCCGAATAAGGGGGCAACCTATTCTTACCCCTTTCCTGACAAGAATCAACAAAAACACTTTTAAGCATATGATGAACGCTCAAGACATCAAAAACGGCACATGCATCCGCATGGATGGTCGTCTTTATTTCGTTGTGGAATTCCTTCACGTAAAGCCCGGCAAGGGTAACACTTTCATGCGCACAAAACTCAAAGACGTTGTCGATGGCCGTGTTCTCGAACGCCGTTTCAACATCGGTGAGAAACTTGAAGACGTGCGCGTGGAGCGTCGTCCTTACCAATATCTTTATGCTGACGGCGGTGACGACATCTTCATGAACAATGAGACATTCGAACAGGTGCCCATCAATAAGGAACTCGTGACCGGAGCCGCATTCATGAAAGAAGGTGACACTGTAGAAGTTGTCAGCGACGCTTCGACTGAGACTGTGCTCTACGCAGAAATGCCTATCAAGACTGTGCTCAAGATAACCTATACCGAACCGGGGCTCAAAGGCGACACTGCAACCAATACACTCAAGCCCGCTACCGTGGAGACCGGAGCAACTGTACGTGTGCCACTCTTCGTAAACGAAGGTGAGCTTATAGAGGTTGACACCCGCACAGGGGAATACGTAGGCAGAGTAAAGGCTTAACCTGAAATGTCGCAAACCGTTCCCCTTCTCTTTTCAATCATCGTCCCGGTCTACAACCGTCCTGACGAGATTGCCGATCTGCTGGCAAGCCTTGCCAAGCAGACCGACAAAGGTTTTGAGACTGTCATTGTGGAAGATGGCTCAACCGTGAGATGCGAGGAACAATGCGAGGCCTACAAAGAAAAAACTCGAGTAAAATATTATTACAAAGATAATGAAGGGCGCAGCATCGCCCGGAATTACGGTATCGTCAGAGCCGACGGAGACTATCTTATCTTCGTCGACTCTGATTGTATTTTACCGCCCGATTATATCGAGAAACTGCGAGATTCGCTCAACGCCAATCCGTCAGACTGTTTCGGCGGTCCGGATGCGGCTCATGAATCTTTTTCCGACACCCAGAAAGCAATCAACTATGCCATGACCTCATTTCTCACCACAGGTGGAATCCGGGGCGGCAAAGTGTGCATGGAGAAATTCACCCCCCGCACTTTCAACATGGGGTTCTCCAGAAAGGTATATGAGAAGGTCGGAGGATTCAGGGAAATGTTTAGCGAAGATATCGATATGAGCACACGCATACGCCTTGCCGGATTCAGCATAACCTTATATCCTGATGTGGCAGTCTTTCACAAGCGACGCGTGGACTTTAAAAAATTCTGGCGACAGGTACACGTCTTCGGGATGTCTCGAATCACACTGCAGCTGTTGTATCCGGGATCAATGAAGGCGGTCCATTGGCTCCCCGCCCTATTTGTGACAGGCGCCGCCATCATGATTATCGGGGCATTCTTCTGCAAATGGGCACTTATCCCTTTGCTCATATATATTCTCGCCCTTTGGATATGGGGCATAATCTCTACTAAAAGCCTTAAGATCGGAACCATGGGAGTGGGGGCGTCAATGGTGCAGCTCACAGGCTACGGCACAGGCTTTATCCGGGCTTATGTCTGGAAAATAATACTTCGCCACGGAAGAGACATCAACGATGAGATCGAACGTAGGCGCGGAAAATAATATATATCATGACAGACCATCCCTCTCCCCTTTATTACTCCGAAACAGATGTCATCTATCAGCCACGCACGGTAAAGGAAATGGATCCTGACCAACAACCGCGTGAAAAGGCTGAGAAATATGGATGCGGGGTCCTTTCAATTCCGGAACTTTGGGCATTGATTCTGCGCGTAGGCACTTCCGGAATGCCCATAACGGAACTTTGCCGTAATCTCATGCACGACAACAGCGACTCGCTCCACAAGCTCGAACGCAGAAGCCGCGCCGAACTAAGACAAATAAAAGGGATAGGCACCACAAAAAGCATCCAGGTTGAGGCTGTTATCGAGCTTATCAAAAGATATTGCTCGGAAGAGATTCCGATAGAAGAACCGATAAGATCTTCCGACGACATTTTCAAGCGGATGAGGTTTAAAATTGGAAACCTTGATCATGAAGAAGTCTGGATCCTTCTGCTCAACAGGCGCAATCAGATCATGAAGGAATATTGCCTTTCCACCGGATCAAGCACTGCCTCCATATTCGATCTCAAAAAAGCCCTTAAATTCGCGATAACAGAAAATGCCGAGGGCGTTATAATGGTCCACAACCACCCCTCGGGAGGAACCGTGCCAAGTCCGCAAGACGACAAAATCACACATGACCTTAAGAAAGGGTGCGAGTATCTTGGATTGACCATGCTGGACCACGTGATCGTGACAAGCAACGCTTATTACAGTTATAACGACAATGGAAGAAAGTGATTCATTCCCGACGGAATGCCATATACCGCAAGTTATCTTGCAAGCTTTCTGTATAGGGTATCTGTTCCGTGGCTTACCTCTTCCCTCAGTCCCGACAGACTGAATGACCTCGGTTCGAATGCCCCTGCCAACAGTTTATAAAATAGAATTCGACGGCAACGGTCGTCTATCACCGAAATCTCCATATCTCCATTCCTTATCATTTCAACTACACGGGATATTTCCAAAGAAGTGTTTCCCGGCGCGACAACTATGTCTGCACCCGCATTCAAGGCGGCATAGGCTCCATACCCCTCAACTCCTCCCATATTCAAAGCGTCTGTCAACACAAGACCACGGAATTCCAATTCATTCCTCAACAGGTCTCCTATCACAACCGGAGAGACAGCCGCAGGGAGAGACAACGGATCAATTGCCGGCACCGCAAGATGTCCTACCATGACGCCGCTGAGTCCGGCGTCTATATAACTTTTAAAAGGATATAAATCTATACTGTCGAGCTGGTGCAGCGACCGGTTGATTACAGGTAAAGACCTGTGGCTGTCTTCTTTGGGACTTCCATGACCGGGAAAATGTTTTGCCACACTGATGACCTTCCCTGATTCAAGACCTCTTGCATAAGCCACCCCCAGGTCTGCAACCCTGACAGGGTCTCCACCGAACGATCTGCTCCCTATCACTCCTCGGGGATTTTCAGTGACATCTATCACCGGGCCCAAGACCATGTTTATGCCCACACGACGACATTCCCTCGCCACTTCCGCGCCATAATCGAAAAGAAGCGATTCGTCGGCACGCGGACCCAACTTGCCGTTTTTAGGGAAATCGGGAGCGTCGGTGAGCCTCATGCCCAACCCCCATTCTGCATCTATGGCTATGAACAGAGGCACCTCGGCATCCGACCCGATCGACGCCATGACTGTGGCAGATTCCAGATTCCCTTTCAGCAAAACCACTCCACCCACATGAAGATCTGAAATGTAACTTTTAAACTTCTTCATATTGAGAGAGTCGTCGCTGGCATAAATCGCAGGCATAAAACATTGCCCCACCCTCTGTTCAAGCGTAAGGGAAGACAACACAGAATCCGCCATGTCCATGACCGTTCCTGTCAAGTCTACATTATGCACAGCGACATTGCCGATAGAATCCATATCAGCAATGCCGCCATCTTCTTTCGCATAATCTATCCCGCCTCCTTTGCAAGAGACGAAGCATATCAATGCTATAATCCATATATAGATCCTACATCCCCTCATAAAAATCATTTTGACACGCTCTTTACAAACCTCCTGTCTTGAGAAGGCGCGACCGGAAGTCCAAGGTCCTGCTGGCGCATGAACCAATGCAATATCGGGACACTGACCTCGTGACCATCTTCCCAGACTTTTTCATGATTCGCAAGAGTGACCATATCGTCATTGCCTTCGGCGACATAATCTATAGTTCCCACATAATATGTCTTTTCCGGATCAAGTTCTTCTCCGTCGACCACAAGCCTGACGAGATTATCATCTCCATCCACAACGGCACGCACATTCCCGCTGATCGCCTCCCCTCCTTTTCGGGCAGCGACGTTCATCGCATCGAATATATCCTTACCCTTTATTTTCATTATTATAAAACGGTTTGAGAAAGGATAGGTGGAAAGAATCTGACCTTCGGTAATGTCGCCGACAGCCATATCCTGGCGTATGCCCCCTATATTCATAATTGCAAGATCAATCCTTGGAATATCCACACCTGCATTTCTTAGGGAATCCGCGATATGGTTGGCATACCAATAACCGAAATCTGCGGTGAGGTTAGCCATTCCGGGAGAATTGTTGCGCATATCATATAAAGACGTGGCTATTGCATGGCTGTTGACAGAATCCACCACATGCTTATATGGCTTAAGAAACTCTATTATCTTCTTGTCGTAGATCTCTTCAGGAAAACGGCTGGTGACGGGAATTAGTTCATATTTGACCTTACCGCCGTCCATGTCTTGCAGATTGTCAAGGTCTATTTCAAGTTTGCCGAGATTTCTCCCATACTTACCGGTCTGAACAATTCTTACAGGACGACCTTCTGAATTTTCTATAAGGGAAGGATATTTCCCCGGGTTGGCGGGGTCTATAAGGGTATGGGAATGGCCGCCTATTATAACGTCGATATCTTTGCTTGCCTTGGCAAGATCGACATCGCCGGGCTTACCATTAGACGTCACATATCCGATATGTGTCACAGCGACCACTACATCGCATTTTTTCTTATTCTTAAGATAAGCCGCGGTTTCGTTAGCCACAGGAATCACATCCTTATAATTCACTTCTATACATTTATCCGAAATAAGACTCTTGGGATCGATATTGATGCCGAAGAACCCTATTTTCTTGCCATCGATCTTCTTGATAACATACGGCTGCATAACTCCTTCCATCGCGGTCCCGTCAAAGTCATAGTTTGCAGACAGACGCGCCCCTTTGAGAGTCTTATATTTTTCCGCAAGATCATCCATCCCGTTGTCAAATTCATGATTCCCGAGCACATTTATGTCGTAACCAAGCATATTGGCGATAGGATATTCCACTTCCCCCCGAAAATATTTGAAATATAACGATCCTTGCACGATGTCGCCGGCGTTGACAAGAATGACATTCCTGTCTGCTTTCCTGACAGAATCTATCACCGCTTTCAGCTGGAGCATTCCTCCTGTGCCGTCTTTATTTGGTTCGATAGCGGAGTGAGTGTCGTTCGTATGTAAAATCACAAGTTTCCCGCCCGCTACCGGGAAACTTAAGGCGGCGAGTCCCAACATTGAGACCGCCGCCTTAGTTATTATTGATCTGATCATTTTATTTTATTCGGAAATAAGATCTTCACCTGTCATATCAGCCGGCTGCGGGATGCCCATGATGTGGAGAAGCGAGGGAGCCACATCAGCAAGACGTCCGTCTTTCACTTTCGCATCCTTGTTGCCGATATATACAAACGGTACAGGGTTCAATGAATGGGCTGTATTTGGTGTTCCGTCTTCATTTAGAGCGTGATCTGCATTGCCGTGGTCTGCAATGATGATAGTGCCATAGCCATGAGCCTTTGCAGCCTCCACAACCTTTTCTACACACTTATCAAGAGTCTCCACAGCCTTCTGGATAGCGGGATAAACACCGGTGTGACCCACCATGTCGCCGTTTGCGAAGTTGACAACAATGAAATCGTATTTCTCTGTGTCGATCGCAGCCACAAGTTTCTCAGTCACTTCCGGTGCACTCATCTCAGGCTGAAGATCATAAGTTGCAACCTTAGGTGATGGAACGAGGATACGGTCTTCACCTTCGAACGGAGCCTCGCGACCGCCATTGAAGAAGAATGTCACATGGGCGTATTTTTCAGTCTCGGCGATGTGGAGCTGCTTCTTGCCTGCTTCAGAAACAACCTCTGATATTGTATCAGGCACATCCGACTTTGAGAAAAGAATATGGACCCCCTTGAACGAATCATCGTATGGAGTCATGCAATAATACTGAAGGTCAGGAATGGGATTCATGCCGTCTTCAGAATGCTGGGTGAGGACGGTGGTAAGCTCCTTCGCACGGTCATTACGGTAATTGAAGAATATAACCACATGACCTGCGCCTATTCTTCCGTCGACCCTGTCGTTGACGATAGGTTTGAGGAATTCATCTGTCACACCTTCTGCATACGATTCCTCTACAGCCTCTATGACATTTTCGGTGTGTTTACCCTCTCCATAGACAAGAAGATTATAAGCCTCCTTAAGACGCTCCCAACGGTGATCCCTGTCCATGGCATAATATCTTCCGATCACTGAAGCGATAGTGCCGGCACTCTTGTCGCAGTGATCCTTGATTTCTTTAAGAAAACCGGCACCGCTTTTGGGGTCGGTGTCACGACCATCCATAAAACAATGGAGATACACCCTCTGTAGATCATATGCCTTTGCAGTGTCGCAGAGCGCATAGAGATGATCGAGGCTTGAATGCACACCTCCGGCAGATGCAAGCCCCATAAAGTGGATCGGGACATTGTGCTTCTGTGCATATGAGAACGCACTCTTGATCTCTGGATTTTCTGCGAAAGAACCGTCTTTAATGGAGCGGTTGATTTTTACAAGATCCTGGTATACGACCCTACCGGCACCGATATTAAGGTGACCTACCTCGGAATTACCCATCTGTCCGTCAGGCAGACCGACATTTTCGCCACTTGCCTCTAATTTTGAATTGGGATAATTTGCGAACAGCGAGTCCATGTAGGGAGTCGGAGTGTTGAAAATTGCGTCGTCCTTGGCGTGGTCACCCAGACCATAACCGTCAAGGATTATCAATAATGCTTTGTTTGACATAATTTTATATCTTTTTCTATATATTTTCAATAATTATAAAGCCTAAAAGTTCAGGCAAGAGGGAAGATTTTCCATAAATAGGATTCAGTCTGCAAAAATACTCAAAAATTTTCATTCATGACGAAAAACAGACCAATAAAAGTGTAAAACAAAGACAGCCTCCAGAATAGGGAGACTGTCTCTTGTTTTGATTCTTGAGAACTTTAGAAAAGATTCCTGATTATTTTTCAGCCTTCTTAACGTAACGTTCTTTGATGCGTGCCTTCTTACCTGTAAGATTACGAAGGTAGTAAAGTTTTGCACGACGCACCTTACCAAGCTTGTTGACTGTGATAGATTCGATAAACGGAGACTCGATGGGGAAAATTCTTTCCACACCCACACCATCAGAGATTTTGCGAACTGTGAAACGCTTTTTGTCTTCATGACCGTTGATGCGGATAACGACACCACGATACTGCTGGATACGCTCCTTGTTACCCTCTTTGATACGGTATGCAACTGTGATTGTGTCGCCGGGTCCGAATTCATCGAACTGCTTTTTGGGAGTGGCGAAAGCCTCCTCCGCGATCTTGATTAAATCCATTGTCTTGTTGTGATTTAGTGATTACTTGCAATTTAACGAGCTTCCATGTCTCGCCAGAGATTGCAAATTCGGCGCAAAGTTACATTTTTTTTCTAACATACGCAAATTTTCAAAATGGTTTGCGGTATTTATCTGCGCCTGCCTCTTCCGATGCTTCTTCAAGTATTGACAAATATGAAGCATAGCGGCTTTCTGATATGTAATGGTCTTCCACTGCCGGGACAACCGCACACCCCGGTTCTCCGGTATGCTTACAGTCGCTGTAGCGGCAATTTCGGGACATCCTGAATATCTCCGGAAAAAAATGCCCAACCTCTTCAGGAGCAAAATCAATTGTGCCGAAACCCCTCACGCCGGGGACATCGATGAGCGCTCCCCCTTCCGGAATATCGATCATTTCTGAAAAAGTTGTGGTATGAGTGCCGGTGTGGTGAATATCCGAGATCTCACCCGTGCGCAGATCCGCCCCGGGCACCAATGCATTTATTAGCGACGACTTTCCGACTCCGCTGTTTCCGGCAAGGAGTGTGATCTTGTTTGTGACGAACTCTTTCAACCGGCAAAGACCTTCTCCGGTCGCGGCTGAGACGAAAAACACCTGATACCCGATTGTGTTGTATAAGTTTTTGAGGGCTTCGGCAAGCTCCCGGTCGTCTTCATCCCACATGTCTTCCTTATTGAGCACCAGGGAAGCGTTCACGCAATAGGCTTCCGCCGTGGCGAGAAAGCGGTCTATAAACGTAGTGGTGGTGGCAGGCTCTCGCAATGTGGCCACAAGGATTGCAAGATCTATGTTTGACGCAAGAATATGACTTTCTTTTGAAAGATTGGACGCCCTCCTTATGATGTAATTCTTGCGCGGGGCTATGGCTGTGATATAGTCGGCGTCGTCGGCAGCTTCCGCTACTGTCACGATATCACCCACGGCAACAGGATTTGTGGTGCGTATCCCCTTTATCCTGAAATTCCCCTTTATCCTGCATGGAAGTTCCTCCCCATTGTCAAGCCGGACAATAAAAGAACTGCCAGTGTTTCTTATCACCCTGCCTTCTCCAAGAATTTGAGAAGGGAACGGTGTCTGATTTTTCTTCTTGCTCATGATGCAAAATTAAGCAATTGAATCGGAATGCACAATAGACAACAATTTATGCTCTGAAATTGTTAAAAATAATAGAAAACAATAATATTTTTATTAAAGATTAATATAAAATACAGTAATAAAATGGTATTTATGACAGAATTTTGTTAAATACCGATTATTTTTATTACTTTTGCCGGAAAAGATAAACATAGCCAATAAAAAACGCTAAAAATCTAAGTTTAACATTAATTAAATTTCGAAACAATGGACATCGATTCAATTGGTACATGGGCAGGAGAGGTCTACAAAGCGCTTGAAAATTCAGAGACCCGCACACTTGGACTCAAGCTTGTCAAGAAAGCTACCAAACTTAAGAAAGATGAGATCATGGCTGCTCTCGGCTGGCTTGGCAGAGAAGGCAAAATCGTGATCACTATGAATGACGAGGATATTGTCATATCTCTTGTTTAATTTATTCTGCCGCGCAGAAACAGCCACTGTTTCGCGTGTTTCAGTTTCATTCTGAAAAAAGCTACCGAAATAAAAAGGATTGGCCTCACGGTCAATCCTTTTTCTGTGCTAAAAATCAAAACTATTCAATATATTCTTCTAAAAAAGCCATATCTTGTAATGAAACCCCCAAATGGTCTCATTTGAATATTTCATCTATTTGCGAAACGGGACAGCACATATCACTCTGACAGGAACCGCCTGCCCTTCTATTTTACCCGGTGTCCAATCAGGCATCTTGGAGAGGATCCTGACCGCTTCACGGTTCAAGGTCTGCTCCACTCCCCTAAGCACCGTGACATCACTGACCTTCCCGTCGATATTGACCACGAAGGCACAGGTCACTCTTCCTTCCACTCCTCGTGAATAAGCCTCCGCCGGATAACGGCGTGTCTCATTTATATAATTTAGAAGAGCAGACCCCCCTCCGGGAAACTGAGGCTTGTCGTCCACGTAGTCAAACTCATACACTTCCCTATATACAAGACTGCCATTGGCATTCACCCCTGAGGTAATGCGACAGGTCTGCGCCGATGCTTCCGAATAGAAGACAGAAGCTGTTATAGCACCGATAAGGAATAGGATGGAACGAGCTTTCATTTATGCTATCTGGTAGTTTTTATGCTGCAAATATAGAACCCTGTTTTTGATTTTGCAAACATTAGGGTAAAAGAATTTGGTAATTTAAAATAGTTTTACATTTATTCACAGTTGATGTCTATGGCATGTCATTTGCGCAATAGATTTTGAGGGATTGCGTTTAATCATTGTATGAAAGCTTTGCGTATCATATTTTTGGCTGCGGTTTTTTCCGCATATATATTGTCGTGGGCACAGACCGGACGGTCAGCTTATGATTTCCTTGATATTCCTACTTCATGTCATGCATTTGGACTCGGAGGCACTAACATCGCGCTGATTGACGACGATGTAACCTTGGCTCAAGAAAATCCTGCACTCATCGGGCCGGAAATAGACAGACAAGCCTCCGTCAGCTATATGCGTTATTTCGGTTCAGCCAATTTTGCCGGTGCCAGCTACGGAATGGCAGCCGGAGAACATGGAGCATGTGTGGCGGGCATAAGATATCTTAATTATGGGGAAATTGCCGGGTATCAACCTGACGGATCTCCTACAGGCTACTTTTCTCCTATCGACGTAGTTTTCGAAGGCACTTATTCCCACGATTTTACCGACAGATTGAGAGGTGGCATCAATGTAAAATTCGTCTATAGCGGTTACGAACAATACTCCGCGTTCGCTCTTGCTGCAGATTTAGGATTAAATTATTATGATGATCAACGCGATCTGTCTCTTTCTGTAGTATTCAAGAACATGGGCGGTCAACTAAAAAAATTTGAAGAGAAATATGACCGCCTCCCATTCGACATTCAGCTTGGATTTATGAAAGGTATCGGAGATTCCCCCTTTTCATTTGGCATAACCGCTTTCAATCTGACAAAATGGCATCTCCCCTATTATAAGCACGCAAACGAAGGGGAAGAGGGAGACTTGCAACTAAAATCAAATTTCGGAAGCGACCTTTTCCGGCACTTGATTTTTTGCGCCCAATACATGCCGAGTCAGCGGTTTTATATAGACATTGCCTATAATTATAAGACCCGCACAGACATGAGCACTTACCAAAGAAATTTCTTATCAGGTTTTTCCGCCGGGTTCGGAATCAAAGTGCGCACGTTCTCCGTGGGTCTGGCGTATGCTATGCCACACAAAAGCGCCTCGTCATTATTACTTAATCTCGGACTGAATATCGGGGAATTGCTATGACCCTTCACACGAAAAGAGATAGCCCTATTGTCTAAATCACAATCACTCTGCAAGCGACGAAGAAAGAATATGTTCAAGATCGGGCACACTTACCTTGACTGACATAGATCCGTCCTTAGCCACGGAAATACCCCCGGTTTCCTCACTCACTATCACACAGACGGCATCCGTCACCTGGCTCATACCAAGTGCTGCGCGATGCCGAAGGCCTAAGTTCTTAGGTATATCCATATCATGACTTACCGGCAAGATACACCCCACTGACTTTATCCTGTTGTCGGAAATAATCATGGCACCGTCATGAAGGGGAGAATTTTTAAAGAATATGTTTTCTATCAGACGCACATTGATATCCGCATCAATTATATCGCCTGTTTTCTCATAATCGGTCAGAGGCACTTTCCTTTGAAACACTATCAACGCACCGGTTTTGCTTTTACTCATGCTCATGCATGCATACACCACCGCCATGATTCTTGAATGATCCTCCTCATTCGTCTTTTCATGTTTGAAAAGACGCTTGAAGAAACTCAGTCTGCCTCGTGATCCCAACTCAATCAGAAAGCGTTTTATTTGGTCTTGAAATATGATCACCAGTATTATAAGTCCGATACTCATAAATTTATCGAGTATCGAGCCGGTGAGACGCATATCGAAAATTTCTGATGCCAGCACCCATAAGACAAAGAAAATCAACACACCATAAAATAGGCTAAGCGTTCCGCTGTTTTTCATCATTCTATACACGTAGAAAAGCAACAACGCAATCAGCAGTATGTCGATTATGTCTTTTATTCCGAAGTTTATCATCTGGAGAGTTGTGTATTTTGAGTTTTCATTAGTCTATCCTCAACCGGGAGAACAATTTTACTGTCTGCACAGCCGGCAGCACATCATGAACACGGATAATATTTGCACCCCTGTCAAGGGCTATGGCGTCAAGCGCTACAGTGCCTTCAAGACTTTCCTCCGGAGTAATTCCAAGAGTTTTCCATATCATGGTCTTGCGGGAAATACCGGCAAGCACAGGCAGCCCCATTTTGCAAAATTCCCCCAGTTCGTTAAGCATCTGAAAATTCTGAGCCAACGTCTTGGCAAATCCGAAACCGGGATCTATTATAATGTCGTTCACTCCCATGCCCCGAAGGTGGCAGACCTTCTTTGAAAGATCTGTTATAACCTCGGCAGTCACGTCTTTATAGTCGGTCAACGACTGCATTGTAGAAGGGGTGCCACGCATGTGCATAAGTACGTAAGCGACTCGCAGGTCAGCCACTGTCTCCTGAATTTCCGGATCAAGTGTACCTCCGCCTATATCATTGATTATATCCACACCCCAATCTTCCACACATCGCCGTGCCACGGAAGCCCGAAAAGTATCTATACTGACCGGTATCCGGGGAGCCACCTCTTTAACCACCTCAAGCGCACGCGCAAGACGGTCATACTCCTCCTCCGGGCTGACATCGCCTGCGCCCGGACGGGAGGAATACCCCCCGAGGTCAAGAATGTCTGCACCCTCGGCAATCATTCTTTCCACTCTCTGGCGTATTTCTTTGCCTCCTTGTGTGCGGCTTCCGCTATAAAAACTGTCGGGAGTCACGTTGACGATCCCCATCACTTTCGGAATGGAGAGATCCATCAATTCTCCTCGGATGTTGAGAGTCATGTTAATATTGAATGTTGAATCTTGAATGTTGAATCAATTAAAATTCAACATTCAAGATTCAAAATTATATTCAGCTGTTTCTGTTTGCACGTTTGCGCTCATTCTCGTCAAGAATAATCTTACGAAGGCGAAGATGATTCGGAGTGACCTCCACATATTCATCTTCCTTGATATATTCCAAAGCTTCCTCAAGTGAGAACACAACCGGAGGTACAATTCTTGCCTTGTCGTCTGCTCCGGAAGCACGCATATTGGTAAGCTTCTTCGATTTGGTGACGTTTACTATGATATCGCTGTCTTTAGCGTTTTCGCCAACAACCTGTCCGGCATATACCTCTTCCTGAGGGAAGATAAAGAATTTGCCGCGGTCCTGAAGCTTATCTATGGCATAAGCATATGCCGTACCTGCCTCCAGGGCGATCAATGAACCGTTTGTACGACGTTCTATATCACCTTTCCAAGGTTGATACTCAAGAAACCTGTGTGCCATGATAGCCTCGCCGGCGGTTGCAGTAAGCACATTGTTGCGCAATCCGATAATGCCGCGCGAAGGGATCACGAATTCTATATTGATACGGTCATTCTGAGTCTCCATAGAAAGAATATCTCCTTTTCGGCGGGTAACCATGTCAATAACCTTTGAGCTGTATTCCTCAGGTACATTGATTGTCAAAGCCTCTACTGGTTCACATTTCCTGCCATCGATCTCTTTGATAATAACCTGCGGTTGCCCCACCTGGAGTTCATAACCCTCCCTGCGCATGGTCTCAATAAGAATGGAGAGATGGAGCACACCTCGTCCGAACACCGACCATTTGTCTTCATTGTCACCCTTTGTGACACGGAGTGCCAAGTTTCGGTCAAGTTCTTTCTCAAGGCGGTCGGCGATATGACGTGAAGTCACATATTTACCATCCTTTCCAAAAAATGGGGAATCATTGATAGTGAAGGTCATAGACATTGTCGGCTCATCGATAGCTATTCTCGGGAGCGGGTCCGGATTGTTAATATCCGAGATTGTATCTCCGATTTCAAAATTATCAAGCCCCACAATAGCACATATATCGCCGCTACTCACATCTGAGACTTTCTTTCTTCCCATTCCTTCAAAAGTATGGAGCTCCTTTATGCGCTGTTTTGACACGCTTCCATCTTTTTTACATAGAGCTATATCCATACCCTCACGGAGTGTGCCGCGGTGTACTCGCCCTACCGCAATTCTGCCTACATAGCTGCTGTAGTCAAGACTGGTGATGAGCATCTGTGGATCACCTTCTATCTGTTTCGGAGCTGGGATATATTCAATTATGGCGTCAAGAACGGCTGTAATATCCTCCGTGGGTTTACGCCAGTCTGTCGACATCCAGTTCTGTTTTGCAGACCCATAGATTGTCGGGAAATCAAGTTGGTCTTCAGTGGCGTTGAGATTAAACATCAGGTCGAAAACCATTTCGTTCACCTCGTCCGGACGGCAGTTCGGCTTGTCAACTTTATTGACCACAACCACCGGTTTCAGACCCATCTGGATCGCCTTCTGGAGCACGAAGCGAGTTTGTGGCATCGGTCCTTCAAAGGCGTCTACGAGCAGCAGACATCCGTCAGCCATATTAAGCACACGTTCAACCTCACCCCCGAAGTCTGCGTGCCCCGGAGTGTCAATAATATTGATCTTAGTGCCTTTATAATTGATTGATACGTTTTTGGAGAGGATAGTGATACCTCTTTCACGTTCGAGGTCGTTGTTGTCGAGAATCAGTTCACCGGTTGATTGATTGTCACGGAAAAGATGACCGGCGAGAAGCATTTTGTCGACCAGAGTAGTCTTGCCGTGGTCGACATGCGCGATAATCGCGATGTTGCGGATGTCTTGCATATAAAGTCGTTGATATTCGGATGCAAAGTTACAAAATATTTTTGTAACCGATACGCAAGCAGGCGGAGTTTTTAGCTCCGCCTGCCTATATAACTCATAGTCTCGACTGTCGAGGCTTAAATAGCCAATCAAAATACATATCCGAATCCCAGATTCAGGTAAATCGGATAGAGATTGAATGAAACAGTTTTAAATGAGGAATTAAATATATCGTTACATCCCCATTCAAGGTTGGCGTTTACAACAAGCTGTCGGTAAACTTTTACTGACGCGCCTAACTGCATCCCCCATTGAAATTTTCTTAGCTCGTTGCCGAAATCATAAGACGCCTTGGAATCTCCGGTGAAACTTATCTTGTCGCCCGTAGGATCCCCCTCCCGAAGATAACCATCGAATACATAACCGTTGAAATCATTGCTGAAGGCATACGACAGATATGGTCCGACATTCAAGACCACCCGGGAGCTAAGCTTATAGAACGCTGTCAGGGGCACAACCAGTTGCTGAGTATGATACTTGGTCTGAACCTTGCCGGTCCATCGCCCCTTTAGCGTCTTGCCGTTGTCTATTATCTCCATTCCATAGTTCTTGACGGTTGCCTTGGTCTTCATTCCTTTTGTCTCGAAACGCAAGCCAAGACCCGCTCCCCATTTTTGGTCGGTCCCTAACCATTTTCTTACAGTGGCGCCGATCTGGAGATTAAGTTCCGGACTATATGAATTTATCTTGCGGATCTCTGCGGGAAGCGGAATAGGGGAAGCTCCTCCTATGTTTGTGCCCGCGTTTACCTCATATTCCAAACTCCTGAAAAATCCTTGATTTCCTCCTGCTGAAATTTCATTAACCCCTATCGCAAAAAAGGCTAACACTGCCAATAATATCTTTTTCATTGAAGTCTATTCTAATTAATTACTTTCCGTATCCGACACACAGGTGATTGAAAGTTCGTCTACCTTAAGGGTGCTTCCTACGGCACCACAAAAACGGTCGCCGTCTTGGCTCGAACCCATCACAACCGCCAGACTATAATTTCCAGCTTTCAGCTTTTCCGGATCGATTGTCTTGCCGGGTCTATATGTAAAAGGCACTGAAAATTCCACCCATTCCTCGGAAGCGTAACGATCAGGTATTATTGCCGTTGATATGATATATGGGTTGTCTTCCGCCAACACGTTATTGCCGTCAAGCCATTCCTGACCGGGCACCGACTCATATAGCACTGCATACAGACTGAAACTGTCGGTCTTGTCTGGAACCGCTACGAGATTACCGTCGGCATCCGGTTCGCAATAGGTTTCTCCCGGCGTGTATTTATAATAGCCGCTAAACTGAGATGGGACATTCGTGAAAAGTGTACCGAAATGAGTCGCCTCAAGAGGATGGTTCACGGCGTCGCTCATATCGAATTTACCGATAAACAGGTTGCCGGAAGCAATAGGTTTTCCAAGGCGTTGGCCCCAGCTGCCGGTGCTCCTTGTGACTAACACGGCGCAATACCCTTCAACCCCATCCTCTCCTTGATAGGTAGGGAATGTATTCGGGGTGGATGCCTGAAATGACAATGCATACGCCTGATTGGCACTCGCCCACTCCATCGATTCCTGTCCTGTGGGGCCCACTTCATAAAACACATCATACCGGCAAGCTCCTCCTAAAGCGGACGCTTCCTTGACATGTTCAAAACCATAATTAAGATTGATCGTATTATTGTGCTCCGCTATTATTGTATATTCCTTGCTCCATTCCCCGTCTTGAGATGTCACAGTGTAGGTTTGGGGCAACAAAAAATTGCGGACTGTGCCGCTCGCCGGTTCTATTGTGGCTCCGGGAGTCAATTCAAATTCGGGAGCAAGCCCCATGAGCGACACATCGCTTTTTACAATCAACGTCACTTTATTGTTATCAATCAATGGCTGTCGGTTAAGCACATCGCCCGGAAGCGATACCGAAACTATGTCGCATTCTGCATTCAACGGCTCCTGTCTTATACATGACATAGTCATGGCCGCCGCACAGAAAACAATCGCCAATTCTGAAATTTTCATTGAATTTATTGGGATTAATTTTAAATAATTTAAGTTTTACAAGCTTATCTGAAGTGTTAGATTAATTCATAGCTTGGCAAATTAAGCGCAAAAATACGAATATCTGACCAATAAATCAATATTTTTAATAGGCAAATTACAATATATGTTCTCTTTTGACAATTTTATAACTAAATTTCGTTAACTTTGCGTTGTTTTTAAGAAAACAATAGCAACTATTATTCTTATATTCACTAAAAAACTGAATAATGAAATTTAAATTTATTTATGCCCTTGCAATCGCGGGCGCTCTTTCCACATTCTCATCATGTAGCAATGATGATGATCCCGCTCCGGGAAGTTCTTTGGAACAAAAAACCTATAGCAGCAATGACGGTCTTACACTCAATTTGA
This sequence comes from uncultured Porphyromonadaceae bacterium, assembly GCA_947073495.1. Taxonomy (GTDB): domain Bacteria; phylum Bacteroidota; class Bacteroidia; order Bacteroidales; family Muribaculaceae; genus Lepagella. The sequence goes on from CAMTMX010000019.1 coordinate 41,857, forward strand.
ATGGTGCTCCTCTTATCGGTAAAACTGCAACTTTCACCCCCGGCACTGACGGCAAGGCAACTGTAACCCTCGCTGGTGAACCGCTCGATATTTCCCAAATTATGGGCATGATCACAAGAGCCGATGACGAGATAGCTGCAACGCTCCCTACAGCCGGTGTCCTTCCGGGGTCTCCTTCCGTATCTATCCCGGTTGAACTGAACGGAGATGCAAACAATTGCTCTTTCCAGGGAACAAACGAGACTGAATACTGCACTTATTCATATTCCGGATCTGTAACAGCCGACAATTTTGAGTTTAACCTCTCAGACGTAAAACTCAAAAACACTTCTCTCGTCGGGTCCTGGACTGTGCCTGCACTTGACGACAGCTTTTATAATGTCGGCAGAGTGAATTGGAAATCAGGGAAAGGCATAGATCTTTCTGGGTCCGGGACAGAGTCTCCTATCGAAAACGTTGTAGCTCTTATCTTTGCATTCACAAATATTCAGTATGAAGGAGAATCGGTTCCCGTGCTTGAAATGCTCTCAGAAATTCTTCAGAACGTTACTTTCAAAGAAGACGGCACCCTGACTGCTGAATATGTTGACACAGAAACATGGGAGACAACAACTGCACCTGCAGGGATAGCACAGTATGTAATCACATCCGAAGGTAATATCCGCCTTTATCTCAATCCAATGGCAATAATAGCCAACACTTTGGCATCTGTCAGAAGTAGGTCTTCCCGTGCCATTGATTTCAACTCTATTGTAGGAGATCTCCTGACTCAACTCATTCCGATGCTTTCTAACGGCATCCCACTGAAATACGGAAGCGCAATCGCTGACAACGAAGGGAATCTGAATGAAGATTCAAATGTGAAAAGTTTCTACCTTGACACAGACACTCTCCTTCCGATCCTTAAAGCGATAGCTCCTATTTTCGAGGATAAGGATTTTATTAATAGTATAGTAGAGGAAGCTGCAAAAGATCCTGTCATGGGAGGCATGGCGGGTACGATTCTTCCCAATGCCCTAAAAACTCTTCCTGAGGTGATTGAAAAGACTACCAAAGTTGAGATCGGCATCAACCTCCAGAAATAATATTTTCTTTAAATCATAAATCGAGTAGGAGGTAAACACTAATCATAGAGTGTTTATCTCCTACTTTCGTGTTTACCGACCTCTCACACCAC
>CAMTMX010000020.1 GCA_947073495.1 uncultured Porphyromonadaceae bacterium
GAAGCACCTTTTAAATATAAAGAGATTTGAAAAAGATTATTCTTTATACTTTTTGAAGATGATGGCTGCGTTGTGTCCACCGAATCCGAAGGTGTTGGAAAGCACGGCGTTGATGTCGCGTTTCTGAGCCTTGTTGAAGGTGAAGTTGAGGTCATAGTCCACCTCGGGGTCGTTGTCGCCTTCCACGTGGTTGATTGTGGGGGGCACGATTCCGTCGGTTATGGCCTTCACGCTGAAAAGGGCCTCAAGCGCTCCGGCTGCTCCGAGGAGATGGCCGGTCATAGACTTGGTAGAGCTGAGGTTGATTTTATAAGCGTGGTCGCCAAACACTTCTTTGATTGCTTTTGCCTCGCTGATGTCGCCTACAGGGGTTGATGTGCCGTGAAGGTTGATATAGTCAATGTCTTCAGGATTCATCTCGGCATCTTTGAGAGCGTTTTCCATCACGAGTCTTGCTCCGAGTCCCTGGGGATGAGTGGCTGTGATATGGTAGGCGTCGGCGCTCATGCCTCCACCCGCCACTTCCGCGTAGATATGTGCTCCGCGAGCTTTAGCGTGCTCCAGTTCTTCAAGCACGAGAGCTGCGGCGCCTTCGCCGATTACAAAGCCGTCGCGGCTTCCGGAGAATGGGCGCGATGCGCTTTTCGGATCGTCGTTGCGTGTCGAGAGGGCCTTCATGGAGTTGAAGCCTCCAACGCCTGCGGGATAGATTGCGGCTTCAGCACCGCCGGCAACAATGGCGTCGGCCATGCCGAGGCGCACGATGTTGAAGGCGTCGACGAGCGCGTTGTTGGAAGATGCGCAGGCCGATACAGTGCCGAAGTTGGGGCCGCGGAACTCATGGTCGATGGAGATGTGTCCTGCGGCTATGTCGGCAATCATTTTAGGAATGAAGAAAGGGTTGTATTTCGGACCCTGCTCCTCGCCGTGGAGGGCATAGTATCCGGCCTCTTCCTCAAAAGTGTGGAGGCCGCCGATTCCGGCAGCGAAAATCACTCCTACGCGGTTTTTATCAACATTCTCGTTTTCAAGATTCGCGTCGTTGATGGCCTCGTCGGCAGCCACAAGGGCATACATGGCGTAGAGGTCGAGCTGGCGGGCTTTCTTGCGGTCGAAATGATCAGCCGGGTTGAAATCCTTCACCTCGCATGCGAATTGAGTCTTGAACTTCGACGCATCGAAATGCGTGATCGGCCCCGCTCCGCTTACACCGTTAACCGCATTTTCCCACGCGGTCTTGGCGTCATTGCCAATGGGAGTGAGCGCGCCGAGTCCGGTTACTACAACTCTTTTTAATTCCATATCGGGAAATTGGTGTGGGGTATTTGTTGGGATTGATTATTTAGAGTGCTCCTCGATATATGTGATGGCGTCACCTACAGTGGTGATCTTTTCTGCGTCTTCGTCAGGAATTGTGATGCCGAATTCTTTCTCGAATTCCATGATGAGCTCTACAGTGTCGAGTGAATCTGCGCCGAGATCTTTGCTGAATTCAGCTGCTGGAGTAACTTCGTTCTCGTCAACTGTGAGTTTGTCAACGATGATAGCTTTTACTCTTGATGCAATATCTGCCATAATTTCTAAATTAATTTGTTGTGAATATTGAATTTTGCGTAATTTCAGGCTGCAAAGTAAGCGAAAAAAATTCAATTGAGGAAATTTTTCAACAAAAATTGCACGGAAAAGTGAATTATGTGCATAAAATTGAAGGAATTGTATAAAAAAACAGCGGCTATTGCCGCTGTTTTCATTATCAGTAGGTTTGTATCAGGTTACACGGATTTTGCTCACACAGTCCATGTTTCCGCTGTCTTGAGGATCATGTCGCGGAGGTTGGTGAACCCTTTCTTTGCCTTCACTTCCTCAACCTGGGCAGCTACGTCGTGGTCGTATGTAGGAGCGTCGACATCGCGGATCACACCGAGAGCGAGAGGAAGCTCGTGTCCGTCCATAAGGGCGAGCTGACGGTGGAGGATATCGTCTACAGTGTGGGCGTCGTGCACGAGCACGTCGTCGATAGTGTAGCCGTCTTCACCAATAGTCACGGCTTTGAGTGAGAACCCGTCGCGCACAAGACCTTTCTGGTTGTCTTTGCCGAAGAGCATCTTTTCGCCCTGACGGAGAGTGATGGTGCGCTCTGCACGAACTTCTTTGTCGGAAAGCCATGTATGGATGCCATGGTTGAAGATCACACAGTTCTGGAGCACCTCAACAACGGCAGCGCCTTTGTGGCGTGCTGCTGCCACCATGATCTCGCGGGTGATGTCGAGAGTGATGTCGAACCCGCGGGCAAAGAATTTACCTCGCGCACCGAATACAAGCTCAGCGGGGATAAAGGGATCCTCGGTTGTGCCGTAGGGTGATGACTTGGAAACGAAGCCACGGTCGGAAGTGGGTGAATACTGACCCTTGGTCAGACCATAGATCTTATTGTTGAAGAGCAGTATGTTGATGTCGATGTTGCGGCGGAGTGCATGGATGAAGTGGTTGCCACCGATTGCAAGGCCGTCGCCGTCGCCTGAAATCTGCCATACCATGAGGTCCGGACGTGAAGTCTTGAGACCTGTTGCGATCGCTGCGGCACGACCATGGATGGTGTGCATGCCGTAGGTGTTCATATAATAGGGGAGGCGTGAAGAACATCCGATACCGGAGATTACGGCTGTGTCTTTGGGAGCCACTCCGATTTCCGCCATAGCCTTGTGGAGCACATTGAGGATGGCATGGTCTCCACATCCGGGGCACCAACGGGCTGTCTGTTCGTTTTTGAAATCGCCTGCCGCGAAAGTTTTTGTCATGTTGTCTTCCATAAGGTTATGCTTCAGCTATATGTTTTTTCACTCCTTCTACAATCTCTTTCACAAGGAACGGCTGTCCCTCGATCTTGTTTATGCGGAGAATCTCCTTATTAGGCATGTGCTGCTGGAGATAGTCTGCAAACATTCCGGTGTTGAGCTCAGCCACAATAATGCGTTTGAACTTCTTGAGCTCGTCGATGGCATTCTTGGGGAGCGGGTTGATATAGCGGAAATGAGCCAAAGCAACGGGTGTGCCTTCCTTGTTGAGCTCGGTGGCGGCTGTGAGGACGTGGCCGTAAGTGCCTCCCCATCCGACCAATACGGTGTCGGCGTTTTCGTCGCCCTGAAGCTTGAGCTCAGGTATGTCGTTGGCTATGCGTGCGATCTTTTCGCGGCGTACGTTTACCATACGCTCGTGGTTAGGACCATCGGTGGAGATTACGGAAGTCTTGAAGTCTTTTTCAAGACCGCCTACACGGTGCATTGCGCCTTCTGTGCCGGGGATAGCCCAATAGCGTGCGTATGTTTCGGCATCGCGGTCGAATGGCTTCCAACCCTTTTCAACTTGATCCGCCGATACGAAGTTGGGCTTGATCTCGGGAAAATCCTTCTCTTCAGGAATTCTGAAAGCAGAAGAACCGTTTGCTATGAATGCATCGGTCAGAAGGATCACCGGAGTCATGTGTTCGATGGCTATGCGCGCAGCCTCAAATGCCATTGTGAAGCAGTCTGTGGGGCTTGCGGCTGCCACCACACAGAGGGGGCTTTCGCCGTTTCTTCCATAAAGGGCCTGCATTAGGTCGGTCTGTTCGGTCTTGGTGGGAAGACCGGTTGACGGACCGCCACGCTGAACGTCGATCACAACAAGAGGAAGTTCTGCCATGACGGCAAGACCGATACCTTCGCTCTTAAGGGCAAGACCGGGGCCTGAAGTTGTTGTGACTGCAAGCTGGCCGCCGTAAGAAGCTCCGATGGCGGAGCAGACACCTGCGATTTCATCTTCCATCTGGCAAGCTTTCACGCCAAGGTCTTTGCGTTTTGCAAGCTCGTGGAGAATATCTGTGGCAGGGGTGATAGGATATGAGCCGAGGAACAGGGGACGGTGGCTCTTTTCAGAAGCCATGATAAGACCCCAGGCTGTGGCTGTATTGCCGTTGACGTCAGTGTATGTGCCGGGTACGGTAGCTTCTGTTTCAATGCGGTATGTGGGCATTGATGCATGGGTGTTGTGACCGTAATCCCAACCTGCGTGGATAACCTTCTCGTTTGCTTCATAGACGGCAGGTTTCTTTGCGAACTTGGCTTTGAGTTTTGCAAGAACCTTATCTACGGGACGGTCGAGGAGCCAGCAGAGAAGACCGAGCGCAAGCATATTCTTGCACTTCATCATGGCTTTCTGGTCCATGCCGGAATCAGCAAGAGCATGCTTGAGAAGAGTGGTCATAGGCACGAGCATGATCCTGTCTGGATTGATGCCGAGTTCCTTGATCGGATCTTCAGTCTGATAAAGCGCCTTTTTGAGGTTGGCGGCAGTGAAAGAATCACCGTCGCATATAATGATTCCGTCCGGTTTTAGATATTTCAGATTGGTTTTGAGGGCGGCGGGGTTCATTGCCACAAGCACATCGGCACTGTCGCCGGGGGTGTGTACGTTTCTACCTACGCTTACCTGATAGCCCGAAACTCCACTGAGGGAACCTTGCGGGGCACGGATTTCTGCCGGATAGTCAGGGAAGGTGGAAATAAGGTTTCCTTCGCCTGCCGAGACGTTGGAGAAGATGTTGCCGGCGAGCTGCATGCCGTCGCCGGAGTCGCCGGCGAAGCGGATTACTACCTTCTCAAGAGTCTGTACATTTGTAGACTGTAGCATGTGTCTGGTTAGATTTGGGGTTAATCTCCACTGGCAATTTGTCAGTAAATATGTCGCAAAGTTAAAAAACTTTTTTATTGCGAAAAAATTTAAATGGTAAAAAATGGTGGAAACCAGAAATTTTTTTGTATTTCACCAAAATAAGGATCCTTCTTCAGCATTTATTCATCATTTAAACTTTTTCTATGAGTTTTTTAAGAGTATGTTTAGAATGTCGAGCCGTAGTTGGAGCGGTCGAGTGAACGGTAGCCTATGGCTTCGGCTATGTGTCGGGAGAGTACGCTCTCGGAGTTGTCGAGATCGGCGATTGTCCTTGCCACTCTTAAGATGCGGTCGAATGCGCGTGCGCTCATATTGAGTTTGGTCATACGGTCTTTGAGCTTTGCAAGTCCTTCCTCATCGGGCCATGCGTATTTGTGCAGCAGGCGGGAATTCATCTGTGCGTTGCAATAGATCCCTTTTTCTCCCTGGAAACGCAGCTGTTGGATCGATCTGGCGGCGATCACACGCTTTCGTATCTCCACACTGCTTTCTGCCGGAGTCTTGTTTGCCATGTCGTCGAAGCTGACAGGCTGTATCTCAACTTGTATGTCGATACGGTCAAGAAGGGGGCCCGATATACGGTTCATGTATTTGTTGACTGCGCCGGGAGCACATGTGCATTGTTTTGTGGGGTGTCCGTAATATCCGCAGGGACATGGATTCATGGATGCCACAAGCATGAATGATGCCGGATAGTTTACGGTATATTTTGCTCTTGCCACAGTGATGACCCTGTCTTCAATAGGCTGGCGAAGCACTTCAAGCACTTGCCTTGGGAACTCTGGAAATTCATCGAGGAAAAGGACCCCGTTGTGGGCGAGGGATATCTCTCCTGGCATGGGATTCGTACCTCCTCCTACGAGAGCCACAGGCGACACGGTGTGATGGGGAGTGCGGAACGGGCGGCTTGTCATGAGCATTGATCCGCGGGAAAGCTTCCCCGCGACGGAATGTATCTTTGTGGTCTCAAGGGCTTCTCCAAGACTTAGAGGGGGTAGGATCGACGGGATACGTTTTGCCATCATGGATTTCCCGGCGCCGGGAGAACCGATCATCAAAAGATTATGTCCCCCGGCACAAGCCACCTCAAAAGCTCTTTTGACACTGTCTTGCCCTTTCACTTCAGAAAAATCGAAATCAAACGACGCAGCTCCCGCTGCAAATAATTCACGTGTGTTGATTTTAACGGGTTGAAGATCTGAAGTATCCGAGATGAGGGCGAGTGCTTCGCCAAGGGTCTTGACTCCGAATACTTCTATCTTGTTGACCACGGCAGCTTCCGTAACATTCTCTTCCGGTACAATCAGGCGTTTAAACCCGAGTTCGCGTGCTTTTACCGCCATAGGGAGTGCGCCTTTAACGGGGAGCACCGAACCGTCGAGCGACAGTTCCCCCATAATCATATAATCGGCAAGATGGTCGGGCGGGACAAGTCCGTGTGCAGACAACACACCAATCGCCATGGGGAGATCGAATGCCGCGCCTTCCTTTTTTATATCCGCCGGTGCGAGATTGATGGTTGTGCCTTTATGCGGAAATTTCACTCCGCTATGTGATATGGCAGACACGATACGCTGGTGGCTTTCTTTCACGGCTGTGTCAGGGAGCCCTACTATCATGAACAATGAACCGGCGCCTCCGTCTGTCTCGATAGTCACAGGGAAGGCGTCGATGCCCTGTATTGAAGCGGAGTAAACTTTTGTCAGCATAGCGGAAGGTGTATGAGTTTTGGGTTTAGGGTCGAGAGTTTAGGGTTTAGGGGGCTATTCCCCCATAAGGGAGCGGAATTTTGAGAATGCTTCCTGAGTGTCAGATCCGCGGTAGTTTTGTTTCCCATCAGAATCGAAAACTATAAAATATGGCGCCCTGGGCACTAAAAGGGTCATAAGCCTGCTATCGGCGAGACCTGCCGGAGCCCATGCCCTCACTACGTTTTTAAGGGAGTCTGACCTTAACGGCGAACGCCATGCAATGGAATCCGCTTCCAGACAGATGTCTGCTATCAAGCGTTTTGCAGAATCTGGATATTCCTTCGCCAACGATTTGATAGAGTCCATGTATTCCCTTCTTTCAGGAAGTCCTGAATGCCAGAAAAATAATAGAGTGGCTTTTGCGGAATCAGTGCGGAGGGTGTCAACTCCATGATGAAATGATCTGACAGCCATTGAATGTAGCCTTCCCGGCGTTTTTACATAATTGTCGGGCTGGTCTGCGCGTCCTGCGAGGGAAGTCCATTTAGAGTTGCGTGCCTCGTCTGTCAACTTGAGCCACAGGCTTCTGAAAAGAGGTTCGTTGTCTCTCCGTGAGAATGAAGTCAGAAGCATGAGAGCGGAAATGGGCGAAGAAGGATTGTCTGTCACATATTTTGCAATCAAAGAATTTGTCTTTTCCGGATTTTGGAGGGCAAGTTCTTTTGCATTTTCCTTTCTCCATTTTCCCCATTGCTCGTCAAGCTCGTTTCCTGTGATATCCCATGAATAGGGGTCGGCTGATTCTCCGGATATTTTCAGTGTCTCTCCACGCTCTACATAAAAAGCAAGCGATTGCTTCCCGGAGCCGGTCAGGAAAACCAGAGAAGGATTGACAGTCTTCCCTTTCAACAAGAATTTCCCGTTTACCACAGGCGCGACGGTCTCGATCATCATGCCTCCCCGTTTGTCAGAGGCATAATAAGAGATTTTATAGTTTGTTGTCACGTCGGCGGGAAGATTGAATTCGATGGAGAATTCATTCTTTACGCATCCGGAGAGGATGAGAAGGGCTGATATAAAAATAATGCGTATAATCGAAATCATACACAAAAGTAGTATAATTATTTAATTTTCGCAACTGTTGCCAAAACAAAGGCAATCTTTATAAAAAAAGCCGCAGAATTGTGGAATTATTCTGCGACTTTGGAGTGAGGTTACTCAGTTATTGAGAAATCTTTTGGACAAATGAAAGTGGCGTGGGTCAGTGCTATTGATTTTAGAGATTCGAGGCGGAAATTATGAATATCACCGGTCTCGATATCTTTGCCGATCACGTGCCATTTGTCATCAGTGAATTTTATGCCGTAAGGGGCGTAAAAGAGAGATACTTTACCATTGTTCATAGGCTCGGAAAGAACAATGTTGAGCACATTATTATCTTGCATTGCCTGGATTACGTCGTAAAGACCACATTTGTCTTCAGGGAGTGAGTCGAGGATGATCCTGTTTCCCAAAGCCTTCAGGTCGTTGTCGATATCAGAATATCCCAGGCGCTGTAGCATCCATATTTTCAAGCGGGTTGAGTTTTTTCCCTCTTCTTCGTGGATATAGTAACGGTGGTGGTCGCTTCGGTCACACTCGATTTTGATGCCGAAGAGGCTTTCGATCGCGTGACGGTGGTTGTGAAAAGTCCGAAGTGCGAGGGGAGACCTGTCTTCATTGACGGCAGACGAGAGCCATTTGTCTGCAATCTCTTCAAACTGCACCTTCTTTGCATGACGTACCGTGTCTATGAGCCACACATATCTTCGGAATAGATCGCGTTTCATCGATTTGTTTGTTCTGATTGGTGGTTCTGAATTAAGTTTATAACTGCTATCATGGTCGCAAATATAGTGCAAAAAATCAGAACAACAAAGAGTTGCCCTGATTTTAACAATTAAATGCCCACAAACGCACTAAAAACGTTGATAAAACACTTTAGACGCGCTCGCCCTATGCATAGGGAGATGAAAACATGATTAAAAGATCAGACATAATCTTCTCCGAAACGTGCCTTTACTTCATTCACAATCTGTCGAATTTTTTGTTCTTCAGCAATGGGGTAAATGAGGAGAGCGTTGCCGTTGTCTGCAACAATATAGTCCTTTAATCCCGCTGCCACGATGATTTTGTCTCCACTGACTGCGAACATCGAACCCGAGCAGTCTGCGGTAAGCACCTTGCAATTTTGAGTTACATTTCCTTCTGCATTTCTGGGGGAAGCTTCATAAAGTGCGTTCCATGTGCCGAGGTCGCTCCATCCAAGGTCTACGGTCTTTACGAATACGTTGTCCGCTTTCTCCATTATCGCATAGTCGATAGATATGGAGGGGGCGTTGGGAAATATGTTGTCTATAAATTTTGCTTCCTCAATAGTGCCGTAGGTTTCAGAGCCCGATGCGAAAAGATGAGATGTCTCCGGGTCATATTTCTCGAAAGCTTTCAATATGCTGTCGGCAGACCAGAGGAATATTCCTGAATTCCAGAAAAACTCACCGCTTTCAAGAAATACCTTTGCCATTTCAAGATCTGGTTTTTCTGTGAATGATTTCACTTTCTTGATACCTGCATATCCTTCGAGAGGGACACCCTGCTGAATATAGCCATAGCCGGTGTTTGGTCCTGTCGGGTTGATTCCCAATGTCAGAAGGCGTTCGCCGTTTTCAACGAAGTCAAGACCTTCCCTTATCGCTTTCTCAAATTCTTTCTCCTTGAGCACGAGATGGTCTGACGGAAGAGTCACGATCGAGGCCTGGGGGTCGAGTGCATGGATATGATTGGCTGCCCAGCAGATGCAGGGTGCTGTATTGCGACGGGCAGGCTCAAGCAAAATATTGGATTCTTTTACTTCCGGGAGCTGTTCTCTGATGATATCGGCATATTGTCGGTTGGTGACAAGGATAATATTTTCAGGACTCACGATTGAGGAAATTCTGTCAACAGTCAGTTGCAGCAGGCTTTTCCCGGTTCCGAAAAAGTCAAGAAACTGTTTGGGACGGTCGTTACGGCTGAAAGGCCAGAAACGTGATCCGACGCCTCCACACATGATTACGCAATAGCGATGAGAATTCATACTGATTTGATTGTTGAAAGCGGCATTGCCGCGGTTATTGGGTTTAAATGATCAGGCATCAGTGACCGGGTGAAACTGGTGTTTCACCCCCTCAACGACGTTGAGCATATAATCTCCGAGTTTTTCTGCCTCGCTGATGAGGTCCATAAAGAAGATTCCTTCCTGATAGCCGTATTCTTTATTATTGATGTTATATATGTTGGAGTCGCGAAGATTGTTACGAAGATTGTTGATTTCGCGCTCCTTGTTATATGCTTTTATTATGAGGGAATCTTCCGGGGTTTCAATTTCGCGGAGGATTGCGAGCATATTGTCCATCCCCTCTTGCACGAGAGTGAACATATTGTCGATTTCTTCAAGCACAGCGGGGGTGAATCTTACATGGTTCTGGTGCTGGCGGGCAACTGTCTTCGCCACATTGAAACAACCGTCAGCAATTGATTCGATTTCGCTGATCACACGGAGCATCCCCGCCACTCTCATCTTGCCTTCCGGACTTAACCTTCCCTCAGCGACATGATTGAGGTATGTGCCGATCTCGATATCCATGCGGTCTGAAATTTCCTCATACTTCTCAAGACGGTTGTAGGTCTCGGTATAGGCGGAATCTTTTTCCGGAAGGTGCACGATGTCACGCGCCATCTTGAGCATTCTTGCCACACGCTCGCCATATACGGCAATCTCTTTCTGTGCCTGCGTTATGTTGAGCTCTGAAGCCGAAAGCATCCCTCTCCCGATATATTTGAGAGTGAATTCTTCCTCCATATCTTTATGCTTGGCAGGCATTATCCAGCATACGACTTTCACATATAATTTTGTGAACCATATCATGATTAGGAGGTTGCATGCATTGAAAACGGTAGGGAACATGGCAAGCCCGAACGCCACGGAAGCCTGAGCCTTTGACGTGAGTCCCCCTTTAGGGTCAATGAGCGTGGATTCAGCCATGGCAGATTCCAGGGCGGCGTCGATGTCAATAGGATTGATGCCGTTACACCATTGTGTGATGTCGGCTACCAGATTCATGAAGGGATGGAATATGCATAGCACTATGATCGATCCGATCACATTGAATAAGACGTGCCCCATTGCAGTGCGTCTCGCAGCGAGATTGCCGCTTAATGATGCAAGGATTGGAGTTATTGTTGTGCCGATATTGCCCCCGAGAATAATCGCACATCCGAGAGAGAAAGAAATCCAACCTTGAGAACACATTATAAGGGTGATCGCGAATGTGGCTGCCGAACTTTGGGCGACCATCGTGAGGATTATTCCGATGATGAAAAATATTATCACCGAACCGTAGCCGAGACTTGTGTAGTTGGTGAGGAAACTCAGCATTTCGGGGTTTGCCTGCAGGTCAGGAACATATTTGCTGATGAGATCCAGCCCCATAAATAGAAAACAGAAGCCGATAAGGAATTCACCTAACGACTTGTATGTGCTCTTCTTCATGAAAAGCATCGGGACGCCCACTGCGAGAAGCAGGATGCTGTAGTCGGATATGTTTACTTCAAAAGAAAACGCTGAAATAATCCAGGTGGTGACCGTAGTGCCTACATTTGCACCGAATATCACAGCCATGGATTGTGCCAGACTCATGAGCCCGGCATTTACAAAGCTTACCACCATCACAGTAGAGGCGCTTGAACTTTGGATAAGGGCTGTTATGACTATGCCTGTCAAGACTCCCGTGATACGGTTTTTGGTCATTATCCCAAGAATGTTGCGCAGTCTGTCGCCTGCGACTTTCTGGAGACCTTCGCTCATGACCTTCATTCCATAAAGAAATAGGCAGACGGCTCCCAAAAGGCTGATAAAGTCTATAACGGTATAATTCATCGGTTGTGATATGAAGTTTTGCTGGTGGCAAAATTAGCGAAAAATTATTAATTATTCAATTAAAATGGCTATTTTTGTAGCTGGATAGCCGCTATGATAAAACGGCGTCTTATGTATTTATGGAAGTTAACATGATTGTGGCAGCCGGAAGAGATGGCGCTATTGGGAAAGAGGGGAACCTGATCTGGCATATATCTTCTGATCTGAAGCGCTTTAAGTCGCTTACGATGGGCCATCCGGTGATAATGGGTAGAAAAACGTGGGAATCGCTTCCCAAGAAACCGCTGCCGGGCAGGCTTAACATTGTGGTGAGCAGGAATCCGGATTTTGTCGCCGAGGGGGCACGTGTGGCTTCCTCTCCGGAAGAAGCCCTCGCCCTGTCAGGACAATCGTCACCTTTCATAATGGGGGGAGAGCAAATCTACAAAGCATTTATGCCAGTTGTGACAAGGATCTACCTTACTGAAATAGACGCGGAATGTCAGGAAGCGGATGCCCGTCTCACATTCATGCCGGGGGCTCCCAAATGGGATATTGAGGAAAAGAGCGATGAAGAGAAAACCCCGGATGGGCTGACTTACAGATATGTCACCTATAGTTTAAAAAACTAAAAACTCACCTTGACTGCTTCATGAAGATAGTGATTGTAAACAAGAGCGATCGTACCGGCGGAGCTGCTGTTGTGAGTTTCCGTCTCATGGAAGCTTTGAGAGGCATAGGCATCGATGCACGGATGCTTGTTGTGGAAAAATTGACGGATTCACGATATGTGGAGTCGGCTGGCTCTCGATTGTCTATAAATAAAAAATTTATTGAGGAACGCCTTAAGATATTTATAGCTAACGGACTCAATAGGGCTACTCTTTTCAAGATAGACACCGCTGCGGACGGGTTGCCATTGTGGAATCATCCTCTGGTAAAAGATGCGGATGCGGTTATTCTGAATTGGGTGAATCAGGGTATGCTTTCTTTAAAAGGAGTCAGGAAAATACTTGAATCGGGAAAACCCGTTGTCTGGACGATGCATGATATGTGGTGCATGACGGGAATATGTCATCATGCTGCCGAATGCAGTGAATATAGAAAGAATTGTGGGAAGTGTGAGTTGCTTGGTCCGGGGGCGTTGGATAAAAAGCTTGCGGCAAAGATATGGAAACGGAAAAAAACACTTTACTCGCTACATGAAAAAATAAAGTTTGTGGCGGTCAGCAACTGGCTATACGGCAAATCGAAAGAGAGCGGGTTGCTTGCAGGCATGGATGTGAGTGTGATCCCGAATGCATTTTTATTTACTGAGAAAGGACAAGGCAGAATCAAGAAGCCCTGTGGGGATAAAATAACCATGGGATTTGGAGCGGCGCGCCTTGACGATCCTATAAAGGGGTTGCCTGTGTTGGTGGAAATGACACGATTGTTAAAATCTAATCATCCGGAATTGGCATCCCGTATGGAATTGGTTACTTTTGGCAATGTGAAAAATCCCGAATCATTGTCGGGGATAGCTGTAGCCCATCGTCATTTAGGTATGGTGAGGGGGGAGGATGCCGTTCGGGAAATTTATGAGTCGATGGATATCGTGGTGTCGTCATCAAGCTATGAGACATTGCCGGGCACCCTGGTTGAGGCGCAGGCATACGGTTGTATCCCGGTGAGTTTCGATAGAGGGGGACAGGCGGATATAATTGACCATCTGTCTACAGGATTTTTAGCTGAATATGCCGACAATATCCACATCGCGGCAAAACGCCTTGCCGATGGAGTCGTATGGGCGGCATTGAAAGTGGACACTCCGGAAGAAATCATTAAAATACGGGAAAAGATGAAATGTGAGGTGGTCCGGAAGTTTTCTCCTGACTCCGTGGCAAGACGTTATCTCGATATAATAGGTATGCCAAATAATACATAGGTCTCTTGATTTGGATTTTTTTGGTTATATTTGCAGTTACTTATTCAACTTTCGCATGCGAAAGTTGAGGGTTATGAGGTTAAAAGGTTAATCTACAATTGTGGATAGATTTCAGGTTTCTTTAAGGATTATGTGTAAATATAACCCTTTAACCCCTTAGCCTTCAAACCTTAAGTGAGCTTGTGAAACTTAAATTACTTATTTATTAATCTCAAGAATAAAGACTCAATCTTCATTTGCTCATGGCACGAGATTTGATAAGCAGATATGTATGGATAGTGGATACACTTTCCAGATATGAGAGGCTGACCCGGGAGGAGCTTAACAGACTTTGGGTCCGCTCGCATCTTTCGGACGGCAATCCGCTGCCCGCGCGTACATTCTATCATTATCGCCGTGCCATTGAGGAGAATTTTCATCTCGACATAGCCTGCGACAGTTCAGGACGTTATTATCTGGATATGGACAATTCCCGACAGAGCAAGGCATTCACTAACTGGATGCTTGATTCATATGCGGTCAGCAGTGCGATCAAAGATTCCAATGCGCCGATCGATCGTGTGGAAATTGAGGATGTGCCATCCGCCCGAGAATTTCTTCCGGTCGCGCTTGAGGCTATACGCAACTGCAAGAAGATAGTTTTCACGTATGCAGGATTCAACCGTTCTCGGGCTGAAAAGGGGATTGTGTTCCGTCCATATTTCCTGAAGCGCTACAAGCAGAGATGGTATATCATAGGCCTTAAGGAGAAAAGCGATTCAATCCGCACATATGCCCTCGACCGAATCTTGGAGATGAAGATTATGAACGAGGATTTTGAAATGCCTGATGATTTCAATCCTGACGATATCTTCGGAAGCATTGTAGGAGTCACCACATCGCAGGCTAACGTAAGGGATGTAAGGCTGCAGACCTCCATGACGCAGGCGAAATATTTCCGTGCCCTTCCTCTCCATGCTTCCCAACAGGAGGAGGTGCATGACACATATTCAATATTTTCTTATCGTCTTAAGCTCAATTACGAGTTGGTTCATGAAATTCTCGGACTCGGGAATGCCGTGAAGGTAGTGTCGCCGCCGGAGTTGAAAGCGATGGTTGTCACGGAGCTTAAAGACACACTCAGACTCTATGAAGAAGATGATAAACCCTGATATATACCAACGGATCACGCCGGCAGCGGCGGAGATTCTTCGCCGCCATGCCATCTGTCGCGATGCGAATGTCCGAGAGGCTCTGAATGCCATAAACGCACTTTCCGGAGAGTCGATGACCCTTTTTGTCATTAATGATGACGGGAGGCTTCTCGGCACTGTCACAGACGGCGACATACGTAGGGCCTTGATTTCCGGTGCAGAGTTGTCGGATGCGGTTGAAAGCGTGATGCACAGGTCTTTCCGTTATCTTAAGCCCGGTGAGGATTGCTGGCTGACGATTGCGGAATGCCGCAAGCGCCACATCGCATTGCTTCCGGTGGTTGACAACGGACATATAACAGATATCCTTGACCTGCGGACCATGAAGACACGCCTGCCGATCGACGCTGTCCTTATGGCGGGAGGAAAGGGGGAGAGGCTGCGGCCCCTCACGCTCCACACACCCAAACCTTTGCTCCCGGTTGGAGATAAAGCGATAATCGATTATAATGTAGACGAGCTGGAGAGATGTGGGGTAGACAGAATTTTTGTGACGGTCAATTATTTGGCAAAAATGATAGAGGACCATTTCAGCAATCGCCACGGCAGAGCGGAAATCACTTGCATAAGGGAGCCTAAACGACTTGGCACCATGGGAAGCCTTGCATTAGTTGAGGGATTGGAAAGTGACAATGTGTTGATGATGAATTCCGATCTGCTGACAACCCTTGATTTTGAAAAACTTTATCTTCACCATAAGAAAAGTGGGGCCGACCTTACAATGGCGGCTGTACCCTATACGGTTTCGGTGCCTTTCGCCATCATGCAGATGGAGGGTAATCTTGTGAAAGGTCTTGAAGAGAAACCTACCTACAACTATTTTGCCAATGGCGGCGTTTATTTAATGCGCAGCTGTCTGCTCAGTCGTATTACAAGGGGAGAATATCTTGACGCCCCCGATTTTATTTCCACACTGATTGCAGACGGGGGCACGGTCGGGTGCTATCCGATTGAGGGGACATGGATCGATATTGGCTCTCCTGATGACTATCGTTATGCCAACGAACTGATGAAGAGGCGCGGGTTTTGAATTTGGATGGCAAGTGATTAAAATTGCCAATCACTAAATATTGAGAATAGTTAATTATAATTTGGGGCGGGAAACTGCCTGACCATAACCATAAAGAAGAAGCAATGGCTGAATCGAATTTTATAGACTATGTAAAGATTCTCTGCCGCTCCGGTAAGGGAGGAGCCGGCAGTCGTCATTTCCATAGGGCGAAATATGTGCCCAAGGGAGGACCGGACGGCGGTGACGGCGGTCGTGGCGGACACATTATATTGAAGGGAAACCGTCACATGTGGACACTTCTCCCTTTACGATATCAGCGTCATGTTTTTGCCACCGACGGACAAAGCGGGGGCGCAGGGCGCTCCTTTGGGAAGGACGGAGAAGACAGGATTATTGAGGTTCCTGTCGGAACGGCTGTTTTCGATGCCGACACCGGGGAATTTCTTTGTGAAATCACTGAAGACGGTGAGGAAATAAAGCTCCTCAGAGGTGGCAAGGGGGGACTTGGCAACTGGCATTTCGCGACATCCACCAACCGCGCGCCTCGATATGCCCAACCGGGACAGCCGGCGATTGAGAAAGCAGTGATACTGGAACTTAAACTGCTTGGAGACGTAGGTCTCGTGGGATTTCCCAATGCCGGAAAATCAACGTTGCTTTCAGCCATTTCAGCAGCTAAACCAAAGATTGCCGACTATCCATTCACCACAATGGAGCCGAGCCTTGGAATCGTGAACTACCGTGGAGACAAGTCGTTTGTTATGGCGGATATACCGGGTATTATAGAAGGTGCCAGCGAAGGTAAGGGGCTTGGTCTCCGTTTTTTGCGCCATATTGAGCGTAATGCGGTGCTCCTCTTTATGGTCCCTGCCGATAGCGATGACATAAAAAAAGATTATGAAATCCTGCTCAATGAGCTCAGGGAGTTTAATCCGGATCTCGCGGACAAGAGCAGAGTGCTCGCCATCTCCAAGTGCGACATGCTTGATGACGAACTTAGGGAGGAGATTTCAAAGGAGCTGCCCGAAGATTTGCCCACCGTGTTTATTTCTGCCGTGACAGGACAGGGATTGACTGAACTGAAAGACCTTTTGTGGAGGGAGATCAATTCCGAAGACAATCAGGTGAAGAGCACAATGACCCACCGCAACCTTGATGTGCGTCACAGAGTGGAAGAGGAGGATGATTTTATTTTCCATCAGGACGACAGCGAAGACGAAGATTTCCCGATTGATGACAGCGACTGGGAAGATGAATTCTGGGAAGAAGAAGACAGTGTGAATGGATAAGCCGCTTGAGATAGACCTCCATGCAATATTGCGCGGGCGTTTGCCGCAAAAGATCAACCGTTTTGTCCCCGGATTTCTCATCACGGCTCTCGAGAAACTTATAAGACAGAAAGAATTAAACGAAATGCTCCGGGTTGCGTATCCATTGCGTGGCAGCGAGTTTTCACGTAAGATTCTTGAGCATCTGCAGATAACTGTGGAGGTTGTGGGAATGGAAAACCTTGACTCCCGCAGCCGGCTTATGTTTGCCTCCAACCATCCATTGGGCGGACTTGACGGGATTGCTCTTATTGCTGTTCTCGGAGAGCATTATGGAGACAGTAATGTCAGATTCCTTGTCAACGACATGCTGATGAATATCGAGCCTTTGAGCGACGTTTTCCTTCCTGTCAATAAATATGGGAGCCAGGGGAGAGGTGCCGCAAAGGCGATAAACGATGCCATGGCTTCAGATAAGCATATTCTCCAGTTTCCGGCAGGTCTTGTGTCGCGTCTTCATCCCGGAGGAGAGATCGCCGATCTTGATTGGCAGAAGTCATTTGTGGCAAAGGCAATCGAGCATGAGAGAGATGTTGTCCCTGTCAGGTTTGAAGGCAAGAACTCAATGACATTCTATCGCACGGCAAAATGGAGAAAAAAACTGGGGCTGAAGGTGAATGTCGAACAGGCGTTGCTCCCGGGGGAAGTGTGTAAATCACGAGGAGAACATTTCCGGATTGTCTTTGGAAAGCCTATAAGCTGGGAAAAACTGAAGGCACGTGAAGAGTCTCCATTGAAATTGGCGGCTGCATTAAGAAAGATAGTCTATGAACAATGACATGAAGACGACGCCTGCTTGCCAATTCCGGCCTGGGAGAGGGTGATGCTGGTATGTGTGAATAAATTATCAATGGAAATGCACAGATTGTTGGAGATTATTATTAATTTTGCAATTTAATTGGGGTCGGTCTGTATAGGCGCGCCCTAAAAGTGGAAACTAACTAAAAAACATCAACAGATAAATAAGTAATGGATAAAAACACCGGTATAGGATTGCTGCTGATGGCAGTAGTGTTTTTCGGTTTCATGTGGCTGTCGCCCCGCAACGTTCCGGAATCGGAACCGGAAGAGAGAGAAAACGTACAGTCTACTGCGCCGCATGCAAGCTCTGTCGACTCTTTGTCGGCAACCGAGCGTGAATGGCTTGTAAAGAATATAATTGAGCACGGTGAACAGGTCGTGCTTGCTGACAGCACTCATGCTTCCCGTCTGATCGACGGGAATGTGAACCTGCTTGCCGTAGGCGACTCGGTGAGAGGGACCGTCACGGTCGATGGCAAAATCCTTGACTGGAGTGATATATGCCGGGCAGACCTGAAGAAGATGTCTGTGCTCGAACAACGTAAGGGAGTGGAAATAGTGCGCAATGCTTCCCTTTCCATGGGAAGGTATGGCAAGTTTGCACGCTTCCTGACAGGCTCTGATTCCATTGTAAGAATGGAAAATGATGCCCTTAAACTTGAACTCAGTGCCAAGTCTGGCTCTATCACACGTGCAGAACTGAAGAAATACGATACGGAATATACTCCCGACGAGAGCCAGAAGCGTAAAGAGAAAGTGGTGATTTTCGAAAACGGGTCTAATTCTTTTGATTTCCAGCTTCCGCTCCCTCAGGGTGTAAGCACTTCAGATCTGTTTTTTACCCCCTCTGTTGTCAACGATTCTACAGTGCTGATGTCGCTTCCCATAGCCGATGGGTCATATTGGGGAATTGAATACACACTCCCCAAGGGTGAAAATTACGTGGTGGGTATCCGTATCGTGCAGCGTAACATGGCAGACGTAGTGGAGAGCAACAACCGCAATCTCGGAATCAACTGGCATCAGGATCTTGTCCGCCAGGAAAAAGGAAAAATGTTTGAGGAAAGAAATTCCGCTCTTTATTATAAGTTTGCCGGTGGTTCGGTTGAGAATCTTTCCGAAAGCAAGACCGATCATGAAGACCGTCAGGCAAAGATACGTTGGATCGGGTTTAAAAACCAGTTTTTCTCCACTGTCCTTGTTAGCGAGCGTCCCTTCAACACTGCCGATTTCCAATCAACCTTTCTTAAGAATGACCCATACCTCTTGAAAAAGTTCGACACTCAGGCGGTGGTCAATGATTATGACTGGCGTGCAGAGGTTCCGGCATCATTCTCCCTGTTTATCGGACCGAACCTTTACCCACTCCTCTCTTCTCTCGATAAAAAGACAGTGTCTGACGAGGATTTGAAACTCACGAAGCTGATACCGCTCGGCTGGTCGATATTCCGTTGGATCAACACGGGTGTGGTTATACCGATTTTCAATTTCCTCGGGTCGTTTATCTCCAACTATGGTATCATCATACTGATCATGACGATCTTCATCAAGCTTGTGCTCTTCCCCCTCACATATAAGAGCTATAAGAGCCAGGCGAAGATGCGTATCCTTGCTCCTGATATCAAAGAGATTAATGAAAAATATCCCGGCAATGAAAACGCCATGCTCCGTCAGCAGAAGACAATGGCGCTCTACAACCGTGCCGGTGCGAACCCGATGTCAGGGTGTCTTCCTATGTTGCTCCAGATGCCTATCCTCTTCGCCATGTTCTCGTTCTTCCCGTCGGCGATCGAGCTACGCGGGCAGAGCTTCCTGTGGGCTAAAGACCTTGCAGCTCCGGATGCGATAATCTCATGGAGCGGCAACATCCCTCTTGTGACTGAATATTTCGGTAATCATATCTCGTTGTTCTGTCTTCTCATGACGGTGACCAACATCCTCTACACCAGGGTCAACATGCAGAATTCTCCCGGACAGATGCCCGGCATGAAGTGGATGATGTATCTGATGCCTGTGTTCTTCATGGTCTTCTTCAACAACTATGCTGCAGGACTTTCCTATTACTACTTCCTGTCGCTCCTGATCACGATTGCTCAGACTTATGCCTTCCGGTTTATAATTAAGGAGGAAGACGTAAGAAAGACAATGGCGGAAAATGCCAAGAAACCAAAGAAGAAAAGCGGATTCATGGCTCGCATAGAGGAGATGCAGAAGCAGCAGCAGGCAATGCTCCGCGAGCAGCAGAAGCAGCGTGGTAATCGCCGATGAACCCCGCACGGCGGGTCTAATTCCGATTTGAGATGAAAGACCTTCGCACCATAAGAATCATATTGTCGACACTGTTCTTCATAGGAGCCGTGGCTTATCTTGCCGTGAGTCCGGCGTTGCATCCTATGGTGAGAGTGGTGGAGAAAGTTCAGATTGTCCCCTCGCTGATTGCATCATGCATGGGGACAATCATTATATGGCTGTGTATCACTTTTATCTTAGGAAGGGTATACTGTTCTTCTGTTTGCCCGGTGGGCACATTGCAAGATATTGTCATACCGCTTCGTCGCTTCATCCCCTTCTTAAACCGTCCCTTCTCCTATCAGAAGGCACGTCCGGTCAGATATAACATTCTCATCATCTATGTTGTCTGTCTGTTGATGGGGGCGGCTGCAATTTCTTATTGGATCGAGCCGTGGAATATAATGCGCAACATCTGTGGGGCAATACGTCCCTCAACGGAAGAGTCGGAATGGCTCACATTCGGTGTCAGTGTCGGCACAGGCATTGTGGCGGGTATTGTCTCGGCATTGCTTGTCATAGTGTGTGCTTTGTTTACGGGCAGGGGATTTTGCAACACCGTCTGTCCCATTGGCGCGGCATTGGGATGCTTTCATGATTTCACCCTCTATCACATTGAGATTGACCCCGACAAGTGTATCAATTGCATGAAATGTGAGGAGGTGTGCAAATCTCAATGCGTGAAGGTTGTGGGAAGATATGTAGACAATTCGAGATGCGTGCGTTGTTTTGATTGTCTTAAGGTGTGTCCCAACGATGCGATTCATTTCCAGTTGAATCGCAACCGTCGTGTAACTCCTCTCATCCGCAAGGTAAAAACCCGATGAATTAAATCATGTCACAAACAAAATGAAACAATATCTTGATCTACTCCGTCACATTTTGAAAGACGGTCATAAGAAAGGAGATCGGACGGGCACAGGTACGATTTCCACATTTGGATATCAGATGCGTTTTGACCTTTCCGAAGGTTTCCCGCTTCTGACTACAAAAAAAGTTCATCTCAAGAGTGTGATATATGAGCTTCTGTGGTTTCTTGCCGGAGACACTAATGTGAAATATCTTCAGGATCATGGAGTGAGAATCTGGAATGAATGGGCTGATCCCGATGGGAGTCTCGGTCATATCTATGGTTTTCAATGGCGTTCATGGCAGAGTTATGATGGCGGGTTTATCGACCAGATTTCAGAGGCGGTGCGCACAATCAAGGAGAATCCGGATTCCCGGCGGATAATTGTCAGCAGTTGGAATGTGGCGGATCTGGACAACATGAACCTTCCTCCTTGTCACAGCCTTTTTCAATTTTATGTGAACGATGGGAAACTGTCGCTTCAGCTTTACCAGAGAAGCGGCGACAGCTTTCTTGGGATTCCGTTTAACATCGCAAGTTATGCATTGCTGACGATGATGGTGGCGCAGGTGTGCGGACTGAAGCCGGGAGAATTTATCCATACTCTTGGTGACGCACATATTTATCTAAACCATCTGGATCAGGTCAAGACACAATTGGAGAGGGAGCCGAGAAAACTGCCGGTTATGAAAATCAATCCAGAGGTGACAGACATTTTCAAGTTCAGATATGAAGACTTCTCGTTGGAAGGGTATGATCCTTGGCCGGCGATAAAAGGGGAGGTCAGTGTATAGTCGGGCCTTCACGCAAATTAGGAGTAAGGTATAAGAGTATGTTTACTTTTAACATTAAGAAATCTTTAGAAGTCTTTTGGGGCTTGTTTTAAGTCTTCATTGAGGAGTTATGGAACCCCATAACTCCTTCACTCAGTCTCAAAACAATCTCAAAAACTCTTTCTAAATCTTAACTTATGCCAAAAGTAAACATACTATAAAAAGTATTGCCGGATCGTCTCACGACGTTCCGGCAATTTGCGCTTTAATTAATTGATTTTATCAGTTCCCTAATTTTAAATTTACACCTAATTATCCATTTGTTTCAGTACCCGTCAAATAAGAAATATTTTGTATTTTTTGATACTGCTTTTAAGCGAGAATATTCCATTTTGTTTTGAGAAAACTTAAAAACTATAAACAGTTTTCTTGTTTTCGAATGCAAAATTAATATAATAATTCCCGAAAAGCAAATTTTTTTATCTAAAAAATCAATAAAAGGTGATTTTTATTCTTAAAAACGACAAATTGACCAATATTGTTATAAAATGGGGCTGTATTATTTACATTTTAAGGACAGTAAATTCGGAAATATTTATTTTGTGAAAAACGATTTATTATAAAAATAATAGATTTAGGGTGAGAAAATTTTGAGAAAGACATCTAATTGTGTAACTTTGCAAAAAGTATGGTGCGATGAGGGAGATGTTCTTCCAGACCGCTTAAAAGGGAACCGGGTGAGAATCCCGGGCAGTCCCGCTGCTGTGAGTTCCAAACAAACTGCAGGCTCAACTATATCGTCACTGTGTGCGCTGGATTCAGACGCATGGGAAGGCGGAGCCTTCAGGGAACAAGCCAGAATACCTGCCGTGCTGTTTTGTCTGTTCGAAGGCTCGCGAGGACGAGTTTGAATGGGTTTTGGAATCCGGGACATTGTGGATAGATGATATAGATGTACGGTTGATGCGCAGTGATTGCGATAAGACGGTGGAACGGCTCTCAAAATGTTTTGTCTCTTATTCCATACTCTACAAACTTTCCTCCGGGTCTTTCTTTTGTATATCAAAGTGTCGGTTGCCTGTAATAAGTTGTTTTTTGTAACGGAAATAATGAATATTTTGCGCATATTGATATGCTATGTTTGCAATCCGGATTAATTTTACTAAATTTGGCGACTAAATTCATTTTGCCTTAGTGGTTATTCGATTATATTAATTATTCAACTTTCGCAAGCGAAAGTTGAGGGTTATATGGTTATATGGTTGAAAGGTTAACCTTCAAATCGTAATATTATTTTTATATATTATTCCAGTATGGAAACAACCTTTTGCCTCTTTACCCTCAAACTTTAAGTGAGCTTGCGAAACTTAAATTAATAAAGTATGAAAGTTTTAAAGTTTGGCGGCACTTCTGTCGGTACTGTCAAAAGTCTTACAAATGTCAAAAAGATAGTGGAGGAGACTCCGGGAAGAAAAGTGGTGGTTGTATCTGCTCTCGGCGGAATAACAGATCTTCTCATCTCGACAGCCAGACTTGCGGTTGCTGACGATATCTCCTATCTTGACTCTTATGCACGTATCGTTGAGAGACACATCGCCGTGATCGATGGTGTTGTCCCTGAATCCCGTCGTGAAGCGACCATGGCTATGATCAAGATGATGCTTGACGAACTTGGCAATATATATAAGGGAGTGATGCTGCTTCACGACCTTTCACCGCGTGCTCTCGATATTATAGTAAGCTATGGAGAAAGATTGTCAAGCGTGATCGTTTCAAACATTATCAAAGGTGCCACTCATTTTGATTCCCGAACTTTCATACGCACGATGGAAGGTCCACATGGGTCGCAAGTGCTTGATTCGGAATTGACCAACCGTCTGATTAAGGAAAAGGTCTGTTGTTATGAATGGGATACTGCTGTGATGGGTGGCTTCCTTGCAACAGATTCCAAAGGGGAGGTGACAAATCTCGGTCGAGGTGGCAGTGACTACACGGCAGCTATTATGGCGGCGGCGCTTGATGCCGAGATCCTTGAAATATGGACCGATGTGGATGGATTCATGACGGCAGATCCAAAAGTGATAGACACTGCTTATGTGATAGACGAATTGACATATACCGAGGCTATGGAGCTTTGTAATTTCGGAGCCAAGGTGATCTATCCTCCTACTATTTACCCTGTTTATCATAAAAACATACCCATTCTGGTAAAAAACACATTTAATCCTTCTGCCCCGGGTACGCGCATCAGTAAAGATTCGCCGCGACACAATCCGGGCGACAAGGCGATTAAAGGTATATCTTCAATCAACGACACCTGTCTTGTCACCATCACCAGCCTTTGCATGGTTGGTGTTATCGGTGTCAATTCCCGTATCTTCAATGCATTGACGGCAAAAGGTGTAAGTGTCTTCCTTGTGTCGCAGGCAGCAAGTGAAAACAATACCACCATTGCTGTGAGAAATGCTGACGCCGATCTTGCGGTGCGCACATTAAGGGAAGAATTCGCATCTGAACTTGCCTCCGGCATGTTTAACGATGTGGTTGCGGAACGAGATCTCGCCACGGTTGCTGTAGTGGGTGAGAATATGAAACATACCACGGGTCTTGCCGGCAAACTGTTTAACACGGTCGGAAGAAACGGCATCAATGTCATAGCTTGTGCGCAGGGCGCATCGGAAACCAATATATCTTTTGTCATTGAGCGTAAAAGTCTTCGCAAGGCGCTCAATGTTATACATGACTCGTTCTTCCTTTCTGATTGCCAGGTGCTCAACCTGTTTCTTGTGGGTGTGGGTAATGTGGGGAAAAGTCTTCTCCAACAGATCTCAAAACAGCAGGAAAAGCTTCTTAAGGAAAAGAACCTGCGTATCAATATCGTTGGAATTGCTTCAAGCAAAAAAGCTGTTTTCAATCGTGACGGTATTGATGTGTCTGACTTTCGTAGATTGCTTGAAACTGAGGGGAAAACAGCTTCTCCAGAGATGATAAAGAGGGAGGTCTTGAATATGAATATATTCAACTCGGTGTTTGTTGATTGCACCGCTTCGACAGATATAGCGGCTCTCTATAATGATCTGCTTTCGCACAATGTCAGCGTGGTGGCAGCCAATAAGATAGCGGCATCGTCTGACTATTCGGAATATATTGCTCTTAAAAATACGGCAAGCCGTAAAGATGTGAAATATCTGTTTGAGACAAATGTCGGTGCCGGATTGCCTATTATTAATACTATCAATTCGTTGATAAATTCCGGCGACAAGATCTTGAAAATTGAGGCTGTCGTTTCAGGTACGCTTAACTATATTTTCAATGTCCTTGCTGCGGATGTCCCTTTGAGCAAGGCAATAAAGATGGCAAAGGAAGAGGGATATACAGAGCCTGATCCCAGAATCGACCTGTCAGGCACGGATGTGATCCGCAAACTTGTAATCTTGGCACGTGAGGCAGGTTATGAGGTCAGCCAGGAAGATGTCGAGAAGAACCTGTTTATTCCGGAGGAGATGTTTGTGGGGAAAGCTGAAGACTTTATTTCCAAAATAGCGACACTTGACGATGAGTTTGAAAAGAAAAGAGCAGAAGCAGAGGCTGCTGACGAACATTTCCGCTTTGTCGCATCATTTGATAACGGAAAACTCAGTGTAGGCTTGCGTCGTGTAGGCGCATCACATCCTTTCTACAACCTTGAAGGAAGCAATAATGTTATACTTCTGACCACAGATCGATATATGGAATATCCTATGGTCATCAAGGGATATGGAGCCGGTGCCGAAGTTACGGCTGCGGGTGTGTTTGCCGATATCATCAGCATCGCCAACATCCGGTAGATGATTAATAATTTAAAATTGATAATTGATAATCATTTATTAAATGATTATCAATTATCAATTCCACATTATCCATTCCTCATTGATATTGCCTTTCGGCTTGCTGGAGAAGACTATTTCTCTGATTTATAGAAGATGAAACATATTATAATATTAGGAGACGGCATGGCGGATGAGCCATGCCCTGAGTTAGGGGGCTTGACCCCTATTGAGGCTGCCGACACGCCTGCACTTGATGAATTGGCGTGCAGGGGTAGAAACGGTCTGCTTGCCACGGTTCCTCCGGGTTTCGCACCCGGCAGCGAGATTGCCCATCTCTCGCTTTTGGGTTATAATCTTCCGGATGTGTTTGAAGGCAGGGGCACGCTCGAAGCCGCCAGTATGGGTATCGATATTGCACCTGATGAGATGGCTATGCGTTGCAATCTGATATGTATCGCTCCAGACGGAACAATAAAAAATCATTCAGCCGGTCATATCTCAAGCGAGGAAGCGTCTGAACTTATAACTACCCTCAACGAGACACTTGGAGACGGCAGAACGGAGTTTTTCCCAGGTGTCAGTTACCGACATCTGCTGAAGGTGAAAAACGGCGACAAACGCATTATATCCACCCCTCCCCACGATGTGCCGGGACAGCCTGCGTCTGAAAAAATGGTGTGTGCGGAGACAGAGGAAGCCCGGGAGACTGCTGATTATATAAATGATTTGATATTGAAGTCGCAAAAAGTTCTTGCAAATCATCCTGTCAATCTGAAGAGGATTGCTGAAGGTAAAGATCCGGCAAACAGTATATGGCCCTGGAGTCCCGGTTATAAGCCGGCGATGAAAACCATGAGAGAACTTTTCGGAGTGAAAAAGGGGGTTGTGATTTCTGCCGTAGACCTGATAATGGGTATAGGGGTATATGCCGGTCTTAACCCCATCCTTGTGGAAGGTGCCACCGGACTTTATGATACCGATTATGAAGGTAAGCTTAAGGCTTCTCTCGATGCATTGCATGATGGGGCAGATTTCGTGTTCCTTCATATCGAGGCAAGTGACGAAGCCGGGCATGAGGGAGATGCCATATTGAAAAAGAAAACAATAGAGAACCTTGACCATAGAATCGTGGGGCCCCTTATGGAGGCGTTGAAAGAATTTGAGGAAGAAGTGGCTGTGGCATTGCTTCCGGATCATCCGACTCCGTGCAATATCCGGACGCATAGTTCCGATCCTGTGCCTTTTGTTATAATGCGGAGTGATGTCCTCCCGGACGATGTCAGTAAATATTCTGAAAAGGCTGCCTTGGAAGGAGGGTACGGTCTTCTTAAAGATGATGAATTTATAAAAGAGTTTCTTAGAAAATGAAATATCGTAGTACAATGGGCAACGCGCCCGAAGTGTCTCTCGAAGAGGCGGTGGTAAAAGGACTTGCCCCGGATCGCGGGCTATACATGCCGGAACGAATTTCTGAGCTTCCGAAAGAATTTTTCGACCGTCTTCCGTCGATGACGTTGCCTGAGATGGCATTTGAGGTGGCATATGCATTGTTTGGGGAAGATGTAGATGCTGACAGTCTCCGCGAACTGACGCTGGATGCAATGAATTTCCCGATACCTTTGGTGAAAGTGAAGGACAAAGTCTATTCTCTTGAACTGTTTCATGGCCCCACATTGGCGTTTAAGGACGTGGGCGCAAGGTTTATGGCAAGACTGTTGGGATATTTCAATCGCGATAATAAAGACCGGATAGTCAATGTGCTTGTCGCTACCTCGGGAGACACCGGAAGTGCTGTGGCTAACGGATTTCTTGGTGTGGATGGTGTCCGTGTGTTTGTGCTTTATCCCAAAGGGAAGGTGAGTCCTATTCAGGAAGTGCAGTTCGCTACACTCGGACAGAATATTGTGGCATTGGAAATTGACGGTACGTTTGATGACTGTCAGGCACTTGTGAAGCGTGCGTTTCTCGATGACGAACTTGCGGGTAAGATGATGCTTACATCAGCCAACTCTATCAATGTAGCGAGGTTTTTGCCACAGATGTTTTATTACTTTTATGCCTGGGCTCAACTGGCTTCCTTGGGGGCAGATATGGATGAAGTGGTGATATGTGTTCCGAGCGGTAATTTTGGGAATATCACTGCAGGATTGATTGCCAAGCGTATGGGCTTGCCGATAAAACGGTTTATAGCGGCTAATAATGCCAATGATATTTTCTATGAGTATTTACAGACCGGGGAGTATAATCCTCGTCCGTCTGTTCAGACAATTGCAAATGCGATGGACGTTGGAGATCCAAGTAATTTTGTCCGGGTGCTTGATCTTTATGGTCGTGACCATGACGCTATCGCTGCCGAGATAAGTGGTTGCACTTATTCCGACTGTCAGATAGAGGCAACTGTAAAGAAGGCATTGGAAAAAACGGGCTATCAACTTGATCCACATGGCGCGGTGGCTTACAGGGCTCTTGAGGAAAACCTTAAATCCGGGGAGATCGGTATATTTCTGGAGACTGCCCATCCTGCCAAGTTCAAGGCTACCGTCGAGGGAATCACAGGTAAAGAGATTGAGATTCCGGAACGTCTCGCCGCATTCATGCGTGGCAAGAAGCAGTCGGTGGCTCTACCCGCAGATTTTGAAGCGTTTAAATCATATTTGCTTTCGCGTTAGCAGTTCCGCTAATAAAATCGAAATGGAGCATAAGGCGCCGTGTCTTATGCTCCGTTTCGATTTTATTATAATTCTCAGAAACTGTTTAAATTAATTTGTCGAAGGAATTGAGAGAATGTTTATCATGTAGATTTTTGATATTTATGAAGGTGTTATGGGATTCATAACGACTGAATAAATATCATAAAGATGCCGCAAAGACCTCAATGACAAGATAAAATAAATTTTAAACAGTTTCTCAGGGGCGAAGGAGATAGAAGACTACCCCTGTGGGATGCCATTCGTTACGAGGTCCGTAGCTGTTGGCAGCCTCGATAGTGTAAGCAAACCTTGTCCCGTCGCTGATTTCATACAGTGATACTGTGTTGTCGGTTCGTTCCTTCATTACATACCCTATACGTTCCCAATCGTTTGTGGGCTGGATTAGTGAGAGAATTTGATTTCCGTCGGTAGATACATGAGAATACAGGGGGATTGCTCCGTTTGTCATGTTTTTGTAGAGGCTGCCGAGCACACCATAAAATTTAAGTCCCCCTTTATCTGCAAGTTGTAATGATTCGTCATAGCTTGTGACGTAACGGTAGACACGCCCGTTGGTGTTTTGTAGAAGCGGCACAGTAGATTCCGCTTTAATTTTACTGTTTTTGATATAGTTCGATATCGCAATGTCAACCTGTCGGCTTAATGATTGGTCTTTAATCGCGTCGGAAAGAGGACGGATATCGCCTTCCGACAAAGTTATCAGTGCGAGGTTGTCATGATTCATAGATTCTTGCCAAGATGAAGTGTCGCCTAATTTGCCGGTCTGTGAATCATATTCAATGAGTGAAGTGTCGCCTCCCGAAAAAGTTTTTGTCAGGGTTGCTCCGTAATTGTTTACCCCGGCAAGTGTCAGCGACAGGTCGGGACCGAGCTTGTCGATAAGTGCTTGCTCGGAAAATTGGTATCCTTTGTATGCCAAAGCGACTTTTTCAGATGAGGTTCCGTCTACGTAAGCTCCATATAACGTCCTTACCGACACGCCGAGGGAAGCATTCACAAGAAAATGGGTGCCATATTTCTCTATCAATGCGCTCGGTTTCAGAGAGGCGGTATCAGCTATAAATTCATCAGTCAATGTATGCTGAATATAATATTGGGTTGCGTGGACTTTGACAATCTCTGAGCGGATCCAGTTGTTTGATAGAATGTATGTCGCGTTTGAAGAGAGTGTGTTTAGGGTGGCGTTAAAACAGGTTTCTCCGTAGCCGATATTTGGATCAAGACCTGCGTCAGCCATCAGCGATGATAAAAATTCAGAGGGATTTTTTCCTGAGATTATATCTCCAATGCTGGATGCGGGAGCACTGAACGCTACAATAAGATCCTCGGCAGCCTGCTTTTTTAAATCAATAACTTGCGGACGCAGAGAAGATTCAGCAAGATAATCTCCTGTGACGTCATAACCCTTGCCAAGGATATTATCCGCTCCGCCTCCTTTGTTTGTCTTTACTTCTGTTTTGCATTCAGAACAAGAGGGGCTTACATAATAATCGGTTATTTCCGGAGTCGGAGTGGTTCCGGGATTTGGAGGGGTGTTGGTTATACGTGGGGTGTCGCCGCATGCGTTAAAGATAAGGAGAGAAAGGGTAAGAAAAAAGTATTGTTTTTTCATTTCTGTTTTCATAATTGAGATTTACCGGGAGAGTCAGGCAGGATGATGCCGTATAATATATAGACAATAAAAACGGGATAAAATTACACCTTGGTGTAATTTTATCCCGTTTTTATGTGTTTTAAGCTAATTATTTAGACTTTTTATCGGAAGATTTAGATGTTGATTTAGCTTTAGATTTGGCTGCAGACTTCGTGGAGGTTTTGCCGGATGACGCCGATGAGGTTTGGCTTTCCATCAGTTTCTTGGCATCCTCGAAGGTGAGAGATGTTGCATCTGTGGTCTTAGGTATGCGGTAATTGGCAGCCTTTTTTGCACCTTCAGGTTTATAGGCGATGTATGGTCCATATCTCCCGTTGAGCACTTCAAGCCCGGGCATTTCTGGGAAAGCTTTTATCAGGCGGTTTGCCTCTTCCTCTCTTTTTGCAAGGATCAATTCTTCCGCCTCTTCAAGTGTGATCCCTTGTGCAGTAAGGCTTTTGGGAATTGAGACAAACATTTTTCCGTGTCTCACATATGGTCCGAATTTTCCTATGGCGGCAATGACAGGTTCTCCTTCAAATTCTCCGATTGTGCGTGGAAGTTCAAACAGTTTCAACGCCTCTTCAAGAGAGATTGATGTGAGACTTTGGTCTCCGCGCAGGCTTGCGAAAAGGGGTTTTTCCTCATCGGTAGCATCCCCGATCTGCACCACGGGACCGAATCTTCCGATCTTCACATAGACTGGTTTCCCGGTGTCAGGATGATTGCCAAGGAGTCGCTCGCCCACCTTCCTTTCCATCCTGAGAGAATTGATTTCCTCGATATTTGGATGGAAATTGCCATAGAAATCTGAAATCTCGTTTTGCCATCCGAGTTTGCCTTCTGCGATATCGTCAAATTTCTCTTCCACTTTTGCAGTGAAATTATAATCGAGAATGTCAGGAAAATATTCAGTCAGGAATCGGTTTACGATCATGCCTACGTCTGTTGGCACAAGCTTCCCTTTTTCGCTGCCGGTGTTTTCAGAAAGGGTCTCCTTTGAAATTTTCCCCTCTTTAAGAGACAGAACTTCGTAGTCACGTTTCACACCTTCTTTCTCTCCCCGGCGCACATAATCGCGCGCCTGAATAGTGGAAATTGTCGGGGCGTAGGTGGAAGGTCTGCCAATTCCCAGGTCTTCCATTTTTTTCACCAACGAAGCTTCCGAATATCTTGCCGGTGCCTGAGAGAATCGTTCTGTGGCGGTTATTTCATTGGCTTCAAGGGTATCTCCCGCTTTCATGGGAGGGAGTTCTGCAAACTCGCGGTCGCGCGCATTCTCGGTTTTCCATACTTTGAGGAATCCTTCGAATGTCACTACTTCCCCTTCCGCCTTGAATGAGTCGGAAGAGCCTGAAATAGAAATTTCCACATTGGTTTTTTCAATCTCTGCATCAGCCATCTGAGACGACACGGCACGTTTCCATATTAATTCATACAGTCTTTTTTCTTGAGTCGTCCCGTCGATGGTGTGGTTGGAAATATAGGTGGGGCGTATCGCCTCATGCGCTTCCTGAGCACCTTTTGAATTGGTGTGGTAATGGCGTGTCTTAAGGTAATTGTCGCCTAAAGAAGACTTGATCTCATTTGAGATATCGCGCAAAGCCATGTCGGAAAGGTTGGTGGAGTCAGTACGCATGTATGTGATCTTTCCGTCTTCATAAAGTTTTTGGGCGATCATCATGGTCTGGTTTACTGAAAATCCGAGTTTGCGCGAAGCATCCTGTTGGAGAGTGGATGTGGTATATGGAGGGAATGGAGATCTTTTAATAGGCTTGACAGCCACCTCGGCAACGGCAAATTTGGCAGTCTTGCAGATATTGAGAAACTCGCGTGCCTCCTTTTCGTCGGCGAGACGCCGGGAGAGTTCAGCTTTCACAGACTTGCCGTCTCCTTCGTGAGAAAAAACGGATGTCACCCGGAAAAACTGTTCAGGAGTGAAATTATCAATCTCAATTTCACGTTCGCATATCAGGCGTACGGCAACACTCTGTACACGTCCGGCAGATAGCGACGGTTTGATTTTCTTCCAGAGCACCGGACTTAGTTCAAATCCGACTATCCTGTCGAGCACACGGCGTGCCTGCTGGGCATTTACGCGGTCGATATCTATCGTGCGCGGATGTTCAATAGCCTCGAGAATCGCCGGTTTGGTGATCTCGTGGAAGACAATTCTCTTTGTAGTTGCAGGGTCAAGGTTGAGAACTTCCGCGAGGTGCCAGGCTATTGCCTCTCCTTCGCGGTCTTCATCAGATGCGAGCCAGACGGTTTCTGCCTCTTTCGCTGCCTTTTTCAATTTCTTTACAAGTTCCTTTTTGTCTTCGGGAATCTCATAGATAGGCTTGAAGTCATCATCCACGTCTATGCTGAAGCCATGTTTCTGAAGGTCGCGTATATGACCGTAGCTCGACATGACTGAGAAGTCTTTGCCGAGGAATTTTTCTATGGTTTTTGCCTTGGCAGGCGATTCGACGATTACCAGATTTTTCATCTTGATGTGATTTTTAGCACCCATGCTTGGCAAGCAGGGGAGGCGTCGGGCTGCGACACTTGTTTGTACTTGGGTGTTTATACTTGGGCGCAAAATTAACACTTTTTTCATTAAACACATAATTAAGGAGAGAAGTTTTCAAACTTTCACCATCATCTTTCCGTCATCTGTCGGCGATTGGGGGCGAATTCCTAAACAAACAATAAAGCTTGTTAATCCTTAGTTAAATTGAGATTTATGTCGGAACTTGTAATTAATAAATCGTGTTATATCGGTGAATACGGATTTGAAATTCGGCTCAGATGAAGAATAGAAAGCTAATGTATATAATCCCGAAATCGGGCGAATTTAACCTTGATTATAAACTAAAATTAAAAAATACAAAACAGAAATAATGGAACCAATTATCAACCAGCAGTTGCCTGAATTTAAAGTTCAGGCATACCACGACGGCAAGTTCGTCACAGTCACCAACAAAGATGTTGAAGGAAAATGGGCAATCTTCTTTTTCTATCCTGCAGACTTCACATTTGTCTGTCCGACAGAGCTTGAGGATCTCGCTTCGAAATATGATCAGTTTAAGAAAATGGGCGTCGAGGTTTATTCCGTGAGCACTGACAGCCATTTCGTGCACAAAGCTTGGCACGACACCTCTGATCGTATCAAGAAAATCACATATCCTATGCTCGCCGATCCGACCGGACTTCTCTCACGTGCTTTCGGCGTGATGATTGAGGAGGACGGGATGGCTTATCGTGGCACATTCGTGGTCAATCCGGAAGGAAAGATCAAGATTGCAGAAATCCAGGACAATAACATCGGTCGTAATGCCGACGAACTCCTCCGCAAGGTCGAGGCTGCACAGTTTGTGGCATCTCACCCGGGTGATGTCTGCCCGGCCAAATGGAAACAGGGGGCGGAGACACTCAAGCCAAGCATTGATCTTGTCGGAAAACTTTAATACGCATAATCATACGAATTACAGTTATATGATCTGGAGGTTAAAAGGTTTCGGTAATCAGCCGGATCTTTTAGCCTCTTTTGTGGTTTAAATGATATTAGAAATTGATTCCGGTCTTGAGTGTGGCACGAACGAAGTGAGTGCATTACAACTCAAATCTCACAACTCAAAGAAATATGTTAGACAAAGATATACTCGCACAGGTGACACAAGTGTTTGCCTCGCTTAAACAAGATATCCGTTTTGAACTTGCAGGAGATCCGCAAGAAGCTAAAACAAAGGAAATGCAGGAATTTATAACCGAAGTGGCGTCATGTTCAGACCGCCTTCAGGTAAAGACAACTGATATGGAGGGGGTAAGTCCACGGTTTTCGATCTTTAGGTCGGGGGAACCGACCGGAATTGTGTTCCGGTGCATTCCCGGAGGCCACGAATTTACTTCCCTTTTGCTTGCTGTTCTCAATTCAGATGGTCAGGGTAAAAATCTGCCTGATGATGCCACCGCACGTAGAATTGCCGCTTTGAAAGGCAGGATACAGCTCAGTGTGTTTGTTTCGCTCGAATGTACAAACTGTCCGGATGTGGTTCAGGCATGTGATGTGATGGCTCTTTATAATCCTAATCTGGAAGTTGAGATTGTCGACGGGGCGATGAATCCCGCGGAGGCGGAAGCTTTGCATGTGCAGGCTGTGCCGACCGTTTTTGCCAACGGATCGTTGCTTCATGTCGGTAGGGGATCTTTGGGAGAACTGCTTGCCAAGTTGGAGGAAAAGGTAGGCAGCGAACCGGTTGGAGGCAAGGATATTGAGGTTAAGTCGGATATCCTGATAATAGGAGGCGGACCTGCAGGTGCCTCGGCTGCCATTTATAGTGCCAGAAAAGGGTTGGATGTGGCTATAGTCGCAGGTACGGTCGGTGGACAGGTAAGGGAAACGACCGGCATAGAAAACCTAATTTCTGCACCTATCACAACAGGAATGAATCTTGCTGCTGATCTTCAGAAATATCTTGATGACAATAATGTCAGGATCTATGATCAACGTTCGGTGGAAGAGGTTGATTTCACGGGCGAAGAAAAACGTGTAAAGGTAAAAGGTGGAGAAGTGTTTAAGGCTTCCCAGGTCATTATAGCCACAGGCGCAAGTTGGCGAAAACTGAACGTTCCTGGAGAATCTGACTATATCGGCAGAGGCGTGGCGTTTTGTGCGCATTGCGACGGACCGTTTTATGCCGGAAAGGATGTTGCTGTAGTAGGAGGGGGCAATTCAGGAATTGAGGCTGCAATAGATCTTGCCGGAATTTGCAAGAAGGTGACTGTATTTGAGTTTCTTGACACATTGAAGGCCGACACTGTATTGATCGATAAGGCAAAGAATATACCGAATATTGAGATTTTGACATCAATGGCGGTAGAGGCTGTTGAAGGGGACGGCACTAAGCTTTCCGGATTGCTTGTGAAAGACAGGAACACCGGGGAGTCTAAGGTTTATCCTGAAGACGGAGTGTTCGTACAGATTGGATTACTTCCAAACAGTGCGATATTTGCCGGTCAGGTTGCGGTTACGCCAAGAGGTGAAATTGTTGTTGACGATTGTTGCCGTACCGCCACGTCGGGGATATATGCAGCCGGCGATGTGACCACAGTTCCTTACAAACAGATAGTTATAGCCATCGGAGAAGGAGCCAAGGCGGCGCTCTCCGCCTTCAACGACCGTATCCGCAATTGATACAGTATTAATTTTCAAATGAAAAGCTCAATATGAATAATATTGAGCTTTTTCGTGTATTTGAAGTTTGTTATTGCGTGCTAACCAACGCAAATCTTGCAAGAAGGAGGTATGTGGGGAAGTCTTTTTTGGATGAGCTGTTGATTGAGAGATAGATTTTGAAAAGACGGATTTTTTTATTAATTTTGTAACGAAATAGGGTTTGATTGGACCCTGTTTTGAAATAGGAACGCAAAATACTGATTTATATAAAAATATGGCAGAAGAAATAGAACTGCAAGAAACCCAGCCGAAAGATTATGTAGCTGATAATATCCAAGTGCTTGAAGGTCTTGAAGCGGTGCGTAAACGCCCTGCGATGTATATCGGCGATATATCCGGTAGAGGATTGCATCATCTTGTATATGAGGTGGTCGACAACTCGATTGACGAAGCGCTTGCCGGCTATGCCAATCATATAGAGGTTACAATTCTTGAGAACAATTCTATAAAAGTTGTCGACAACGGACGTGGTATTCCTGTAGACATGCATGAAAAGATGCATAAGCCGGCATTGGAGGTGGTGCTCACTGTGCTCCATGCAGGTGGTAAGTTCGATAAAGGCTCTTATAAGGTTTCCGGTGGTCTTCATGGTGTTGGTGTCAGCTGCGTCAACGCTCTGAGTGATTACCTGCGCGCAGAGATTCACCGAGACGGCAAGATCCACATGCAGGAATATGCTTATGGCAAGCCGACATGCGATCTTAAGGTGATCGGGGATACGGACCATACCGGAACAACCGTGATCTTCCATCCTGATGCTTCCATATTTACAGAAACGGTCTATGACTACGAGACTCTTGCCAACCGTCTCCGAGACCTTGCGTACCTTAACGCAGGCATCACATTGACGCTTACGGATATGCGGGAGATGGATGAGAACGGCAATTATCGCCAGGATATTTTCCATAGCGACGAAGGTCTTAAGCAGTTTGTAAAATATCTTGATCAGGGAAAAGAGCCGCTGATTGACGATATTATCCATCTCAACACGATGAAGAACGGAGTCCCTGTTGAGGTTGCGATGACCTACAACACGTCGTTCAGCGAGAATATTTTCTCCTATGTCAACAATATCAACACCATAGAGGGAGGTACGCATCTAACCGGTTTCCGTAGGGGGCTTACGACAACCCTAAAGAAATATGCAGACGACAATCATCTTCTCGACAAACTCAAGATTGAACTTTCAAAAGAGGACTTCCGCGACGGACTCACAGCCGTGGTGTCTGTGAAAGTGGCGGAACCACAGTTTGAAGGTCAGACAAAAACCAAGCTCGGCAACAATGAAGTCGCCGGAGTTGTACAGACCGCGGTGAGCGAGGCTCTTCGTTATTATCTTGAGGAGCATCCCAAGCAAGCGCGCGCTATTGTAGACAAGGTGATGCTGGCGGCACAGGCGCGTCATGCAGCTTACAGTGCGAGAATGAAAGTGCAGCGTAAGTCTCCTCTGTCGGGAGGTGGACTTCCCGGCAAACTTGCCGATTGCAAGAGCAGAGATGCCGTTGAATGCGAATTGTTCCTTGTCGAGGGTGACTCCGCAGGCGGTTCTGCAAAGCAGGGGCGCAATCCCAATTATCAGGCAATCCTTCCGCTGCGCGGTAAGATCCTGAATGTGGAAAAGGCTCTTGACCATAAGGTGTTTGAAAGCGAGGAAATTGTCAATATGTTTAAGGCTCTCGGAGTAACAATCGGAACGGAGGAGGATTCAAAGGAGCCGAACATGACCAAGCTTCGCTACCACAAGATTATCATCATGACCGATGCCGATGTCGACGGCGCTCACATCGCGACATTGTTGATGACATTCTTCTACCGCAAGATACGTCCGATAATAGAAAACGGTTATCTTTATATTGCAACTCCCCCCTTGTATAAATGCAGCACAAAGGGAAAGACCAAAATCCAGGAATATGCATGGGATGAGCAGCAGGTGCAGCGTTTTGTGGATGTCAATTGCGATGGAAACCGCGACAAGATGGTGCTCCAGCGTTACAAAGGTCTTGGTGAGATGAATCCGGAACAGCTTTGGGAAACCACCATGGATCCGGAAAACCGAATGCTTAAACAGGTGAACCTCATCAATGCTGCTGAAGCAGACCGCACGTTCTCAATCCTTATGGGAGAAGAGGTCGGACCACGCCGTGAATTTATCGAGGCACATGCGACATATGCAAATATCGACGCCTGATTAAGGTTGAGAGTTTAGGGTTTAGGTGTCATGCGGAGCTTCAAATTGCTCTTGAACGATACACCACATACTATAAATTCACGAACAACTAACAACCAACGGCCAAATGAAACTAAAGGGAGATGACTTTTCGAGGTCATCTCCCTTTAGTTTTTGATGTATGTTTAATGGATCTCCTTGAGAAATCGAATACCGATGCCGGGTCTACTGCAGACCCTCTGTATCGGATTTCGAAATGTAAATGAGGTCCTGTCGAGTTCCCTGTGTTTCCACCAAGTCCGAGAGGTTCGCCTGCATTGAGTCTCTCTCCTGGTGAGGAAACGGCTTTCTGAAGATGTGCGTATCGGGTTTCCATGCCATTGTTATGAACCACTACAACGAAATGACCATATCCACCGGCATCGTACCCTACACGAGCCACGACCCCCGGTAAAGCAGCCCTTACGGTGTCTCCGACATTGAGAGCCAAGTCTATTCCCTTGTGCATCCTGCCAAATGATTTCCGAAAACCATAATTGGATGTTATTCTACCCCACACCGGGCGGTAAAAGTCATTGGGGTCGTAGGGGGGTAGTGTTATATTTTTGGTGATATAAGAGAAATCTTCGGCATCGTCCCATTTTCCTGTCTGATAAAAATCGTGGTGGATATAGGCATTCGCCATGAAGTCAAGAACGGATGCAGACGAAGCCGATTTTTTATCAGATTTTGGACTTCCATAAATTATATTGTCAAGAATATTCCCGGCTTTTGCGCTATATCCACTCTCGAAGCCGACATTGTCATTGAAATCTGAGACCGTATCGGCAATCTCGGCAGTAACCCCTTTTATGATGGATGAAAGGTCGTACTGAGCCGTAGATTGAGCAAAAGCCCCGGAAAAATCCGAGGCTCCTGCTATTGTCAAAATAATCAATATAGATCTTATCCCCATTCCCTTATTTATTCATTTCCCCTTTTTTATTCGTTTTTATCAGATGTCTCTACAGTTTCTGCGGCTTTATCCTTCCGTTCGAGGAGCAAAGGCTGGATAAATAATATCCATGCTGCACATGCCACAAACGCAAGGAATGTGAAGCCTACAAGAATCATGACTTTTTTAGGGCTTGAAGCTTTAACAGGCACGGTTGCCGGAGTGATGATAGCATATACCGGAGTAGTCTCCTGCACCTTTGCTTTTGCTTTCTGCACTTGCTGGGCTGTCTGATTGTAAAGATTGAAAGCAAGAGAAGTCTCATTCTCCAAGCGGTCGCGAGTGATCTGTGCTCTCTGCAAGGCAAGCCCCTGATTGCTGTCGAGATATTCGGCATATCGTTGTTGTGCCTTATAATATTCAGCTTTCGCCTCCTCATTCAAGGTCTCGGCATATTCGAGGTCTTTGCGCGCCTTGTTTGTGCGGTATTGGGTTACGTATTCCTGAAGACGGCTCACCACAGTGTCGGCAAGGATTGCCGATACAAGAGGATCCTGCATGTTGACTGTGATGGTGACAACACTGGTTTTCTGGTCAACGCTT
The DNA here is from genome assembly GCA_947073495.1 of uncultured Porphyromonadaceae bacterium. Taxonomy (GTDB): domain Bacteria; phylum Bacteroidota; class Bacteroidia; order Bacteroidales; family Muribaculaceae; genus Lepagella. Next base: position 38,589 of record CAMTMX010000020.1, read on the forward strand.
GCGCTGACTCTGTTATTGAGGGCTTCCACAAGCTTGTTCTCATCCTGAGATAATTGGAAGTTGTTGACTTTTCTTCCCTCCGGGTCTTCCTCTTCTTCAGAAGATTTCAGCATTCCGATAAGTTTGAAAGGGGCTCCGATCACGGCACTCCACCAGGGAGCCTTGGTCTCGTCTTCAAGATATTGACGGACTGTGAATTCCTGACCGTCTTCTTTAGTCTTGACCTCCACGTCGAAAAGACTTGTGGTGAAAGGAACCGACCCCACTACATCCGGATACAACTGAGGATACACAGCGTCAACCCCTGATGAAATCGACCCGAATCCTGCCATGGATGCGAGTGCGCTCAGTCCTCCTCCGGCAGCTTTTGCGTCAGTGGTCTCCGGAGCGAGTTTGACTGTGGTTGTATACTCCTTCGGTATGCTGAATGCAATAACGAGACCGATCACGGCTCCACAAATGCTCCAGACTGCAAGTTTCTTACGCTGAGCCCAAAGTTTAGAAGCAAGTTCCAGAAGGTCTATCTCTTTCTCGTCGTCGTTATTGTCGATAAAATCTTGTTCTTCCTGCATAGACGTTTCTTTTTAGCTGACAAGAGAATCAGCATGCGGCAACGCCGCGGGTGTATGACTTATTTGAAAATATTGGTGATTGTCGCTGCCATTGTAGCCACAGAGCTGAAGCTTGTTGCAAATGCAAGAATCTTAGTCCAGTCTGTACCGCCTGTGTTGGGTTTGGTCGGAACGATAATCTGGCAACCGGGTTCTATTGGTGTGTTTCGTTTTGCTTTTGCAACAGATCCATTCATATAGACTATGAAAGCTTTACCTTTCTTCGCCCGTTGTCCATATCCTCCGGCTTGTTCCACATAATATTTGAGTTTCTTCCCGGGAACGTAGACAACGGTGTTTGGAAACATCACATCGCCTGCAATTTTGACGGTGCTCTGTTGTTCCGGAACAAAGAGCACGTCTCCGGCTTTTACAACTACATCGTATGTGCTCCCCGGATATGCAAGAGCTTTTTCAAGATCTATGCCTACGCTATAGTGATCTGCAACATCAATTTTGCTGAGGGCGATAGAGTCTCCTTGGCCTGCCTGGCTGTTGGACATTGCCATGCGGAGAGTTTCCTGACGGATTTTATATTCCTCTTCAGTAAGTTTTCGGGTGAGCTGTGCCCCTTTTACGTAGGCTCCTTCGATTAGCCCTCCTGCACGGCTGATCAGGCTGGAAAGACGCTCGTTGCGTTTTTCAATGGCATAGTTGCCGGAGAAAAGGATTTCTCCTTTAAGTTCAACCAATTCTTGATCTGCATAGCCCGGGCTCTTACGAACCTGCACCATATCGTAGGGTTTGAGGATAAATTTTTCTCCCTCGTTGTGGGCAAGACCTCCGATGACAGATACCGTGAAATTTTCAGAAAGTTGCTCTGTCGGAGTTGCTGAAGTCGGGTTTACAATTCTTCGGGATATGTCCACACGGGCTGTTGACGCTCCGTCAAGGAGTCCTCCCGCCTGAAGGATGAGGTCTTCAAGACTCATATTTTCCGCAAAGGGATAGGTGCCGGGCATAGCCACTTCCCCTTGAATGGAAAGTGTGCCCTGTTGCTGAATTTCAGCAAAGCTTGAAATCACAAGCAGGTCGTTTTTCTTTAAAGCAACATCAGGTTTGGTCCCTTTAAGGATAGCATTCAGATCTAAAGACATCACTTCAAGTTGAAGTTCCGGACCTTCCCGGTAAAGCAGGGCGCGTTCGGTATAAGCGTCCTCGGTGAGTCCGTCTGCTTTAGTGATCAGATCTTTCACCGTTGAGAGACCTTTGCCGATTGCAAATGTTCCGGGGCGATATACGGCACCTTTTAGTTCAACTTGATTTGCATACTGGTCAATGACCGTGCCTATGGTGAGTATATCTCCGTCTTTCAAGCGGTAAGAAGCAAATTCTTCACGGTCGATGTTGTAGAGCTCGCTACCTTCTCCCGACTGGCGGGTCAGACGCACCATCCCTGAATAGGCGTCACCGGTAAAGCCGCCGGAATAGTCAATCAAAGTCTGGATTGTTTCTCCCGGTTTAATTTCATAAAACATCGGACGTTTTACATTGCCGTCGATATTTACAAGTTGTTCATAGGGAGGGACAATAATCACGTCTCCTTCTTGCAATCGGATATTACCTGCGCTTTTCCCTTCGAAGAGATATTGGTATATGTCGACACCGGCTATTTTTTTACCGTTCCTAAGCACCTGGATGTTTCTGAGAGAACCGATGTCGTTGATGCCTCCTGCGCGATAAAGTGCATGGAATACGGAAGAGAAAGGCGACATCATGAATGTGCCAGGAGTAGCCACCTCTCCCATAATGTCTACCTGAATTGTGCGGACCTGTCCAAGGGTTACCTGAATTTGGGTCTCGGCATCAGTCATTCCGGCATATTTCTTTGAGAAGGCGCTCTTGATATGTTTGTTGGCATCAGCTATTGTCATTCCGTTGAGGAAGACCGGCCCTATTTGCTCAATCATAATGCTTCCCTCCGGAGAGATTGTCTGTCGCAAATGATCTTCAGAGTTGCCCCAGATATCGATAATCACTTCATCTCCGGGACCAAGCCTGTAGTTTTGGGGGGTGGCGATATTCTCATTGGGTTCAAAGGTGAGAGACTGCGTATTGAAAATCTGATGACCATAGATCTGACGCAGGCTGCCATCTGAATAATTGGGATTGGTGTCGTCGCTAAGTTCCTTTGTCACTTCCCCGACAAATTGAGATGAGCCGGAACTTGAGCGCAGGCGGTCGTTGGTGCCCGATGAACTAAGAGAAACGCCGCCTACTTGACCAGTTTGGTCACCTTGGCTTTCGAATTTGGCTTTGATCCTTTTAGCCTGCTCCGGTGTAACACCCCTGGCAAGAAGCTCTTTGCCGATTTGCTGCTCTGTTTTGCCGGCGGCGGATTGTTGCTTGATGTAAGCGATGACTTCATCATCGGTCATCGCAAAAACCGATAATGAACATAACATTAAAAGGGATAATAGTATGCGCCTTATTTTCATTTTAAAAAATGATTGATTGCAAATTTTATAATATTAGAAATTTTATGGCAAATTATTATGGCGTAACAATATGAGGCTATAGAATAGGCTTTTTATGCCATGTTGCCAAAAACTCATGCAAAGGTAATAAAAATGGGACTGAAAACCAAATACATTTTAATTGCGTATGAAATGATATTGGAGAGATGGATAAAAATGATTATTTTTGCTATTGCAAAAAGGATGAGATCGTTAAAGTTTTTATTCAACTTTAGCTTTCGAAAGCAGTATTAATTAACAAAGAGATAGACACATGAAGACTTTCTTTATCGTAGCTTCCGGCATCGCTGATATCCCGGATGAAAAGTTGGGAGGAAAAACTCCACTTATGCTTGCCGACACCCCCTCGCTCGATGCCCTTGCAAAGTGTGGATGCTGCGGAAGTATCAAGGCTTTATCTGATGATGTTGCCCTGACCAGAGAAAATGCCATATTGTCGCTTTTGGGGTATGACACTAAAAAGGGGATGCCATGTGTGGAGGATTTGACGGAATTCGGCAAATCAGGGAGCCGTTCCAACAGTAGTGTGTCTCCCGGTTATTTTATATTGCCTAAATTTTCCGGACATGGCGTTGTCATATCTTCTCATCCGTCAGTGAAAGGGATTGGCAAAATGGCTTTGCTTAAACCTGTTGAGATCGCAGGAATGTCGGAGGGTATGGATTCAATATTGCGGGAAAAGTCGTTTGCGGCAATAATGGCGATAGAAAGATATGAATTTGTTTTTCTGCATGTGGAATGTGCCGCCTCGATGGCGAGGAAGGGAGATTTGAAAGGTAAGATTGAGGCAATTGAGAAAATCGATAGGGATGTAATCACCCCCATAGCTGATTATGTATGGAATGCAAAGGAACAGATGAACATGGTTGTTGTGAGTGAATGTATCACCTCCTGGCGCAACCATGATAATGTAAGGGGAGAAGTGCCTGCTGTGGTATATTTTAATGACGATCTCCCTTACGATACTAAATCTTTCGATGAGCAGTCTGTTGTGGATGGTCCGTTGAACACTCCGTTACCCGGGGATTTGATAAAGAAACTTGTCACTTTCGAGCCGTGTGCCGAAGATGAAAGTTGAGAGGCATACGGTTTGGGTGTTTTGTGTGGTTTCAGATATTTCTTAGAGAGTGTTTGGATTTGACTTATGTTAAGATTTAGAGAGTATTTTCGAGTAAATTTTGAGTATGAGAGATGGCGTTATGGGGTTCCATAATAACAGAACGAAAG